>CAYSXY010000007.1:52497-71400 GCA_964435165.1 uncultured Rickettsiales bacterium
ACCCATTATTTCCTGACCCATTATTTCCTGATATGATCGTTATTAAGCGTTGCGTCATAACAAAAAATATGTATGTTACCTAGCTCTTTTACGAAGGGTCGGCGTGAACATAAAGATGACATGATGCGCCGAAGAGGTAAAAACAATAGATGAAGTAGGATTAATTATGCCGCTTTACGAAAGCACGTTCATCGCCCGTCAGGATATTGCTCAGTCCGACGTTGAAAAGATTTCAGCCGATTTGAGTTCGATTATTGAAGAAGGCAAAGGTAAGGTCGTCAAAACTGAATATTGGGGATTGCGCAACCTTGCTTATAAAATCAATAAAAACCGCAAAGGCCATTATGGTTTTCTCGGCATTGATGCTCCCGTTGATGCAATCAAAGAAATGGAGCGCAAACTGCGCCTGAATGAAGATGTGATTCGCACCATGACCATCAGGGTTGATGCGATTGAAGACGACCAGAGCGCGCCGTTGCAAACAGGTAGCCGCTACGACAAAGAAGGAACGAAATAATGAGCGCTTCTGCGAAACCACAATCCTCCCGCCGCGTATTTTTTCGCCGTCGTAAAACCTGCCCGTTATCCGGGTCTAATGCGCCGGTTATTGATTATAAAGATACAAAACTGCTTTCGCGTTTTATTTCCGAACGCGGTAAAATCATGCCAAGCCGTATTACGGCTGTGTCGGCAAAGAAGCAACGCGAGCTGGCCCGTGCCATTAAGCGTGCCCGCGCTATCGCTCTGCTTCCTTATGTTGATAGCTAAGAATCGCTATCGCATTATCACATATTACAGGTTGATCTAACCATGCGCTCTGCCCCGCTCTCATTATTCATTGCCGGGGTGTCCAGCGCAGTATTGTATCTTGTTGGCGGCAGTGCTAATTCCATGCTCGCTGCTTTGCCCATGATGCTGTTGATGCCTGCCTTTCCTCTGTTCTGGGTCGGATTCCAGCATGGAGCACGGCTGGCCGGCCTCAGCGCTCTTATCGCATTACTCATCATTGCGCCCTATGCTTCCGCGCCTGCGCTTGGAGTCTATGTGGCATTGATTGCCGTACCGTCTTTTCTCTTTATCTGGCGGTTTCTTCATCCGCTGGGCATCGTTCAGACCCAGGAGCCTTCTGCCGATGATCATAGTGTGAACGCACTGATTGTCTGGACACCGCTCTCGCATATTTTGCTTACAGTGGTGTATGCCGCCTGCCTCGCTGCAATCTTCACTGCCCTCTGGCTGGCCGGCCAACCACAGGAATCGAGCGATTATACCGGCATGCAGGGCTATGTGTATGGTGTTATTATGGAGGTGATCAGTCAAAGCGTGGTGCAGCCTGAGATGGCCAATGCCATGCATCAGGAAGCGGAAAGCCTCACCTATATGCTGCCTGCCGGCATGATCTGGTTCACCATGAGCCTGCTCACCGTCAATGGCTGGCTGGCTCACCGGCTCGTATCCGCAAGCGGTCAACCGCTGCGGCCGGTTTTTCATGCCGATAATGCCCAATTGCCTCCATCATTGCTGGCTGCTTTATGTCTTGCCGGACTGGCCGCTTTTATCGGCGGGCCAGTCATTGCGTATTTAGGGCAGTTGACTTTTTTGCTGCTCCTGCTCCCCTATTTCTTCTCAGCCATGTTTGCCGTGCACCGCACGATGCAACACTGGCCGATGAAGGAAGTCTGGCTCACCGGCCTATATGGTCTGAGCCTGCTGGTATTCTGGCCAGCATTGTGTATCGCCGTCTATGCCGTGCTGAAGCACTGCCTGTCGGTGGGACGAACCCTAACCTCTGTCTAAAGGCGGAGACAATTTGATAAAGGATCATAATCATGGAAGTGATACTCTTAGAACGTGTCGAAAAACTTGGCAAAATTGGTGATACAGTAACCGTCAAAGACGGTTATGCCCGTAATTTTCTTATCCCGAATAAAAAAGCACTGCGCGCTACCAAAGATAATGTGGCCTATTTCGAGGCGGAGCGCGCGAAAATCGAAGCGGAAAACGAACAGCGCCGCAAAGATGCAGAAGCGATTGCCGCCAAACTTGACGGCTTGATTGCCACCCTGATTCGCCAGGCATCGGAAGATGGCCGTCTCTACGGGTCCGTTTCGGCGCGCGATATTGCCGACAGCGTCGCAGAAACTGCCTCAGAGGTAAGCCACAAGCATGTGCGTTTGAATGATGCCATTAAATATACCGGCATTTACACCGTTACGCTCGGGCTGCACCCGGAAGTGAATTGCGACATTAAAATCAATATCGCCCGCTCGCAATCAGAAGCGAAAGAAGCGCTGGAAGCATCTAAAAAACCAGCTAAGCCTGCGAAAGACGAGGTTAAAGCGGAAGATACTGCAAACTCCGCAGATAATCTCGAGTCTGAGAAGGCAGAGAGTGCAGCAGCGGCGACAGATGACTCTGACACATCAGAAGCAGATGGCAAAACGGCCGACGCTGCCTGAGGCTTTTTATACAGCCGGGAGGGGACACGTCCCCTCCCAACCGCTGTTGGTTATTGCCCGTCGATGGTATCGCAGGTAAAGGTATAGTCGCATGAATCGTCGTCACAGACGAGTTCCATGCTTAGCATTACGCCCTGCCCCGGCTCGATTGCCGGGCATTCGACTACTTCGACCTTTGTTTCGCCTACTGACAGCGAGAACACGCTATCCTGAGGCTCTGCTGCCGGACTATCTGTTACTCTGACGAGTATAACACCGACCAGCAAAACCAGCAAAGCAAGCGTAACCAACAAGATGCGCCCTCGTACCTGACTACGGCTCATCTTTCCCTCTTTCCACTCATTTTGCAGAAAGCAACCTCCCCTCACCCAGGGCAAGAGGCACCTCAATGCAGCGGCATGAGGTGATGGAAAGTTACCGGCTCTACATAGCGCATTGTTGCTTTTTTACAACATCGCACCGAAAGCTTGCGATGAGCATGATGATAAAATTCACTCGCATTCCGACGACGGCTTGCTAGAGTAGCGATCGTTCCATTGTTTACCATCCTGCTTTTTTATGGCCGCTCCCGACTCCCTCCCCACTAGCAATGATAATGCCTCTCGCACCAAAGAGGAAGATGCCTATCGGGCCTTGCCGCATAATATTGATGCCGAACAAGGCCTGCTCGGCATTTTGCTGATTAAAAATGAGGCGATTCACGATATTGGCGATTTTTTGCGGCCGGAGCATTTTTTCGAGCCGCTTCATGCGCGGATTTACGGGGCGATTGAAAAATATATCGACCGCGGCATGCTTGCCAACCCGGTGACGCTGAAGCCCATCTTCGATCAGGATGAAGCATTGAAAGAGCTGGGTGGCGCGAGTTATCTGGCGAAACTCGCGGCCGGCGCCGGTATGCTGATCACCGCCCGCGATTATGCCCGCTCCATTTACGATCTGGCGCTCAAGCGCCAGCTTATTTCCATTGGCGAAGAGGTTGCCAATGATGCCTACATCACCGATGACCCGGATCTGACCGCAGAGCACCAAATCGAACAGGCCGAACAATCCCTGTTCACCCTCGCAACCAGCGGCAGTTCGGAAGCGGCCTTCCAGCCTTTGTCCAAATCCGTCACCGATTCCATTCAACGCACCGAACAGGCCTTTCGTAACCCGGGCGCCGTCTCCGGTCTGACGACCGGCTTTATTGATATGGATCGCCTGCTTGGCGGCTTCCAGCCATCGGACCTTGTGATCATTGCCGGGCGACCATCGATGGGAAAAACGGCGCTGGCTACCACCATGGCCTATGAAGCAGCGAACGCCTTAATGCAAAAACATGAGCAGGAAGGCGGCGAGAAGCCCGGCTCAGTCGGCATGTTTTCGCTGGAGATGTCGGCCGAGCAGTTGGCCGGACGCTTGATTGCAAGCGAATCCGGCATCAACTCTTCGCGCCTGCGCAAGGGAGAGCTCAGTAGCGATGAATTCACCCAGCTGGTCAAGGCCAGTAATAATTTGCACCAACTACCGTTTTTTATCGACGACACACCGGCCATCAGTGTCTCGGCACTGCGCACCCGGGCCCGACGAATGAAGCGGCGGTTTAATCTGTCATTATTGATTGTCGATTACCTGCAACTCATGCGCGGTGTCAGTGCGCAGGCCCAAACCAACCGGGTGCAGGAAATATCCGAGATTACGCAAGGTCTGAAAGCGGTAGCGAAGGAACTCAATATCCCGGTCATCGCCCTGTCGCAGCTGTCGCGCGCCGTCGAACAGCGCGACGATAAACGCCCGCAATTGTCGGATTTGCGTGAATCCGGCTCGATCGAGCAGGATGCCGATGTGGTGATGTTCGTCTTCCGTGAGGAATATTACGTGGCGCGTAAAATGCCGCGCGAGGGCACTCCGCAATTTGAGGACTGGCAGCGCGAGATGGAAGCCGTGCACGGCCTCGCCGAAGTCATTATCGCCAAGCAGCGCCACGGCCCTATCGGGACGGTCAAGCTCGCCTTCCATGGCGACACTACCCGGTTTAAAAACTACGCCAATGATGATTATATGCCGGAATATTAATACAACACTTATCGAAGCGCGTATCATATGTCTCTAACCGGCTGATGACCAAACCACCCGAAAATCAAGCCCTGTGTAGCGTTGATCTGGCAGCGCTGGTTGCCAATTATTGTCTGATTGTAGAGCGAACATCCCCGGCGCGTGTCGCCTGTGTCGTCAAATGCGATGGCTATGGGCTGGGCATGGGGCCGGTCGCCGATGCGCTGCATGCTGCCGGATGCGAGCATTTTTATGTCTCACACATCAATGAAGGTATTGCACTTCGGGCATTATTGCCGGATGTGTGGATTGGCGTGCTGCATGGGGTGAATAGCGAAGAAGAGGCCAGACTCTGCCCGATTCACCGTCTGCAACCGGTGCTAAACCATGAAGGACAGCTTGCCTTGTGGCGCGCGGAAGCGCAGCGCATCGGGCGAGCACTTCATGCCTATTGCCATATTGATACCGGCATGAAGCGATTAGGCTTTAACCGGACGCAATTTGTCGAGCTGCTGGATGATCGGGATGCCTGGCGCGGGCTTCGCCTCTCGCAACTACTCAGTCATTTCGCCTGCGCCGACACACCCGACCACCTATTAAATCACGCACAGCTATCTGCGTGCGATGCCTTGCGCGAGCAAATGCCTGACCTTCCGATCAGCCTGCACAACTCTTTTGGCTGCTTTCAGTTTGCTGATCATCTCTTTGAGGAAGTGCGCCCCGGCGCCGCGCTGTATGGCCTTAATCCAGCCCCAACTCAGCCCAACCCCATGCAGCCGGTGGTGACGCTTACTGCTCCTTTTGTGCAACTACGCAAGGTCGCCGAAGGCGGCACGGCAGGCTATGGCGCAACCTATCAGACCCCGCAAGGCACACTGCTCGGCACCCTTCCGGTTGGTTACGGCGACGGACTGCCGCGCAGCCTGAGCAATCGCGGTAGTGTGGTGGTGCATTATGATGGCGGCAAGATGTCTGCCCCCATTGCCGGGCGTGTATCGATGGATTTGATCACCGTTGATCTCTCCGCCCTGCCGGAACATGCGTTTCATGGTCACATGCTTTATGCTGAATTGCTGGGAGTACATCAATCTGCTGATGATCTGGCGAGTCAGGCTGGCACAATTGGCTACGAAATACTCACCGGTCTTGGCAGGCGCTATGCACGCGTGTATAACCCGCTATAATGTCACGTGTTTGTTCGACTTCTGCCCTTATGATTCATCTTGCTGCCACTCATTTGCTCGCGCCGCTGGGCCGTGTATTGCTCAGTTTTCTAGCCTCCAGTGGCCGCTTGGGAATGTTTGGCGGCAATGCGCTGCGGCATGTGGCCACTCCCCCTTATTACCCACGGCTTATTCTTGCGCAAATGCGGGAAATTGGATTTTACTCCCTGCCCGTCATCGGATTGACGGCGATTTTTACCGGGGCCGTCCTTGCGCTTCAAAGTTATTCCGGCTTCTCGCGCTTTTCGGCCGAAAGCTCGATTGCGATTGTGGTCGTGCTATCCATCACCCGTGAGTTAGGCCCGGTACTGGCCGGGCTGATGGTGGCCGGGCGCATTGGTGCCGCCATTGCCGCTGAAATCGGCACCATGCGGGTGACAGAACAAATCGATGCGCTAGTGACTCTCTCCACCAACCCTTTCAAATATCTGTTTGCTCCGCGCATATTAGCCGGCATTGTAATGCTGCCGGCATTGGTGCTGGTTGCCGACATTATCGGCGTGTTTGGTGGCTACCTGGTTTCCGTTCACAAGCTTGGTTTCTCACCGGGGCCTTATTTACACTCCACCTTTCAATATCTGGAGATGAAAGATGTCGTCTCCGGGCTGGTAAAAGCCGCTGTATTTGGCTTCATCATTACATTAATGGGGTGCTATCACGGCTATTTCTCAGGGCGCGGCGCGCAAGGCGTGGGTAAAGCCACCACCAATGCTGTCGTGAGCGCGTCTATTTTGATCCTGCTGTCGAATTACGTCATCACCGAACTGTTTTTTGCCAAATGAGTGATACCTCTAAAATCAACCTGAAAGAATTACGAAAATCGTTTGGCCGTAAAGCGGTATTGAACGGGGTTGACCTCGATATTCAGCGTGGCGAATCACTGGTGGTGATTGGCGGCTCCGGTTCCGGTAAATCGGTACTGCTCAAATGCATTTTAGGACTGATTACGCCAGATAAGGGATCGTCTGTCACCATTGATGGCCGTGAGACGACACGCCTTGGGGTGCATGAGCGCGATGATTTGATGCGAAAATTCGGCATGTTATTTCAGGGGGGGGCATTGTTTGATTCTCTCAGCATCTGGGAGAATGTCGCCTTTGCCCCGCTTCAGCATAAATTGATGAGCCGGAGAAAGGCACGTGATCTGGCTGTGGAAAAACTGGAATCCGTCGGTCTTTCTGCCGATATTGCCGATCAATACCCTGCGGAAATGTCCGGCGGCATGCAAAAGCGCATTTCACTGGCGCGAGCCATCGCACTCAACCCGGAAATTATCTTCTTTGATGAACCGACAACCGGCCTCGACCCGATCATGGCCGATGTCATCAATGATCTGATTGTGAAATGCACGGCAGAGCTGGGGTCCACCACCATTTCTATTACCCATGATATGGCCAGCGCCCGAAAAATCGGTCACCGCATTGCCATGCTCTATCGTGGCACCATCATCTGGCATGGCAATGTCGATCAGATTGACCGCTCCAATAATGATTATGTGGATCAATTCATTCATGGCCGAGCAGAAGGCCCTATTACACAAGAGGCACGTACATGACACGGTGGCCGGCATACGTCATACGCTATGGAATGATGCTGTTCATCAGCCTGCTATTATTGAGCAGCTCTGCATTGGCGCAGGATGGAGAGGCGGGAAGCGAATCCGATGCGATGATTGATGCCACCGTTGCAGATGGCAGCGCAGGGAATGCGGCGCAACAAGCATATGAACCGCAACAGCGCCGGTCTTTTTCACTGATTATCGAGCAAATGAAAACCATGCTCACCGGCGCACATTACGTCCTTTATCAGGGGCTTCTCAGCCCGATGTCCAATATTGTCTCGGCCCTTATCGTACTTTATATCATGATTTTGGGCATAGGGTTCGCCCTTGGCATGACCCCCTTCACCAGCGGCGAGGTGATGCGCCATTTGCTGAAAATCGTGTTTTTAGGCGCAATGGTCAGTCCCTTTGGTGCCGACTTATTTAATGAGCAGGTGTTACCGGGTATTTTGTACAGCGTCGATGAATTGGTGATGGTGATTACGCGTGATATGGCCGCAATCATCGACCCGAAAGGTCCCTATGCCCCAGGCAATGCCGAGAGCCTGGCTCCTGACATGATCAGCCCCATCACGCCGATTGATTTACTGGTAGGCCGTCTGATTGGGTTGAATACATTTGAAAATTTAACGGAAGTTGCCAGCATCGATCAGATTGGCATTTTTTATATGTTTGCACTGGCGGCAACCGGCGTGTTTTTCTTTGCGGCCGTTGCCAAAGCCTTATGGATTTACCTGATCGCGATTCTGGCCATTATTCTGCTCATTGGGCTCGCGCCGGTTTTTCTGGCCTTCTTCCTGTTTCGCAGCACGCATTATCTGTTTCTTGGCTGGGTAAACCAGATTATTCAGTTCACTTTGCAGCCGGTCATCCTCTTTGCCTTTTTGTCATTGAGTATTATCGGCATCGATCGCATCATTTTTCTCGGCCATAATGGCAGCCTCGACAGCTTTTTATTCCGCGGCACCAGTGGCACGGCGCTGCTCGATATTCTGCAGATGCCCGGGGAGACCGGTAGTCTTGCCCGTCAGGATTTATTGATTTCACTCATCATCATCGCCATGGTGTCATATATTTTCTACATGATTGTGAGCCTGGTACCCCAACTGGTGCGCGACATTACCGGACGGTTTGTGGTGATCTCCTCCAATAATTCGGGTAAATAACCTCGCCTGGCCATTGCCTTTTCCTGTGCTTCCGGTGTAAGAATAACATCCTTTCCGCCATGATAGGCATCCGCCTATCTGGTGTCATTACTGCTCAAACCCGGATAAGATTCAGATTTACCCATGACCGATATGGACACGGATGTCATTGCCCCGACGAGGGACGCACGCGCAACGCTAAAAGACCTGATTGCATCGCATGATCCACCGCTCGATCTGGCGACCGTATCGCGCGCCATTGGTCGTAATCACGCCTATCTCCAGCAATATCTGCGCCGAGGCGTACCCAAGCATTTGCCGGAGAAGGCTCGTTTTGCGCTCGCCGATTTTTTTAACGTCGACCATCGCGAATTGATTGACGATCCTGACGACCTCAAACGCTACGGCCCACCACCGTCTATGGCTTCGGCGGCTTCACCTCAAAGTGGCACCCGCATGGCGCGTGGTATTCCATTTCAAGGCAAGCCCACATTCTGTCTGGCTCATTCCGGCTTAAGCGGAGGTATTTACCGTGATGGTATCGGGTATTTTCTGGCAGACAGCAACGGCCTGTCTGCGGAAGCCTTTGCCGTGGAAGTGTCGGATCACAGCCTGGACCGCGCCGGGTTTATGCCGGGCGATATTGTCCTGTCGGAGCGTGATGCGCCGCTTGATCCCGGGCGTTTTGTCATTGCCAAATTAGAGCAGGAAGGACTTCGCGAGCAATATATCGTCCGGCTCTATCAGCCGCCTATCCTCACGCATCGCTCTTCCCACCAGCGCTACCCGGATATCACACTGGATAGCCCAAGCCTGACGGTACTAGGCCCGGTGTTGCGTAAAATCACCCTGTTTTAATGCCCAAACCTTCCAGCCACTATCACTGTCAGCAATGTGGCGGCACGCAAGCGAAGTGGAGCGGCCAATGTGACCATTGCGGTGCATGGGACAGCCTGACAGAAGAGTCTATCGATAGCTCCACCCCTGCCTTCACGAAGGGTGGGGAGCGTCGTGGCCACGCATTAACCCTCACCTCGCTTGATAAGCTGGGAAAGGAACCGGCTCGATTATCCAGCGGCCTTGAGGAATTTGACCGGGTGTTAGGTGGCGGCCTGGTACCGGGTGCGGGTATCCTGATCGGCGGCGCGCCGGGCATTGGCAAATCGACATTGCTGTTGCAGGCGGCGGGGCATATGGGTGCCAGCGGCATAGCTGTGGCTTATTTTTCCGGCGAAGAGTCATTGGGCCAAATTAGCCAGCGCGCCAAACGGCTGGGTCTGTCGCCCGAACATATTCACTGCGCAGCCACCGCCTCCTGCGATGATATTATCGCCACGCTGGACAAGGCCGATGCACCGCATGTGGCCATTATCGATTCGATTCAGACCTTACATAGCCGCTCTCTGGATGCCGCCAGCGGCTCGGTCTCTCAGGTACGTGCCGCCGGACAAGCCTTGCTGCATATTGCCAAAAAACGCCATATTGCAGTGCTGATTGTCGGCCATGTTACCAAAGAAGGCGCGCTTGCCGGGCCACGTGTGCTGGAACATATGGTCGATGTTGTCCTCCAGTTTGAGGGCGATGGAAGTCACGCTTATCGCCTCTTACGCGGCATGAAAAACCGTTTCGGGCGCACCGATGAAATCGGGGTGTTCAGCATGACAGCCGATGGGCTGGCTGAAGTTGGCAACCCTTCCGCGCTTTTTCTCACCAAGCGCGATGAAGCGTTGAGTGGTTCTTCTGTGTTTGCCGGCATGGAAGGCACCCGGCCTGTCCTCGTTGAAATTCAGGCCTTAATCGCTCCCACGCCCATGGCCAATCCCCGCCGGGCCGTGGTGGGGTGGGACAGTGCCCGCCTATCGATGATGCTGGCCGTGCTTGATGCACGCTGCGGCGTCAGCCTTGCCGAGCGCGATATTTATCTCAATGTCGCGGGTGGCTATCGCATCAAAGAACCAGCGGCAGATCTGGCGGTCGTCGCCGCATTACTCTCATCGCTGTCTGATATACCTATTCCGCAAGATACCGTGATTTTTGGTGAAATTGGCCTGTCGGGTGAAGTTCGCCCGGTTTCATTCGCTGAACAGCGGCTTCGTGAGTCGGCTAAGCTTGGCTTCAGTCGCGCCATTTATCCCCGTCAGGCCGCCAGCGGCAATAGCAAGGTCAAAGGCAGCGGCGTCGATCATATTCATGGGCTGGTCGAACGATTTTATCCGGCTGCTCACACGCGTAAGGAAGCATCTGGAGAGTCGGACGCTATCGATGTGCCCGGCTAAAAGCACGGCAGCGTTCCCTCTCGAGAAGGCAGTCTTGGAAAAATCTGGCGTAACCGGCTGAAACGCTATAATAAGGCGCGTAGATACGTCATCATTCGCTGTGAAGGTTATGGAAGTTAGCGGATTTCATTTGTTTGATGTGATTGTCCTCAGTGTGATGGCACTATCCGCCATTGCCGCGTTCTTTCGTGGATTTATGCGTGAAACGCTGTCGCTTACGGCATGGTTGGGCGCGGCACTGGTTGCCTGGCTGACTTTTCCTTATTTCACGCCATTGCTGGAACCTCATATTGGTTCTGAGACCTTGCGCAACGGTATTGCCATTACCGTCATTTATATTATTGCGCTCTTAAGCTTTGGTATCCTCAACAGCCAGGTGATGCATCTGGTGCGCAAAGCGGATATCGGCGCGTTGGATAAGGCCCTCGGTTTTTTGTTTGGCATGCTGCGTGGCGCCTTCCTCATTTCTCTATGCTACTTAACCTACTCCGTCACTGTTGGTGGGCGCGATGAACCGGAATGGATTAAGGCATCGCAGACCGGTCGTCTGGTGGAACTTGGCAGTCTGAGCCTGACCAACCTCGCCCCGGAATGGACAGGAGAACTTCGCAAACTCAGTGACAATCTTACCGGGAATATTGAGGCGAGCCGTATTCCAGCGGATCTGGCGCGCAGCGAATTGCAGCCTGGTGAACGTCAGACATTGGAGCAGATGGTCAGGGCGGTGCCTTTATCTCAACTGCCCAAAGATGTGGAGCCAGACCCGGAACGACGAACGGTGCGCGATTTATTGCGTATCTTAGACGTCTATCGTGATTTATACGACCGTGGTGACGGTGCGCGCATGGCTGGCGACATCACCCCGGAAGCATTAGGATCACTCGGCCAGGAGCTACGCAACCTGCGGCTGGATCGTGTCACCCCAGATGCTGGTGATGCACCACCCGTCGCGGAGCGGACACAGCCACGCGACAGCCGCGAGACGGAACTTGAGCGTTTTCTCAATCAATTTAAGGAGACCGAATGATCGTTCACTCACCGGCCGCTCAAACCTACGAGGAAGCGGATGCCTTTCGTGACGAATGCGGGGTCTTCGCCGTCAGCCATATTGATGAAGCAGCGGCGCTCATCTCACTTGGTCTGCACGCCTTGCAGCATCGTGGGCAGGAGGCGGCAGGCATCGTTACATGGGATGATGCTCAATTTTATTCTCATCGGGCCCTTGGCGAAGTCGGTGAGGAGTTCAATACACCAGATGTGATCAGCCATCTGAAAGGTCATAGCGGCATTGGCCATGTTCGCTATTCTACGACGGGCGAACCTTTATTGCGAAATGTGCAGCCTATTTTTGCCGAGCTGGAATTTGGCGGCCTGGCTGTCGCGCATAATGGCAATTTGACCAACGCGCTGACATTGCGTCATGAACTGGTGCGTCGTGGCTGTATTTTTCAATCCACCATGGATTCCGAAACCATCATTCACCTGGTAGCCATCAGTAACAAAGAGACCGTGACCGAGCGGCTTATCGATGCGCTCTCTCAGATTGAAGGAGCCTATTCCATTGTCGCCATGAGCGATGATATGGTGATCGGCGTGCGTGATCCCTATGGCGTTCGGCCCTTAGTGCTTGGCCGTCGCGATGATTCCTATGTACTGGCATCCGAGACCTGCGCCCTGGATATTATCGGGGCGGAAAAGGTACGCGATGTTAAACCAGGAGAAATGGTGGTGCTGAAAGGCAATCACTTTACCAGTATGATGCCTTTCCAACAGGTCAAACCGCGCTTTTGTGTTTTTGAATATATTTATTTTGCCCGCCCCGACAGCGTGCTGGAAGATAAAAGCGTCTATGCCGCACGCAAGCAAATTGGCATGGAGTTAGCCAAGGAACATCCGGTGGAGGCCGATATTGTGGTTCCCGTCCCTGATTCCGGCGTGCCGGCGGCCATTGGCTATGCGGAGGCATCGCACACGCCATTTGACCTGGGGATTATCCGTAATCATTATGTTGGGCGCACTTTTATCGAGCCGACACAACAGATTCGCAATCTCGGTGTGCGGCTGAAGCACAATGCCAACCCACTGTTTGTGAAAGATCGGCGTGTCGTGCTGATTGATGACTCGATTGTTCGTGGCACGACATCACGCAAAATTGTCGCCATGGTGCGCGATGCCGGCGCACGCGAAGTGCATATGCGCATAGCCAGCCCGCCCACCACACATGCCTGTTTCTACGGCGTCAATACACCCTCACGCGAGGAATTGTTAGCGGCGAATCACACCGTGCCGGAGATGGCCGAACTGATTGGCGCAGATAGTTTGGCGTTTATCTCTCTGGATGGGCTATATCGCGCCATGGGTGAAGCAAAGCGCCTGAATGACAGCCCACAATATTGCGATGCCTGTTTCAGTGGCGATTATGCGATTACGCTGACGGATCACCATAACGGCAAAGCCAGCGGCAACCGGCCGGAGCACGCCATCTCTCGTATGCGAGCACTGCGCTCATGATTTCTGCTCTGCACAATGCTGCTGCAAACGCCCAAACGGGTCGCCTGGCCGGGAAAACGGCGCTCATCACCGGGGCATCGCGAGGTATTGGCGCTGCTGTTGCCGAATGCTACGCAAAAGAAGGGGCGTCGCTGATTCTGACAGCGCGACAAACAAAGGGGCTGGAAGAGACGGATGATGTCATTCGCTCTTATGGCCAGCAGGCCGCCTTGATTCCGCTTGATCAGACAAAGGGAGAGTCGGTTGATCAGCTTGGACCGACCCTGATGGAGCGCTATGGCAGGCTCGATATTCTGGTATTGAATGCGGCGATTCTTGGGGAACTAACCCCTATCACGCACCTGTCTGCCAAGCAGTGGGAAAAGGTCATCGCTACCAATCTGACGGCCAATTTTCGTCTGCTGCGCAGCCTGCATCCATTGCTCGCACAAGCTGGAACGGCATATGTGCTGATGGTCACCTCAGGCGTCACACATTCCTATCCTGCCTATTGGGGGGCCTACAGTGTCAGTAAAGCCGGGCTGGAAGCACTGGCACTGACCTACCGCGCTGAAGTGGAAGCATTTGGCATCTCAGTTCATATTATCGATCCCGGGGTGGTACGTACGGATATGCGTGCCAAGGCCTTTCCGGGTGAAGACCCTGACGCTCTGCCTGCACCCGAAGAGATTGTGGATCGCTTTCTCACGCCGCTATTGGCTGCATAATTATGGCTGTGTTTACCCCTGTCAGTGAAGCGGATTGCCGCGCGTTTCTCAGTGATTATGATATTGGTGAGCTTGTTTCTTTCAAAGGCATTGCCGAAGGCATTGAAAACTCAAACTTTCTGCTCACATTGCGCCAGAATGAAAAAGAGACCCGTTATATTCTCACGCTCTTTGAAAAACGCACGCCGGAAGCTGACCTGCCCTTTTTTGTTGCATTGATGGATGGGTTGGCAAGGCAAGACATGCCCTGCCCTCAGCCCATTCGTGACAGGAATGGAGATGCGCTGCAGCGGCTCAACGGCAAACCGGCGTTGATGGTAAGTTTTCTGGAAGGAAAACAGCCATCCGTTATCGCCGAGGATCATTGCCGCCAACTCGGACTGGCTATGGCTGCCATGCATAAGGCCGGAGCAGCGATAGGAAAAAAACGACGCAATGCCATGGGCATCGACGCATGGGCTGAAATGACAAAAAACCTGCATGGAAAGGCCAATGAGATCGCCCCCGGAATGGCCGATATGCTGGAAGAGGAACTTACCTATATTTCAACGCACTGGCCGGCACATGCCCCCAAAGCGATCATCCATGCCGATTTATTTCCGGATAATGTCTTTTTTAGGGATGGTGCATTATCGGGCATTATCGATTTTTATTTCGCCTGCACCGACGTGCGGCTTTACGACCTTGCGATATGCATCAATGCCTGGTGCTTTGATGGCGAGCATCATTTTTTAGCGAAACACAGCCATGCACTATGCCAGGCCTATGGTAATGCTATGAATATTCGTACCGAAGAATGGCAGCATCTGCCGGTACTGTGCCGGGCTGCTGCACTTCGATTTTTGCTCACCCGGTCAATTGACCGGGTATTTCCGCCGGATGATGCTCTTGTCACCGCCAAAGACCCTGGTGAGTATCTCGCCAAATTGCGATTTCATCAGCAGGTAGTCGATGCGGATTATTATCGGGGGGCGCTATGAAATCCGTGACAATTTATACTGATGGCGCCTGTTCGGGCAATCCTGGCCCCGGAGGGTGGGGTGCGCTACTGGAATATGGCGATGCAACCAAAGAACTTTCCGGCCACGAAGAGGCAACGACAAATAATCGTATGGAACTGCGCGCTGCGATTGAGGCGTTGAATGCACTCACCCAACCGTGCCGCGTGGATTTATACACGGACAGCCAGTATGTCAAACAGGGTATCGGCGAGTGGATGGCCAAATGGAAAGCCAATGGCTGGCGCACCAGCAGCAAAAAACCGGTGAAAAATCAGGATTTATGGCAAGCCCTGGATCAGGCGATTAATCGGCATGACGTGCAGTGGCATTGGGTCAAAGGGCATGCTGGCCACCCCGGCAATGAACGGGCCGATCTCCTGGCAACGAATGCCATTCAACGTTAGGCGACACCAGTTTTGGCGATGGCCTTATCAAGGTCTGAGCCGTGTTTTTGCACGAATTCATCCAGGCGTTGCTGATAATAACGCGCCACATCAATCAGCACTTTCACTAATTCCTTTTTACGATATTCGGCAAACTCTGACGTGACGACATCCGCCAGGTCATGGTGTGTATCATAGGCATGTTCGGCATCTTCATCAGTGTAATTGGCGTTGGACAGCACTTCAACAACCTCGCGGTACAGGTTCGGTGCGTTGCGCAAATAGGTCAGGAATTTGGCCTCCGCCTTATTAAATTCCATGATTTTGCCTTTATGATTGATGATCATCTCTAAGGCGATCCAGGCCGGTGTTGCCACTTTGAATTGCTCGCTGTCATCATCCGGCTTGCTATGGAGCCGAACGAATTCTTCCCAGGCTACGCGCAAAATACGATATTCAATATCATGGATGATCGATTCGGCATCCTTAAGGATCGCATTGCCGAAGAGTCCGCCTAATAATGCCACGCTGTTACTCCCTACTGTTGAGCCCTAAAGATTAAATCATTAACCTTAACAGAAGATTAGGGCACTGCTCAAGACGATATCATCCTGAATTGTGACAATACGAAATAATGATTATGCCGCTTTTTTCTGGCTTGATGCTCGCTTTGCCTGCTGACTGAGTGCGGCCTGCGCCGCTGCCAGCCGGGCAATAGGCACGCGATAGGGCGAGCATGAGACATAATCCAGCCCAACCGACTGGCAAAAATGGATGGACGCCGGATCACCGCCATGTTCACCGCAAATTCCCAGTTTGATGTCTGGCCGCGTGGCACGACCACGCTCTGCCGCCAATGCAACCAGCTCGCCGACGCCTTCCTGGTCAAGGGAGACAAATGGGTCCTGCTCGATAATGCCTTGCTGCTTATATGGCTCGATAAAGCTCGCCGCATCATCACGCGAGATGCCAAAAGTGGTTTGGGTCAGATCATTGGTCCCAAAACTGAAAAAAGCGCCATGCTCGGCAATCTCACCGGCGCGCAGGGCTGCTCTGGGCAATTCAATCATCGTCCCCACCAGATACTCTACGCGTGCGGCCATTTCTTCAAACACGGTGCCAGCGACATGATCAATGCGTGCTTTCAGCATTTCCAGTTCTTTGGGGTTCATCACCAGCGGAATCATAATTTCCGGCACCACCGAATTGCCACTGGCCAGACTGACTTTGATGGCTGCTTCAAAAATCGCCCGCGCCTGCATTTCATAAATTTCCGGATAGGAAATACCCAGGCGGCAACCGCGATGCCCCAGCATCGGGTTTGCTTCTTTCAATGCTGACGTGCGTGTTTTTACTTTGTTCAATGACACGCCCGCTGCACTGGCGACATGCTCCATCTCTTCCACCGTGTGGGGCAAGAATTCATGCAGTGGCGGGTCAAGCAGGCGAATCGTCACCGGCAGGCCCTGCATAATAGTAAAGAGTGAGACAAAGTCTTCGCGCTGCATCGGCAGAATTTTATCCAAGGCGGTGCGACGGCCTGCCTCACCATCGGCAAGAATCATCTCCCGCACGGCAGTGATACGATCGGCCTCGAAAAACATATGTTCGGTGCGACACAGGCCAATGCCTTCAGCGCCAAACTGACGCGCCGTTTCGGCATCCTGCGGCGTTTCAGCATTGGCGCGCACTTTTAGGCTGCGCTGTTCATCCGCCCATTGCATCAAGGTTGCAAAATCGCCAGAGAGTTCTGGCTGGAGCGTTGGCACCTCGCCAAGCATCACCTCACCGCTGGCGCCATTGATGGTCACAAAATCCCCGGCATTGATACGTTGCCCGGCAGCAGTGAACACGCCTTCTTTCTCGTCAATCGCAATGCCGCCCGCGCCGGAGACGCAGGGCTTACCCATGCCGCGCGCCACCACCGCGGCGTGGCTGGTCATGCCGCCACGTGCGGTTAAAATCCCTTCCGCGGCGTGCATGCCGTGAATATCTTCCGGGCTGGTCTCGACACGCACCAGAATCACTTTCTCCCCCTGCCTGGCGGCTTCTTCTGCCGCTTCTGCGGTGAAAACGACGCTGCCGCTGGCCGCACCGGGAGAGGCCGGCAATCCTTTCGCCACCACTTTTTTCTCGGCATTCGGGTCCAGCGTTGGGTGCAGCAACTGATCGAGCGACGCCGGATCGACACGTAGAATCGCTTCTTCCTGGCTGATGACCTTTTCATTCACCATTTCCACGGCAATTTTGAGTGCGGCTTTGGCAGTGCGCTTGCCTGAGCGGGTTTGCAACAGCCAGAGCTTGCCTTTCTGCACGGTGAATTCAATATCCTGCATGTCGCGGTAATGCTGTTCCAGCTTTTGGTAGAGCCGGACTAATTCCTGATAGACCTCCGGCATCACTTCTTCCATGGCAGGCAGGTCACCACCTTCTTCCTTGCCGGCAATGGTGATGGGCTGCGGCGTGCGGATACCCGCCACCACATCTTCGCCCTGCGCGTTGACCAGATATTCTCCATAAAATTGATTTTCGCCGGTGGATGGGTTACGGGTGAAGGCCACGCCCGTGGCACAATCATCGCCCATATTGCCAAAAACCATGGATTGCACATTAACGGCCGTACCCCAGCTTTCCGGAATCTGGTGCAGACGGCGATAGGTGATTGCCCGGTTATTCATCCAGGAGGCAAACACTGCGCCGATCGCCCCCCATAATTGCTGGCGCACATCCTGCGGAAACACGGCGCCATTTTCCTGCACAATGTCTTTGAATTGCTCAATCAGCTGTTGCCAGTCCTCAGCGGTGAGTTCCGTATCGAGGGTGATGCCTTTTTCCAGCTTGGCATCTTCAATTTTTTCTTCAAACAGGTAATGGTCGATGCCGAGCACTACATCGCTATACATCTGGATGAACCGACGATAGCTGTCATAAGCAAAGCGCGGATTGTTGCTGGCTTTGGCCAGCCCGGCGACTGTTTCATCATTGAGACCGAGATTCAGCACCGTGTCCATCATCCCGGGCATGGAGACGCGCGCGCCGGAACGCACGGAGACGAGCAGCGGCTGCGTCGCATCGCCAAAGCGCATACCCACCGCCTGCTCAATGCGAGCAATGGCATCATTAACCTGTGCTTCCAACCCGTCTGGCATCTGGCGGTTATTGGCGTAATAGGCAGTGCAGACCTCAGTAGAGAGGGTGAAACCCGGCGGCACCGGCAGACCAAGCTGGCACATTTCCGCCAGGTTGGCGCCCTTGCCTCCTAAGGTTTCTTTCATTTGCGCATTGCCATCCGCAGCGCCATCGCCAAAGTGATAGACATAGGTAGTCACGTGCGCAGCCCTCATTTGGTCGTTTTTTTAATAATGTCGGCTCGTTATAGGAATAATTGCTGTAAAAACAAACAGAAAAGGCGGCGCGGCGGCCGAAATACGCGGAAAATGCATGAATAGGTGCAATATAGAGGCTGAGTGAACGTCTTTATACTTAATGGCTTAGCTTTCGAGGCGGGGAGAGAATTCTCTCCCTTCGCCCTGAAGCATGTGATCTTCTAGGTCCTGTTTACGAATAAATTAATATTTATGGTTTATTTCTAACCTTCCA
>CAYSXY010000008.1:0-57156 GCA_964435165.1 uncultured Rickettsiales bacterium
CTATAGATTATTCTAAATTGCAGGAATCTTAGCACAAGCATATGACAGTGTGATGAAGAATGATGCATGGATGAGGCAGGCGCTAGAGGTTGCGCGTGAGGCGGAGGCCTCCGGTGAGGTGCCGATTGGGGCAGTTATTATCCATCATGGCTGTGTGATCGCCGTATCGGGTAACCGTGTGGAGCAGGATCGTGATCCCACCGCTCATGCCGAACTGATGGTGTTGCGTGAGGCGAGTCGAGTGCTGGCCACCCCGCGCCTGACTGAATGCGACCTGTTTGTGACGCTGGAACCGTGCCCAATGTGTGCCCAGGCCATTAGTTTCGCCCGCGTGAGAAGGCTGGTGTTTGGGGCCTATGATCCGAAAGGCGGTGGGGTGGAGCATGGGCCGCGCATTTTTCAGCAATCTAGCTGTCATCACACCCCCGACATCATTGGCGGTGTGATGGAAGAAGAATGTAGTGCCTTATTGACGGATTTTTTCGTGGCGCGGCGTTAGGCTCGGCTGAGAAATCATGTAAGAATGTCGCCATGTGCTGATATTCCTGGTGCAGATGTGCGCATCGCTTGTCACATGGCATTGCTTACGTTAAGCAGAACGCATATTTCACTTTTTCATAAAGGCAGTGTTTATGGCCTCCTATCAGTATGTCTATGTGATGAAAGATGTCTCCAAAGCCTATCCGGGCGGGCGGCAGGTGCTTAAAAATATTACCTTGTCTTTTTTGCCTGGGGCGAAGATTGGCGTGTTGGGGCATAATGGCGCCGGGAAATCCACTTTGATGAAAATTATGGCCGGGTTGGATACGGAATATAGCGGCGAGGCCTGGGCAGCCGAAGGAGTGAAGGTTGGGTATTTGCAACAAGAGCCGCATCTGGATGAATCAAAGAATGTCTATGAAAATATTCTCGATGGGGTGAAGGAAAAGAAAGAGATTCTCGACCAATTCAATGCGATTAGCGCCCGCTTCGCCGACGGGATGAGCGAAGATGAGATGAATAACCTGATTACTGAGCAAGGCGAGTTGCAGGAAAAAATCGATGCCATGGATTTGTGGGAGTTGGACCGGCAAATTGACATTGCAATGGATGCGCTGCGTTGCCCGCCGAAAGATGCTGATGTTGCCAGCCTTTCCGGGGGGGAGCGTCGTCGCGTGGCGCTGTGCCGCTTGCTGCTGGAGCAACCGGATATGCTGCTGCTTGATGAGCCAACCAACCATCTGGATGCTGAATCCGTTGCCTGGTTGGAGCGTTTTTTGCAGGAATATGCCGGCACTGTATTGGTCGTCACCCACGACCGCTACTTTCTTGATAATATCACGGGTTGGATATTGGAGTTGGATCGTGGCCATGGCATTCCTTATGAGGGGAATTACAGTAATTGGTTAGAGCAGAAACAGAAGCGCCTAAGCCAGGAAGAGCGCGAAGAAAAGGCCCGTCAGAAGCAGTTGGCTGAGGAGTTGGAGTGGGTGCGGCAATCTCCCAAGGCTCGTCAGTCGAAAAGCAAGGCGCGGGTCAAAGCCTATGAAGAATTGCTTAATCGTCAGCGTGAGCAGCATTATGGTCAGGCGCAGATTCGCTTGCCGGAGCCGCCTAAGCTGGGTGAGCTTGTGATTGAAGCAGAGCATGTGAGTAAAGGCTTTGAAGATCATCTGCTTATTGATGATTTGTCTTTCCGTCTGCCTCGCGGCGGCATTGTCGGGATTATCGGGCCGAACGGGGCTGGCAAAACCACGCTGTTCAAAATGCTGACCGGTAAAGAACAACCCGATAGCGGCACCATGCGGCTGGGAGAGTCGGTGACGCTTGGTTATGTCGATCAAAGCCGTGATTCCCTCAATGACAAAAAAACCGTGTGGGAAGAGATTTCCGGTGAAGATGACGAGATTGATCTGGGCTATGCGACGGTTAAAAGCCGGGCCTATGTCTCTGCCTTCAATTTCAAGGGGCCGGATCAACAGAAAAAGGTGGGCCAACTCTCCGGGGGTGAGCGCAACCGGGTGCATCTGGCCAAGATGCTCAAGCAGGGGGCCAATTTGCTACTGCTCGATGAGCCGACCAATGATCTGGATGTCGATACATTGCGGGCTTTGGAAGAAGCGCTGATGGATTATCCGGGCTGTGCAATGATTATCAGTCACGATCGTTGGTTTTTGGATCGCATAGCGACACATATTCTCGCCTATGAAGGTGATAGTCATGTGGAGTGGTTTGAGGGCAACTACGCGGATTATGAAGAGGATAAAAAACGGCGCCTGGGTAAGAAAGCCGACGAGATCAAGCCTGTACGCTATAAGCCGCTGATGCGTGCCTGACCCGTCACTGATGCCAGCAGCCTATTGCCGTTGTTTGGCCAGTTGATAGAGTACCGACATGGTGCTGGTGTTCTCGAAGTCGCTGCTTGTCATTAAATGCTGCTCACTAATGCAGGGGTTTTCTGCAAAAAGTTGCTCGATGCAACGGCAGATGGCGGTCGCTAATGTGTCATGACGATGTGCATGGTGAGGGTAGGCCTGAGCGGCGGAGTGCAGGGTCTTATCGAAGCGGGTGCCCAACCTGTCATAGGCATGTTCGATGAATGCAAGAGATGTGTGTCCATGCATTTCCAGTGTAACAAAATGGTCGATCTCCGCCAGCAAAAGGAGTAATTGCTTGAGGTAGCGTTGGTGCGCCGGTGTTCGGCCAACAATGTCATCTTCTGTAGACATATAGATTTAATTAACAAGTTAAGGATTTTGGGTGGGCGCTTCTACCATATTGTCAGAACAAAGACACGCTTTTTGTGTATTAGCGGATGGTCAGCTTACATGCCGTGCGATTATACCGGAAGATAATGCAGACATTGCCGATATTATCCGCCAGGTTATGCCAGAAATTGGCGCCGAAGGGCCTGGAACTGCGCTGCATGATTCAGAAGTTTCCGACATGGCTGCCGCTTATACCCACCCGCGAAGTTGCTATCTTATTATTGAAGAGAATGATCAGATAATGGGAGGAGGTGGTATTGCACCGTTGGTTGGCGGTGCGGCCGATGTGTGTGAACTCAAAAAAATGTATTTTCTGCCGCATTTACGTGGCCGGGGTGTTGGGCGGTTTTTGTTGCAGCAATTGCTTGATGAGGCACGTACACTGGATTTTCGACATGTATATATTGAAACCATGCCCCACCTTACTGCAGCAATAAAGTTGTATGATGCTAATGGATTTAAGCCGTTAGATGCTCCACTAGGAAATACCGGACATCATGCGTGTAATCGCTGGTATGTGAAGCCGCTTTGCGACCCTATCTAATTCATTCGCATCTTGCTTAGTTTCTCGATGCGTGCCTCCAGCCGGTCGTTCAGATAATTCAGGCTTTTTCGACTGATGACCGAGCCAAATTCCTGACGTTGTGTATTCAGCAGGCTCACACCCTCGACGACAAAATCATAAATTTTGTATTCGCCGGCACCATTCTTGCCGACGCGGTAATCTACGCGGACATTTTCTGCCTGCGGGCGGATGATTTGTCCCTGCACTGTGTAGCTCTCATCGCTATTGCGGCGGGTTTGTAGCACGGAAAACTCTTCACCCGAATAATTCCGAAAACGCATGGCATAGGTTTTGACGATAAATGGTCTGTAAAGGGTAAGGAATCGTTCCCGTTCATCTTCCTGTGCCCGCCGCCAGTATTTTCCCAAAACGAACTGGCCAATCCACGGTACATCGACCGCCTCTTCCAGAATATCTGCTAGTTTTGCTTCTTTATTCCCTAATGTTGCTCCGTCATCCTGCAACACCGTAATGACCTTATTGCCCAGTGTGGTGATAAAGGCGGCGGCTTCATTACTTTCAGCGCGCGCATGATTGGCGCTGAACATGATTAGCATCACGGTGAACAATCCCACCGTGCGGCACTGTTTCGTCAGTAATGAAAAAAAAGCAATTTTAGCCATTGATGCAAAAATTGTCATACTGTTTCTCGTTGGCGTTATAGTTTTCAATACGACTTGACTGGCGCTGATTGTAGTAGCTTCGGTACGATACATAAGGATCGAACGAGGTTGCCTCAATATCGTCTGTGACGGGAAGCAGGCGAGCGCGAGTGTCTATAATCTCTAACGCAACGCGTATTGCCAATGTCTCATCATCCAGCGAATAATTAAATGGGTTATAGATGTTATCTATGAAAAACCCTGCCGTATCACGCAGGTTGGAAGGGCCCATGAGAGGCAGCATGAGATACGGGCCGCCACCAACACCGTAACATCCCAATGTTTGGCCGAAATCTTCCGGGTGGTATGCCAGCCCGGCATTGGCATGCGCGAAATCGAACAGTCCTACTACGCCGAACGTTGAGTTGAGGATGAAACGCCAGATACTACTAAAGGTATGATGTGCGTCACCTTGGAGCAGTGCATTCATTGCGTTGACTGGTTCTTGCAAATTACGCAGTGCGTTTGAGATACGTTGTTCAACCGGATTAGGAATGAAGAATTCATAGGCTCTGGCTGCAGGGGCGATGAGAACTCCATCCACCGTTTGGTTAAATTCAAAGATGGCGCGGTTAAATGGTTCGAATGGATCCTCAACCGCAGCGCTTTCTTCTTCCATCATGAAGTCGGCGTGTGCCGGCACCCCTGATAGTAGCAGCATCATGATGCTGATGAGCGGCAATGCAAACTGACGGTACAAACTAGTCACCTATCTATCCTTACACATACATGATCCGCTGACTCTTTACTCTATCGCACGATCCACTTGCACAAAAGTAAATAAACATATGTTAAGAGACAAACGCCTTAAGTGTCATGCCACAGATTGTGATGTATACCAGTGGTTAATCATGAAACGCTACTATCGCCTACATGGTTTTTTGATTATGTTGCGAAACAGTCACAAATCGATGAGTTTATCTGATGCCTTTTCAATTATTTCATTCTAATGATGCTTCTGCTCCGGAGGTGTCGTTCGAATTTTTTCCTCCGAAAACGCCCGATATGCAGGAGCGTTTATGGTCGGTGATTCGGCGCCTTGAATACCTGGCGCCACGCTTTGTCTCGGTTACCTATGGAGCGGGCGGATCGACGCGTGAACGCACGCATGAGACGGTGCGACGCATTGTCACCGAGACATCACTACCGGCGGCCGCCCACTTAACCTGTGTGGGTGCAAGCCGCGATGAGATAGATGCGATTGCCAAAGATTACTGGAAGAGTGGTGTGCGTCATATTGTGGCGCTGCGCGGGGATGCGCCGGAAGAGGACGGGACGTATCGTCCACGCCCTGACGGTTATGCCTATGCCGATGCGCTGGTGGCCGGTTTGCGGCAGGTGGCTGATTTTGAAATCAGTGTTGCGGCGTATCCTGAGGGTCACCCGCAGGCCAACAGCCTTGAGGATGATCTTGACCATCTGAAGCGTAAGATTGATCACGGAGCGACGCGGGCCATCACGCAGTATTTTTTTGATACCGATCTGTATCTGCGATTTATGGATAAGGTGCTTGCTAAAGGGATTGAGGTGCCGATTGTGCCCGGAATTCTTCCGGTCACGAATGTCAGCCAGATGATACGTTTCAGCGCCATGTGCGGAGCGACGGTTCCCGCCTGGATACGCGAGCTGTTTGATGGGTTGGATGATGACCCGGAGACGCGCAATATGGTCGCGGCCAGTGTGGCGGCAGAACAATGCCGACGGTTGCAGGAGGCCGGTGTAAATGAGTTCCATTTCTATACATTGAACCGGGCACGGCTTGTGATTGCCATTTGCCATATGCTGGGGATTCGCCCGCAGAAAGAGCAACGGTTGGCCATGGCGGAATTGAAGGGGGCGGCATGACGGGGCGTCAATCGCACGATATTGAATACCGAATTACCGGCAGTGAGTTGCAGTCTGTCGAGATTATTCTGGACCCTGGTGAGTCGGTTGTCGCGGAGGCTGGGGCCATGATGTATATGGATGATGCCATCCATATGGAGGCCATTTTGGGTGATGGCAGCCCGGTAAAATCAGGGGTGTTGGGGAAGTTGGTCAGCGCCGGAGCACGCGCCATCAGCGGCGAGAGTTTCTTCATGACGCAATTTACCAACCATGGGCAGGATAAGCGCGCGGTCGGATTTGCGACGCCGCATCCCGGCACCGTCTTGGCAATAGACCTGGCGCA
This sequence comes from uncultured Rickettsiales bacterium, assembly GCA_964435165.1. Lineage (GTDB taxonomy): Bacteria > Pseudomonadota > Alphaproteobacteria > Rickettsiales > RI-342 > CAYSXY01. The sequence goes on from CAYSXY010000008.1 coordinate 6,145, forward strand.
GCATGGTGGCCAATTATTGGCACAAAAAGAGGCGTTTCTGTGTGCGGCAAAAGGAACAAAGCTTGGGCTAGGTATTCATAAGCGCATTGGCGCCGGTTTTTTCGGTGGCGAAGGGTTTATCATGCAAAAGCTTGTGGGTGACGGTTTGGCATTTATTCATGCTGGTGGGGCTGTCATAGAGCGTGAACTCGCTGCAGGAGAGGTGCTGCGTATTGACAATGGCTGCTTGATGGCCATGGATGCACAGGCTGATTACGATGTTGAGATGATCAAGGGTATCAAATCCATGTTGTTTTCCGGCGAAGGTGTGTTTCTCGCCAGGGTAAAAGGGCCTGGCAGAGTGTGGATGCAGTCCTTACCCTATGGCCGTACCATTGAGATGATCAAAACGGAAATCATGGCGAATATGCCCTCTAACCGTAAATGATGACAACACTGCCTGATTCATTGGACGGCATTTCGGCGTGCGACAGTGATTTTACCATTCGTAAAGATGGCGTGTGGCTCTATCGCGGGTCGCCGATTCAGCGCTCACGGCTGGTGCGTCTGTTTGCGACGGTCTTAATGCGTGATGCAACCGGTGAATACTGGCTGAAAACACCGGTAGAGCAATGCCGGATTCTGGTGGAGGACCGGCCTTATATCATTATCGATGTGGAACGAAAAGGTGAGGCTGCAGCGCAGAAGATTGAAGTGCGCACCAACCTGGATGCACAGATGACGCTCGGTCACGATCATCCATTAGCGTGGGATGAGATAGGCCCTTATATTGCGATGAATAATGGGTTATCAGCGCGTATCAGTCGGCCGGTTTATTATCGATTGGCCGAGTGGGCCTTAGATGATCATGATGTGACGGGAGAGCCGCCCGGGCTTTATAGCGATGGCGTCTTTTTTGCATTTCCGCATTAGATAATGTCGTCACGAGATGTTTAATGGTCTGCAAACTTCCATTTTTTGCGCTTCCGGCTTTCATGTATTGATATACACTGGAACTTCCGGTTCTCGAAAATGGCCGTTTTCGTCACATTCTCCATCTCGTGACGACATTATCTAGGGAGAGTGAAGCATGTTACAGTCTATCTTGAAATTCTGGCCGGTCTGGGTGCCCTTGTTTGTTTATTTGTCGTGGTATGCAGGCGCATGTTTGCGCGCCGGTCGCACCGGGGCACAAATACCCACGCTTAAAGACGGCCCCTGGCCGGTTACCCTCGTCGTGACACTGGTGATTGTTATTGTGATGTTTATTTATCTCGGGATGGAAACAGAGTCAGAAAAAGGCCGGTATGTTCCGGCGCGGTTGCAGGATGGTGAGCTTGTGCCGGGCTATGTCGCGCCGAATGATGAGCCGGATTCGTGACCTCTGCCTTTCCCTCACCTCCGGGCTGGCTTGCTGATCCTGGGATTGGCCGTGTGATAGAGCAGTTTCGGAATGGAGGGGAGGATATCCGTTTCGTTGGTGGCTGTGTACGCGATGCACTGCTGGGACACAGCAGCCTGGATATCGATCTGGCGACAACGGCTACCCCTGAGCGCAGTATGGCACTGTGTGACGCAGCCGGGCTGTCTTCACTACCCACAGGAATAAAGCACGGCACGATCACGGTGATGCTCGATCCCTATCGGCTGGAAATCACGACGTTACGCACAGATGCCAGTTGTGATGGGCGCCACGCGGTGGTGACGTTTGGATCAGACTGGGAAGCAGATGCCAGACGGCGTGATTTTACGATCAATGCGCTCTATGCGGATGCCGAAGGGGCGCTTTATGATGATGTGGGCGGAAGAGATGATTTGGAGCACGGTGTTGTTCGCTTCATCGGCGATGCACAGCAGCGTGTACGGGAAGATTATCTGCGCCTGCTGCGTTTCTTTCGCTTCTGGTCGCGTTATGGCCGCGCAGAGGTGCCTTCTTCTGTTCTGGAGGTGATGGCGCAGGAAGCAGAGGGGCTTGCTGCAATTTCAGGCGAGCGACTCGTCGGAGAAATGCGTCGCCTGATCGTGTCTCCCAAAGCGGATGAGGCGGTCCGTATGATGGCTGCCGCCGGGCTTTTCTCTCCTCTTGCATTCACCACTATTGATGTGCTGCGTTTTCGTCGGTGGCATCAATTACGTCTCAAGGTGGCGTTAGACGAGCCGCCATCTTTATGGTTATCCGGGGTGGCGGCGATGATTGCAGAAGACGCGCAACTGACGGATCTGGTGAAGCGCTGGCGCTTATCTCGTCAGGAGCAGCAGATCCTGACGTCCGTGGTGAATATGGGTGAAACAGCAGAGCCGGATGACGCCACGATTAAATCCTGGCTGGTGGAGTGGGGGCGCGAGATGACCCGGCTCGGGTTGTTACTGGCTCTGTCCCATCAAGAAGGGGATGTCTCAGCGCAATGGCAGAGATTGTCGCCATTACTTGACCAGTGGGATATTCCTGCATTCCCTCTTGCGGGGGATGATTTGATCAGTCTGGGTGTTCAGGAAGGGCCGATGCTTGGCAAGCTATTGCATGAAGTGAAGCAATATTGGGCAATACATGATTATGCGCCGGATAAACAGGCACTACTTACCAAGGCGCGTCAACTGGCCGCTTCTTCGACTTTAGGCTCTTCCAACGCATAACCGGCGGAGCGTACCGTGCGGATCAGATCCGGCGCAGTATCCTCCAGTGACAGGGCTTTACGCAGGCGACGGATATGCACATCGACGGTGCGCAGTTCCACATAAATATCATGTCCCCATACGGCGTCGAGTAATTGCTCACGCGAGAAGACGCGCCCAGGATGTTCCATCAGATATTGCAGGAGCCGAAATTCCGTTGGTCCGAGATGGATATCCTGCTCTGCACGTGTGACCCGATGTGCCGACAAATCAAGTTTGACATCGGAAAAGGTCACGACTTTTTCTGCCAGGGCAGGGCGAATGCGGCGCAGCACGGCGCGAATACGTGCCACCAGCTCACTGGGGGAGAATGGTTTGGTCATGTAATCATCTGCACCGCAATCCAGCCCGCGAATTTTGTCATCTTCTTCGCCACGAGCGGATAGCATGATGACCGGGATATTTTTCGACTCATTGTTACGGCGCATTTGCCGACATACTTCAACCCCCGACATGGAGGGGAGCATCCAATCCAACACAATAATATCGGGCTTTTTCTCCGTGATCATCATCAGGCCGTCTTCGCCATCTGTTGCGCTGTAGACAGTGAAGCCTTCCTGCTCAAGATTATATTTGAGCATGGTGATGATGGCAGTTTCATCTTCGATGATGAGTACGGTCGGTTCCATGGGTCGTATCAATGTTATTGCAACAAGAATTATAATTTAGCAAGCGATACACCTGCTACACTGTCATACTTTCCACGAATAAGATAAACAGAGGATTAACTCTTTGTTGCGGCTTGGTTAAAACGGCCATGACAGTCAGCCATTGGCCGCTTTGGGGTGTGCTGCAGTGATGGCACGCCAGCCGATGTCGCGCCGACAAAAGCCATCCGGCCAATCGAGACAATCCACGGCATGATACGCGCGTTGCTGTGCCATGGCAATGGACCCTGCTTTTGCCGTGATGCCAAGAACGCGCCCGCCGCTGGCGACAATCTGCCCGTCTTTTTCGGCTGTTCCTGCATGAAACACGGTGACTTCCGGCATGGCTTCCGCCTGCTCCAAGCCGCGAATAATTGTATTTTTTTTGTAAGACCCAGGGTAGCCATTGCTAGCCATGACGACGCAGAGGGCTGCATCATCGCTCATTGCAATGGGGCGATCCTGCTGCAGCTGCCCGGTGGCCGTATCACGCAATAATGGCAGAATGTCATCTTCAAGCCGTGCCATGAGAACCTGCGTTTCCGGATCGCCAAAGCGCACGTTGAATTCCAGTAATTGCGGTCCTTCCGCTGTGAGCATTAGCCCGGCAAACAGCACGCCACGGTAGGAAATACCTTCCTGATCAAGACCGGAGGCTATGGGCTGGATGATGGTGTCCATCACATGTTTGTGCATGGCATCCGTGAAAATCGGCGTTGGCGAATAGGTGCCCATTCCGCCCGTATTGGGACCTGTATCGCCTTCGCCCACCGCTTTATGGTCCTGCGCTGCGCCAATGGAGAGGGCCGTGCCGTCGGATATCAAGGCAAAGAGGCTGACCTCCTGCCCTTCCAGAAACGCTTCGATGATGACGGATTTGCCGGCATCGCCGAATTTACCACCGAACGCATCCTGCACGGCGTCAACGGCTTCCTGCTGCGTCATCGCAACGGTGACCCCTTTACCGGCTGCCAGCCCATCGGCTTTGACGACAATTGGGGCTCCCTGGGTTTTGATATAATCGATGGCGCTTTGGGCTTCGGTAAAGCTGCCATACGCCGCAGTAGGCACTTGATAGCGCTCGCAGAGTTGCTTGCAGAATTCTTTGGAACCTTCGATTCTTGCGGCCGCTTTGCCAGGGCCGAAGCAGGTAATACCTGCCTCACGCAAGTGATCGGCCATGCCGTCGACCAGCGGTGCTTCCGGACCGATCACAACAAGATCAATCTGCTTGGCCTGACAGAACGTTATCAGACCCGGATAGTCGTGATGATCAAGTGTGACACACTGTGCGAGCGCCGAGATACCAGGATTTCCAGGGCTGCAATAGAGTGTTTCCAGCACTGGTGACTGGGCGATTTTCCAGCATAGTGCATGCTCGCGTCCACCGCCGCCAATGACCAGAACGCGCATCAACGACGTCCGCCCTGACTACCTTCTTCCAGGAATCTCAAAAATTCGCTCTTCGGTGACATCACCATCATCGTATCCTGCCCGGCCAGTGTTTCGCGATAGGCCTGCAAGGAGCGGTAGAAGTGATAGAAATCTTCATCCCGGCCAAAGGCTTCGGCGAAAACGCGTGTGGCTTCCGCTTCACCCTTACCGCGAATAATATCTGATTCTTTCGTGGCATTGGCCAGAATCACCGTGCGCTCATTTTCCGCACGGGAGCGAATTTTCTGTGCTTCTTCTTTACCGCGTGCCCGGAAATCTTTTGCTTCGCGTTCGCGTTCGGTCTGCATCCGCCGATAAATTGCCTGAGAGTTTTCTTTGGGCAAATCGGCACGCATCAGACGCACATCAACCACTTCAATACCGAAACCGCCATGGTTAATATTCTCGGTCTCTTCGACCACGGCTTCAACTTTGGCTTCAACGGCTTCCGCCTGTTTCGGGTCACTTGTTTGCTCAGCAGTCTCTTCGGCCCGTTTTTCCAACATAGCGACGATATGATTGGGCAATGGCTTGCCTGAGGCCTGTGAATGCACAATCGCCGTGATCATTTCCATAATCGTGGTGCGCTCACTGGATAATACGGTCGCCAATGGCACACTCCCCATCACCTGACGCAGGCTCGACTCAACAATAGAGTTCAAACGGTCACGCATGATACGTTCATCGCGCACGGTCTGGAAGAATTTGAGCGGATCGGTAATACGATAACGCACAAACGCATCGACAATCAGACGCTTCTGGTCTGCCAGGATCACTTCTTTCGGTTCCGCATTAAATTCAATCAGGCGTTTATCGAAATAGGCCACATCCTGAATAAACGGCTTTTTAACCTTCAGCCCTGGTTCCTGCACGGTTTTAACGGCTTTACCAATTTCAAACACCACCGCTTGCTCGACTTGCGAGACAATAAAAAAGGCGTTGAAGATCACAAACAGAGAAACAGCGATAATAATGCCGCCAATGGTCAGTATTTTACTCGACATCACGTTCTCCTATTGATCTGATTGAGAATTTGCTGCGCGGCGCTGCATTTCCGGCAAGGGCAGAAATGGCATGACGCCTTCCACATCCGGATCAATCAACACCTTATCCATGCCCCGCAGGATTTCTTCCATTGTCTCCAAGTAAAGACGCTGGCGGGTGACGGAGCGAGCGTTGATATATTCATTATAGACAGAGAGGAACCGTGCGGCTTCACCTTCCGACTGAGCAATGACGCGGTCGCGGTAGGCCTGTGCTTCCAAAATTCTCTTTTCGGCATCACCACGGGCGATGGGAATGATCTCATTACGGTATGATTCTGCTTCATTGATAGATCGTTCCATATCGGCGCGCGCCGTCTGTACATCGCGAAATGCGTCGATTACCGTACGCGTGGTGCCGCTGCCGCCGACGATGGTCTCCGATGGCGGATCCACTTTCAACATCTGCAGGCGCACAATCTCAATGCCGGATTGGTAACTGTCGAGAATGTCTTGTAGGAGCTGGCGTGACGCCAATTCCACTTCCAGACGTCCTTCCGCCAATGCGGTGGCGATTGGCGTGCGGCCAATCACTTCACGCACAGCACTTTCTGCGGCATTCTTAACCGCAATTTCAGGGTTACGAACATTGAACAGAAAATCAGCAGCATCGCGGATTTTCCACTGCACTTCGAAATTGATATCGACGATGTTTTCATCGCCGGTCAGCATCAGGCTTTCTTCCGGCAGAAATTGCTGACGCGCTCCACGGGCGCCGCTCACACTGCGAAAACCGACTTCCGCCCGATTTACCCGGGTGACTTTAGGCTTATATTCTGACTCGATGGGACGCGGCCAGCGATAACGCAGGCCGGGTTCGGACAGGCGGTGATATTCACCAAAACGCAGGACGACGCCGATTTCATCTTCATTCACACGATAGATACCCTCGGCCATCCATAGCACGACCGCAGCCAGAATCAGCAGAACCACAGCCTTTTTGTTGCCGCCACCGCCGCCGGAGAAAGTCTGACGAAACCGGTCCTGTCCTTTGCGGATAAAATCATCGATATCCGGTGTATTGGGTGGGCGTTTGCCGTTGCCGTTATTGCGGTTGCCACCCCCGCCGGATTTAGGGCCGGATGGGCCCTGGCCCCACGGTCCCCGATTGCCTTGTCCGCCTTTATGTGACCAGTCCATGCCTTCACCCCTCGCTGAAACCCTGTCGGCTGAGTTGTGAGAAAGTGCCGACTGGAAATTGCGTATAAAGCCACCTATATAGGCAAGCTCAGAAGTAGATGCAAGGTAATGACAATGATTTCAGAACAGCAGGTGATGCAGGCGCTCAATCGTGTGGTGGATGAACGCACCGGCGCGCCGCTTATCGAACCGTCATCTATCTCCACGATTGTTATTCGAGAGGGGAAGGTCGGTTTTTCCCTCACCTTACCGGGGGTGGAGCCAGCACAGGCGGCTGATATTCGCCAGCGTGCAGAGATTGCCGTCAAGCGACTGCCCGGTGTGGAAAAGGTGACCGTTGTGCTCACGGCAGAGGCCGGACAGGAAGATGTGAGCGCGCCTGCGGCGCCACGCCGCCCTGAGCCGGTATGGCAAAGCACCCCGATTCCCGGTGTTGCGCGAGTGATGGCCGTTGCCTCGGGCAAAGGAGGAGTCGGCAAATCCACGACGGCGGTTAATCTCGCAGCTGCTTTGTCTGCACAGGGGATGAAGGTTGGGCTGCTTGATGCGGATATTTATGGGCCTTCGCTGCCGCGCATGCTTGGCATTAGTGGCCAGCCGGAGGTGAAAGATGGATTGCTTCAGCCCGCATATGCCCATGGCATGGCGTGTATGTCGATGGGATTGGTGGCGGGTGATGATAAGCCGGTTGTCTGGCGTGGGGCGATGGTGACCAAGGCGCTGCATCAGATGTTGCGCGGAGTAAACTGGCAGGCGCAAGGACCACTTGATGTGCTGCTTATTGATATGCCGCCGGGAACAGGCGATGCACATTTGTCTTTGGCGCAGGCTGTGCCATTAGATGGCGTGGTGATTGTCTCAACGCCGCAGGAAGTGGCGTTACTGGATGCCACCAAATGCCTGCAAATGTTTCGCAAGGTGATGGTACCGGTATTGGGGATGGTAGAGAATATGAGTTATTTTGATGATCCGGCCAGTGGACATCGCAGTTATATCTTTGGCGAAGGCGGGGCGCGGCGTGCGGCCCACGATTATCATATTCCGTTTCTCGGTGAGGTGCCGATTGACATGGCGGTGCGCGAGCAGGGTGATGTCGGCCAGCCACTCCCGCTGACGATGCCAGATTCAGCTGCCAGTGAGGCTTACCGGCACATCGCCGCGGCGCTTATGCAGGTGATGGAAGAGAAGTCTTACCAAGCACAGCAAGAAAAATAGTCTTCTAGTCCGCACCTGCCAGCGCTGCTTTAATCTCAGGCACCAAATCAACACCGCGAATACGCGCCCGGATGATTTTAAGCATCAGCTGATAGCTGTCCGATTGTTCGAGTCTGGCAATGGCAGCCTGTGTTTCATCGAGGCGGGCGCGAATATGTGTGGCATAGGCATGCAGCGCCGGGACGTCTGGTGAGCCGCCTGAAAGGACTTCATCCGTCAGCATGTGGCAATAAAGCTGTTGCAGACGAAAGAGACTTCGTGAGCGATACGCATTGTGAATTTCTCCGAGCAATCGATGTGACGAGGTGTTTGTCTCGTCGTGGTTATGACTATCGGGGTGTAGTGTTTTCATCATTTGGCGATAGAGTCGCTTGAGTTCAGGCGTCTGCTGTGCCCGCTTAGGCGCCTGTTGTAAGTCTCTGGGTAATGCAAGGCCCAACTCGTCATAATAACGCGTCAAAAAATGATGGCGCTGATTTTCCATGCGGCAGAGCGTGCGATAGGCTTGTTCATAAGCCCGGCAATCGTCGCCAATTTGGATTCTGAGAGTGTCGGTGGTTGCTAACATCTTGTATCCTTAGCCTGTTTTGGCGGTAAAGGCAATCACGAGACGTTTAGACGCGCAGCCACAGATAGGGTGTGCTGGGATCGGCAACGAACCAGACATAGATCAGCTTGATCAGTATCAGGTGGATGGCATACACCGCCAGTGAATGCCGTGCACACAGGCGAATGCTTCTATGCAGCCAGATGGGAGGTGTGTTTGTCAGCGCATACAGGCGATAGTAGCTGAGCAGGATGCTTAACCCCGCCAGTGCAAGACAAAAAGTGGCGGCATAGATGAGCGGAAATGCCAGTGTGATACTGGTAAAGGCGGCAAAGAGCAGTAAAATAACGGCGATGGCAGGTGCCGTTTCGCGTGCGGTTGCCTGCCCTGTTGCAATATAACGCCCGCAGAGCGCCATGAGAATGCCGAATGTGCCGTATTCTGTGAGGATTGCGGTTGGGATCAGCCAGACAGTCAGTAGGAAGATGCTGGTCAAGGGCGACCGCTCATGCGAGCCATATCGCGATTCCATGCGAAAATAAATCCGGGTGAGAATTACCGTTACCACAATATTCAGGGGAAAAGGTGGCAGGCTGAGCAGCAGGTCGGTGGCGATCACGGCACCGGCTGCCAGCCACAGTGCAGGAGATAGCTTGGTGCTGCCGGTATAGCCAATCAAAAAGAAAAAGAGCGGAAAGGCAAAGCGCCCAAGCCAGCGTATCCATAATTGGTCAGGGAAAAAGTAGTAGCCCAGATGATCGCCGATCATCAGTATAATGGCCGCGGCTTTGATGAGGTCGTGGCTGTTGAGTGGGCCGTAGCGATCCGGGCGGGCAAAACGTGGCAATGTCAGCATTATGCGGCGGCGCGTGCACGAGAGTTATGGTGGGCCGGACGCCGATATTGCAGGGCTTCAGCCAAATGCGGCTGGCGTACCTGTTCATCGCCGGCGAGATCGGCGATGGTGCGTGCTACGCGCAATAGGCGGTGGATTGCGCGCATCGATAAATCCATCTGTTCTACTGCTTGCCGAAGCATGGTGCGGCTATCATTGTCCAGCGACACCAGCTCCTGAAGATGATCGCCTTGCAGTGCGGCATTGGTGCGTACCGTACCCGGAATGTGACGTGAAAGGAACCGTTCGTTCTGGCGCTGGCGGGCCTGTGCGACACGTGCTGCCACGATGGATGATGCTTCACCCGCTGGCGCGTCGAACATCTCAATCGGGCTGACCGGCAACACATCAATATGTATATCAATGCGATCCAGTAATGGGCCTGACAGCCGTGCCTGGTAATCATCTCCGCATTTGGGGGCGCTGCCACATTCCTTGCCTGCATCGCCGAGATAGCCGCAACGGCACGGGTTCATAGCAGCAATTAATTGAATATGGGCCGGGTAGGTGACATGCGCCTGGGCTCGTGCAATGGAGACCTGCCGGGTCTCCAGCGGTTGGCGAAGTGCTTCCAGTACAGCGCGGGGAAATTCCGGCAATTCGTCGAGAAAGAGCACGCCATGATGCCCCAGTGAAATCTCGCCAGGCAAGGCGCGTCGGCCCCCACCAATCATGGCCGCCATGGAGCTGGAGTGGTGCGGATCGCGAAAGGGACGTTCAGCCCGGATGGCATGATCGCCTGTCAGTCCGGCGATGCTGTAAATCATGCTGGTTTCCAGCATTTCCTCGGCATTCATAGGTGGCAGTATGCCAGGCAGGCAGCTTGCCAGGAGTGATTTGCCAGCCCCGGGAGGGCCCGACATCAGCATATTATGACCACCGGCAGCGGCAATTTCCAAGGCGCGGCGCGCGACTTCCTGTCCACGAACTTCTCGTAAATCCCGATGAGCGTGCCCAACTGGTCGGGCAGGGGTTGGCGGCGTTGCCAATGGCGTCCCATGTTTGAGGTGGTTGATGAGACTGAGAAGGTCGGGTGTTGCCATTAATGTCATCTCATCACCAGCCCAGCGTGCTTCAGCACCATCCGATGCCGGGCAGATAAAGCCATCGCGATGGGTGGCGGCATACATGGCGGCGGGTAAGATGCCCGGTACATGGAGCAGACGGCCATCGAGCGATAATTCGCCCATGGCAATAAAGGCCTGCATTTCTTCCGCGTCGATCACCTGCATAGCTGCCAACAAGCCTAAGGCGATGGGCAGGTCGTAATGGCTGCCTTCTTTTTGAATATTGGCGGGGGATAAGTTAACGGTAATGCGCTTTGGTGGCAGGGCAAGGCCAATGGCCGTGAGTGCCGCACGCACCCGCTCGCGTGATTCTGCTACGGCTTTATCCGGCAGGCCGACAATCATAAATGCCGGGATGCCCGGTGCCATTTGCACCTGCACTTCGACCGGTTTGGCGTCCAGCCCTGAAAAGGCAACGGTGTGGATGAGGGCGGTCATCTCATTAGAGCCCATACGTAAATCTTAAAGGTGAAGTGTAACCTGATCCGCTTTGCAGGGAAAGCACAAGCTGCATAATGTTAATTTGTAAATAAAATGTCATGCTCATTCGGTAAAAATATGCTAAAAGACATAAAAAACAGCCTGCTGGCGCTGTGCATCATGTCGTTTCATGTATTGCCGCATCGGACAGGTTACAAAATGAGGAACTGCTTGGATCACCCGCCCAAGACATCAATGATGCCATCTGCCAGTCAATCGGTACGTCCGCCGTTTGCCCGTACGATTATGCTTGCCTGTTTTGTGGTGCTGGCACTGTCGGCCATGTATCTGGCCTATCAAGGGTCTCAAGCATATGAGCGTGCACTGGAACAGGGTAAGGCCGATGCCAAGCGTCTCGCACGTTCTTTCGCCAGCCATACGGAACTGACATTTCTGGCTGTCGATCTCTTGCTTGATCGTGCGGTAGAGCGTTACTATTTCAATGATTTATTCGGCGGCAATATACCCAAAGACGTGCAACAGCACTTTCACCTTTGGGTACGAGAGACAGACCAGTTGGATGGGTTATATCTCGTCGATATGCAAGGTGTTGTACGCGTGGCGGAGAGCGCGCCACGCTATGCCGATTTATTTCCGCTTGGCGCACTGGTGAGGGATCGCCCGTTTTTTGATGCGCATAAGCTGGCAACCAACCGTGACAATAACATTATTGCCTGGGTTGAAAGCCGTGACGCTAATGGCTTGTTGCAGCCTAAACTGGTCATGTCACGTGCTTTCTATCGTATTGACGGTGAATTTGGTGGGATTATTTTCGCCTTGATAGATGCCAGCTATTTTACTGAATTTTTTGCGTCGATCGAAACGGGAGAGCACAGTAAGGCGATTGTGATGCATCAATCCGGCGGCTGGTGGCTGCAAAGTGCCTATGATGCTGTTCTTTCCGAGCCGATGCAGGCGGTGATGCGTCAGCAGGCGGCAGAGCAGGTTTATCGCTCGGTCCATGTCATTCCGGCCGACGGTCAGCAGCATGTGCTGGCGTATCGCTCTTTAGAGCAATATCCCATCGTGGTTGGTGCGGTGCTGGATGCCGATGATATTTTCTCCGGCTGGATTCGCGAGCGATGGCGCGATGCCGGACTATTGCTCATGTTTGCACTGTTAGGTGGTGTGCTTGCCTGGGTGGCGTTGTTAATGGCGCGTCAGATTCAGCGTTCGCGTAAATCCGAAGCGGCGGCGGTGACAGCCAGCCAGGCCAAGTCGGAATTTCTGGCCAATATGAGCCATGAGTTACGCACACCGCTTAACGCGATTATCGGTTTTTCTGAAATGATTGATGCCGGGTATTTCGGCGGGCTGACGCCTAAGCAAAAAGAGCGGATTCATGATATTCACCTTTGCGGTAATCATTTGCTCCAGCTGATTAATGATATTCTGGAGTTTTCCAAAGGCGAGGCCGGGCAGATGGAACTGCGTGAGGAGTGGTTCGAGCTTGGCGAGGTTGTTGATGAATGTATGCGTATGACGCGCTCACGCGCCAATATGAAGCAGGTGACGCTGCATTCCCATCTGCCTGCCTCTCTGCCACAACTCTATGCCGATAAGCGCAAAATACGCCAGCTTTTGCTCAACTTGTTGACCAATGCAGTGAAATTTACGCCGGAAGATGGCAGCGTGACCATATCCGTGAGCTGGAGCCGCCAGTTTGGGCTGGCCTTGGAGGTGCAGGATACCGGGATTGGTATGAAAGAAGAAGATATTCCTATCGCGCTTTCGGTTTTTGGCCAGGTGCATCGATCATCTCAGCCGGAAGGAACGGGCCTTGGGCTCCCCTTATGCAAAATGTTTGCTGAGCTTCATGGCGGCGCATTGAGTCTGACGAGCAGCCCCAATGTGGGTACCACAGTAACGATACGCCTGCCGGTCGAGCGGTTGAGTCATGAGTCAGGCCACGGCACCAATGACAGCACGCAGCCGCCATTGCCGCTTGCCGATGAGCCGAATCCTCCCGCCGAGCGGAAACTGGCAGCCGCAGAGTAAGCGTCAAGCGCTGGCGCCGGCCCATTTTTTCTCTATATAAAGAGAGATGGATTCTCTTTCCCTGACCGTTGTCATTGTCAATTACAATGGCGGTACCATGCTCTCGCGCTGTGTGGCCAGTGTGCTGGCCGACATGCCGCCCGCAGTTCGTTGCGTGGTGGTGGATAATGCCTCGAGCGATAGTTCTCTCGACCATTTACCGTCCGATCCATGGCTAGAGTTGACACGTAATCAGCAGAATGTGGGCTTTGCCGCGGCGATGAATCAGGCTGTTGATGCTTGTGACAGTGAGTGGGTGCTGGCGCTCAACCCGGATACGGAAGTATCGGCAGGCTTCTGGCAGGTGTTGGGGGCACAATTGGAGGCGCACAGCGAGGCGGCCTGTCTTGGGTTGCCATTGGTGAAGGCGGTGGAGCCTGCGCTGCTTGATGGGGCGGGTGACCGCTACACAGCAATCGGGCTTTATTGGCGCGGGATGGAAGGTCAGCCGGTAGAAGCACTGCCTAACAAGGCCATGCCGGTGTTTGCTACCTGCGCGGCGGCAGCGCTCTATAAGCGAGATGTGTGGCAACGGCTGGGTGGTATGGATGCTGATTTTTTCTGTTATGGTGAGGATGTCGATCTCGGCTTTCGGCTGCAATTGGCGGGGGAGATTGTGCTGCAATTACCCAGCCCGCTGGTGGCGCATCATTCCTCCGGCATCACCGGGCGCACCAGCGATTTTTCCATCTATCATGGCTTTCGCAATCGGCTGTGGGTATTCGTCAAAAACATGCCGGGGTTATGGCTGTGGCTAATGCTACCGGGCCATGCCCTGATGCAATTAGCGTTATTGCTGCGAGCGTGCTTACGCGGCCATGGACGCCCGGCATTGCGCGGCTTGAGAGATGGGCTGCGTGGGTTGCCTGCCTGCTGGCGCAAACGGCGCAGCGTGCGGGGGATGCGGCGCGTGTCTTATCGTTATGTGATGAGGCGGATGCACTGGCCTTGGCAGGCGCTGTGGCGGCGTTGATTGGCGTTAAGGCTTACCAATGAAAATCGTCTGCTAGGGCTTGATACACATTCTGATTAGATATGTTGATATGTTCGATGGAAGATCGGGCTTGAATATGTTTTTCACTGCCTTTTGAGCCAAAATTTTCATTCTTAAAAATAGTTTTGATAGCAGAGTCGATTCGCTTTGAATTCCCATAATTTGTTATGAAAATGTTGGAAGAATGAATATTCTGAGTAGTATTACTTAAGTCTAAAAGAGACACATTATCTTCATTGAATCCAAATCCTAAAATATACAGTTTTTGAGCGCCGCTAATTTTCTCTTTTGCTTTTTCTGCTCTCTGCCTCACGGAATCATTTTCTCTATCCATGCCCATGGCGTGAATATTGTTTGCATATTGGCTAGCATCTATCCAACACGTTTGTGAAGATTTTAGATCGCCATACGCATTGTTTTCTCTGCAATCTGTTGTGCTTTCTAGATTTTGCCATTTGTAGGGGGCAATGCATCCATATATGTGATTAATGTTATTTGATATTGTTGAAAAAAAGAGTTCTTTTTGTTCGTCATCAAATATTGGCGAATTTTGGTAACGTGAATAAATGAAGTATTCCAATGAGACATCGTAATTGAATGTGATAATGTAAAGGTTTTCTAGGTTGTGTATGATTGTTCCGAAGTTTCTATTGGCTGGAGATAGCTTATGAGCGAGAAATCGGTACCAATTATTTGATATGGCCTTTTCTTTTTCACCATTTATTTCTTGCCTGCGCCTTCTATTCATTAACTCCGGATCTTCTTTCCTTAGTAGTACTTCTGCAATGAATTGTTTCCCTAGGTCTACCAATTCTTCATTACTTGAATAGCTGGTGAGGAATCTGTCGATACTCAATGGGTCATGATGTGTGAGATATCTTTTGAGTAATGTTTCACTCTTATAAACTCTTTCTCCCTCGTATGCTTCAATAGCTTCAATAATTTCGTCTATCAATTCTTCTCCTGTCGGATATCCATAATGGCGGCTGGCTCCGGCGCCTAAAATCAAGACAGTTTTTTCCTTAAACATCCTTTGTCATCTCCTTCAACCGATAGAGTGCCTCCAGCGCCTCGCGCGGGGTGAGGCTGTCCGGGTCGAGGGTGGCTAGTTGCTGTTGCAGTTCTTCGAGGTGGGAGGCCAGATGTTCCGTTTCTGTCTCTGCCTTGGGTGGTGGGCTGTCCAGCCCGGCAAAGAGCGGCAGCTCGCTGGTGGCGGATTGTTGTTTGTGCGATTCGAGATGGGTCAGTAATTGCTCGGCACGCTTCAGCACCGGGCGCGGCAGCCCGGCAAGGCGGGCGACATGAATGCCGTAAGAACGATCAGCCGTGCCGGCTGTCACCTCGTGCAAAAAGACGACTTCATCTTTCCACTCGCGCACTTTCATGGTGTGGCAGGCAAGTTTCGGCAGGCTGGTTTGTAGCTGGGTCAATTCATGGTAATGGGTGGCGAACAGGGCGCGGCACTGCACGCTGTTATGCAAATGCTCGACCACGGCCCAGGCGATGGACAGGCCATCGAAGGTGGCGGTGCCACGGCCAATTTCATCAAGAATCACAAGTGAGCGTTCGGTCGATTGCTGGAGGATGGTCGCAGTTTCCACCATCTCCACCATGAAGGTGGAACGTCCGCGCGCCAGATCGTCCGCCGCGCCGACGCGCGAGAAGCAGCGATCGACAATGCCGATATGCGCGGCTTCAGCCGGAACAAAACTGCCCATTTGGGCAAGGATGGCAATGAGGGCGTTCTGCCGGAGAAAGGTGCTTTTACCCGCCATGTTGGGGCCGGTGAGCAGCCAGAGAGTGGCTTCATCATTCAAGTGGCAATGGTTAGCGATGAAATCCTCATGAGTGAGGGCGGCTTCCACTACCGGGTGGCGGCCACCGGTGATATCAAAGCGGGTGGAATCGTCGAGTGTGGGGCGGCAATAGCGACGCTGCTCGGCCAGTTCCGCCAATGCGGCGAGGCAATCAAGCCAGCCCAGCGCCTGCGCGCAGTGGGCGAGACTGTTGGCCTGATCGCTGACGAGGCGAAGCATCTCCTGCAATAGTTCCATTTCCATAGCGATGGATTTATCGCCCGCTTCCAGAATCTGCCGTTCCAGTTCCGACAGTTCGGTGGTGGTGAAGCGCATGGCACTGGCCATGGTCTGGCGGTGAATGAAGGGCTCACGCTCCAGTTTGTTCGCGTTCTGCTGTGTGACTTCAATGAAATATCCTAGCACATTATTATGTTTAATCTTAAGAGACTGGACGCCGGTTTCCTTAATGTAGCGCTGCTGAAGATTGGCGATGAGTTGCTTGCTTTCGCGACTGATGCGGCGCATCTGGTCAAGGGCGGCGCTGAAGCCTTCCTGGATAAAGCCGCCATCGCGTGCATGAAAGCCCGGTTCTGTCACCAGCGCATGACGTAGATGCTCCAACAACTCTGCATGGTTGCCCAGCGCGGCATGATGGTCGAGCAAGAGCGAGGGCAGGTGGTCAAGTCCATCGCTATAGAGCAGGGTTTTGATGTCGCTTGCCGCTAACAGCCCATCGCGCAGTTGGGCGAGGTCACGCGGGCTGCCGCGCCCGATGCAAATGCGCGAGAGGGCACGTTCCATATCCGGCAGAGATTTCAGCGCGCTGCGGATATCATCTCGCAGATGCGGCGATGCCAGAAAATGCGATACAGCATCATAGCGTACGGTGATAGCGGCGATATCCGTCAAAGGCGCATTGAGTGCCCCGGTGAGGGTGCGGCTGCCACTACTCGTGATGCAGCGATCAATCGTGTGAAGCAGGCTGCCTTTGCGCTGGCCAGATAAGGTCTGGCTCAGTTCTAAATTGCGCCGCGATGCGCTGTCGATCAGCATGGTGCTATAGCGTTCCAGCAATTTTGGTTGATTAAGCCTTGGCAGCAGGCCTTTTTGGGTGAGTTCCAGATAGTTGAGGAGTGCGGCGCAGGCAGAAAGATCAGCCGATGAAAAATGACCCAGCCCATCTAGCGTGGCGAGACCAAAGAGTGATTTCAGCCCTTCCTCTCCGCGTGCTGCGCGGCAGAGATGATCTGCCACCGGACTCATCACTGCTTGCCAATCCTGCATTGCGGGTAATGGTTGTTGGTGAAGGGCATCCGGCAGTAATAACTCTGCCGGGTTGAGCCGGGCCAGCTCGCCGGGCAGGGCAGCAGCATCGCTGCGGGTGATGGTGAATTCACCGGTGGAAATATCCACGGCAGCGAGGCTGAATGGCGATGCATGCTGTTCGTCATAGCCGATGGCTGCGAGGTAATTGGCACGTCGCCCGTCCAGCAGGCTATCTTCCTGCAAGGTGCCCGGGGTGATGATGCGTACGACCTCACGCTTCACCACTGCTTTGTGGCCGCGTTTTTTGGCTTCTTTCGGGTCTTCGGTCTGCTCACAGATAGCCACCTTAAAGCCGTGTTTGATCAGGCGCTGCAGGTAACTCTCATGGCTATGGGCGGGTACGCCGCACATTGGAATCGGCTCGCCCAGATGCATGCCGCGCTTGGTCAGGGCAATGTCGAGTGCCTCGCTGGCCACCAATGCATCATCAAAAAACAGTTCATAGAAATCGCCCATGCGATAAAACAGCAAGTAGTCTGCATGCGTTGCTTTAATCTCCAGATATTGTTGCATCATGGGGGTGGGGGCATTGCCAGATGCGCTTGTGCCCTGTTTTTTCTTCGCTTTTTTGGCGGTGGAGATGGTCGGGGCGGATGTTTGCTGCGCTGCAACAGTCGGCATGGTTGCTAAGTCCTTGCTATTTCGGTATGAAACCCATGTGAAATGCGCGCTGGCGCATCACTCTCAATCTGGTTAGTGTGTGCGGCATTGCCTGTATATGGGTACTGCTCAAATGGCCGGACTGCAAGATGGATGGCCGTATTCACGGTAAAATATTAACGATAAGGACTGGAACCCTCCCTCATGGCCGATAATAAAGGATTGATTACCAAAGAAGATGCGCTTCATTTTCATGAGCAGGGTAAGCCAGGAAAGGTAGAAATTAAACCGACCAAACCGCTGATGAGTCAGCGTGATCTATCACTCGCCTATTCACCCGGTGTGGCCTATCCCTGCCAGGAGATTCATGACGATCCCGATACGGCCTACCGCTATACCGCCAAAGGTAACACCGTGGCGGTGATCTCTAATGGTACTGCGGTGCTGGGGCTTGGCCGCCTCGGCGCGCTGGCTTCCAAGCCGGTGATGGAAGGGAAGGCCGTGCTGTTCAAGCGTTTTGCCGCTATTGACGGCATCGATGTGGAAGTGGATACGGAAGATCCGGATGCCTTTATCAATGCGGTGAAATATTTAGGGCCAAGCTGGGGCGGGATAAATCTGGAAGATATCGCCGCGCCGGAATGTTTTGTGATTGAGCAAACGCTCAAAGAGCAAATGGATATCCCAGTCTTCCATGATGACCAACACGGGACGGCGATTATCACCGCTGCAGGACTGATTAATGCCTGCGAGTTGGCCGGTAAAAAAATGGAGGACATCAAACTTGTGGTGCTTGGTGCAGGAGCCGCCGGCATTTCCTGCATTTCGCTGGCGAAGATGATGGGAGTGAAGCATGCGTTACTCGTTGATCGTACCGGGGTGATATATAAGGGCCGAACGGAGAGCATGAACCAATGGAAATCGGCTCATGCGTATGAGACGGATGACCGAACCTTAGAAGACGCGCTGACAGGGGCCGATGTATTTTACGGCCTGGCGAGCAAAGGGGCTGTGACCAAAGAGATGGTCGCGAGCATGGCGGACAAGCCGATTATTTTCGCCATGGCAAACCCCGATCCTGAAATTCTGCCGGAGGATGTGCGCGCAGTGCGCGATGATGCGATTATCGCCACCGGGCGCTCAGATTATCCGAATCAGGTGAATAATGTGATGGGTTTTCCGTATATTTTCCGTGGTGCGCTGGATGTACATGCTACCGACATCAATGAAGAGATGAAGCTTGCGGCTGCCGAAGCGCTTGCCCGCCTTGCGCGCGAAGATGTGCCGGAAGAAGTCTCGTCCGCCTATGCCGGGCGCAAAATGCGCTATGGGTCGGATTATATTATTCCGACGCCGTTCGACCCACGTCTTATCAGTACGATTCCACCCGCTGTGGCTAAGGCAGCGATGGATACAGGTGTGGCGCGCCGACCCATCAGCGATTTTGCGGATTATAAACGTCACCTTCGCGGGTTGCTGGACCCAACAGCTAACAGCCTGAATCTGATTTTTGAGCGGGTCAAAGAAAGTCCCAAACGTGTGCTGTTTGCCGAGGGTGAGGAAGAGAAAATGGTGCGTGCCGCGGTGCAATGGCGTGATAATGGTTACGGTACGCCCGTGCTGATTGGCCGTGAAGACCGGATTATGGAAGCCATGCACCGGGCACAAGTCTCCAACCGTGAGGGGATTGAGATCAGTAACGCGGCGATCAATGATTGTGTGGATGACTATATCGAGTTTTTATACGCCAAGTTGCAGCGTCAGGGCTATTTGCATCGCGATGTGGTGCGAATGGTTAAGAATGACCGTAATATTTATGGCGCCTGCATGTTGGCCATGGGCGAAGGCGATTGTATGATTACCGGTCTGACCCGGAATTATTATGTGTCACTGGAAGATATTACCAAGGTGATTGACACCAAGCCGGGGCATATTCTGTTTGGCGTGTCGCTGTTGCTTACCAAAGGCGGGACAGTGTTTGTCTCAGACACGGCGGTCAATGAATTGCCCTCCGCGGAAGATCTGGCTGACATTACCGAACAGACGGTAGCGATTGCCAGGCTGATGGGGCATCAGAATCCACGGGCAGCGCTGCTGTCTTTCTCGAATTTCGGCAACCCGATACGTGAGAAAACCAAGCGAGTGCGTGAGGCAATTGGTGTGCTGGATGGGCGGCATGTTGATTTTGAGTATGAAGGTGAAATGTCGCCCGATGTCGCGCTAGATCCTGAAATGATGAAGCTCTACCCGTTCAGTCGCCTGTCCGGGCCAGCCAATGTGCTGATTATGCCGGCGCTGCATTCGGCGCATATCGCCTCTTATCTCTATCAGGAATTGAGTAGTGGCACCGTGATTGGCCCGATGCTGACCGGCCTGGAGCAGCCAGTGCAGATTGTGCAGATGGGGGCAACCGTCTCTGATATTCTGAATCAGGCGGCATTAGCCGCAGTGGATACGTTGCCGCGTCAGGCGGAACCAACATCATCGGCAAAATCACCAAAACAAAAAGCGGCCTGAGAACGATAACGGTTTCCGTTCTTTCTCTCATCGCAATATGATTTAGGCGAATCTCGGTGCGCCCGTTACGATGATTAATTGTTTCATTAACCTTCTCTGGTAGCACTATCCGGGTGAAATGCTGAGAGTTTGTTTTATCAGCACGTTGTGAGAAGGATTATACATCTCTGATGATCAGTCGCATCAGACATCCCGACCGGAGCTTAGTGGAAGATGATATTCCACTTCGGATGTTGTTTAAGGCGGTTCTGTTTATCACCATTCCGCCGATGCTCATCAGTGCCGGGTTCGTGATTGCCGGCGCGTTGGATTTTTCATATTTTTTAGGTGGTTACTTTCTGCTCATTTTTGTTACCGCCGTGTTTTTACGCCCTTACCTCGCAGATGCTGTCAGCCTGACCTACTATGTAGAGGATTTGGCAGAAGATAAACGCGTTGAGATGCCTGAGCTCAGTTCTCTGCAGGCAATCAGTGAACTCTCCACATCGTTTCGCAAACTGCACCGCACCTGGGAGCAGAAAAAACAGCAATTGGAATCTATCATTGATGAGCGGGAAATCCTGGTTGATTCGATACCGGATATTCTGATTATGGCCGATAGTTCGTTGACGATTTTGCGAACCAATGCGTCAGCGCGGCTTTGCTTCGGGCAAAATCTGGCAGGTAAAAAACTGGAAGATGTGGTGCAAAATGCCGTATTGATCCGCGCCGTGCGAGAAGCCTATGAAGCAAGCATTGATAAAGATGTGGAATTTATTCTGACAAAGCCTGTCGAAGGGTATTTTAGGGCCAGGATTGATCATTTTCCGGTGCGTTCCGAAGGCGGCATTGCCGTGATTGTCACGATGCATGATATTACGGAACTGAAACGCACAGAACAGATGCGGGCCGATTTTGTGGCTAATGCCAGTCATGAAATTCGCACTCCCCTGGCCAGTTTGATCGGGTTTATTGAGACGCTGCAGGGGCCTGCGAAGGATGATCCGAATGCACGTGAGCAATTTTTGCAGATTATGTCCGAGCAGGCCGGGCGCATGTCGGCATTGGTGAATGATCTGCTTTCCTTGTCGAAAATTGAAATGAATGCCAGTGCGCAGCCGAATAATCCAGTAGATGTCGGGCGGGTGATGATGAATGTGATGCAGCATTGCGAATGGTCTGCCAAAGAGAAGCAAATGGTGATTACGGTCGATAAGGGTGATCGACTATTGCCATCGGTACGGGGCGATGAGAGCGAAATCATGCAAGTGGTGCAAAACCTGATTACCAATGCCATTAAATATGGCCGCGAGATGTCGACGGTTAAGGTTAGCGCCAAGGTGACAAATCGCTTTCCTCATGACCGTACGGTTATGATGCGAGGTCCGGTGATGAAGCTCTCCGTGCAAGATGAAGGCGAAGGAATACCCAGGGAGCATATTCCGCGACTAACCGAGCGGTTTTATCGTGTGAATACGCCGAATACACGCAAAATTGGTGGAACGGGCCTTGGCCTTGCGATCGTCAAGCATATTTTGGCGCGTCATCGTGGATTATTAGAAATTGAAAGTACGGTGGGCATTGGCAGTACATTCAGCGTCTATTTGCCGTTAATGCCGGATGAAACGCACGCGATGGAGCAGGAAAGCCATGCCGCCTGAGATGACACATTCATTGCTTGAATTGACCCCAGAGCAACTGCCGGAACATGTTCCGGTCTTTCCGCTGGAACAGGCGGTGCTGTTTCCTCATTGCCAGTTGCCGCTCAATATTTTTGAGCCGCGTTACATCCATATGGTGCTTGATGCGCTGGGCCATGACCGTCTGATTGGCATGATTCAGCCAAGAGCAGACCGCTCACCTCGGCCACTCTATCAGGTCGGGTGTGCAGGGAAGATTGTCTGTTTTGAGGAAACAGATGATGGGCGCTTATTAATTGTCCTGCGGGCGGTCTCGCGTTTTCGTGTGGTGGAAGAATTAGCCACTGATATGCCCTATCGTAAAGCCCAGATTTCCTGGAGTGAGTTTTCGCAAGATATGCAGGCGGCTGCACATCAACCCAGTTTAGAACGCGCCCCGTTGCTGAAACAAGTGAAGCAGTTTGCCACTCAGCGAGGGTTGGAAGTACAGTGGGGGCATTTAGAGCAGGTCAGTGAAGAAGTACTCATTAATGTGCTCTGTTCGAGTCTGCCGCTTGATGTGGCTGATAAACAGGCACTGTTAGAGACGGCAGATTTACGTGCGCGCTATGATATGCTCAATAGTCTACTTCGTATGGAAATGCTGATAGGCAGCGATGACGAGATGACGTCTCAGTAAACTTACATGGGCTAAGGCCTATGATATAAATCTGTTGTCAATCAATCGCTGACAGTTGCTATTTGTCTCAGCATTCGCTAACTCATACATCACATATGTTAGTTTTAGGGGGAAAAAGAATGAAACAGTACCGTTATGCCAATTTGCGCCTTGGAGTCATGGCGCTGGCCACGTTCATGTTGGTATGTCTAACTGTTCCGGCTCAGGCGGCGGTAACGGTCGGGGAGCCCGCGCCTGAATTTGAGGCGATTGGATCGGATAATCAATTACATAAGCTGTCTGATTATCGCGGAAAAACCGTGGTGCTGGAATGGACGAACTTTCAATGTCCGTTTGTGCGTAAGTTTTATGATGCCGGCAACATGCAGAAATGGCAGCAGCAATATACGGGTGAGGATGTCGTCTGGCTGACGATCGTCTCCTCCGCCAAAGATAAACAAGGGCATTTAACGGTCGAAGAAGCTGCGGAGACGCTGAGTAATGAGCAGGCAAACCCTACCGTGTTGCTTCTTGATGAGACGGGTGTGATCGGGAAAATGTATGGTGCGAAGACGACTCCGCACATGTATGTGATCGATGCGGACGGTATATTGCGCTATGCCGGGGCGATTGATTCGATCCCTTCCACCAAGATGGGCGATATTGACAAAGCTGATAATTATGTTGCGTTGGCGTTAGCGGCACTGAAAGAAGGTGGAGAAATTGAGGTGACGAGTACGACGCCTTATGGGTGTTCTGTCAAATACGACAACTAATTTTTAGATAGTCAGATTCTGATTGGCTGTAAACGCCGGTTTGGTTGCGCTCCTCATGTCATGTAGACTTACAACACTCTCGAAGAGCAGTGTTGTGCCTATCTATAGATGAGTTTCGCATCCCACTTAGTGGATGCGAAGACGACAATCATTCCGGTGCTCGACATACGCCTATTTGGATTCGCCGAGTTTTAACTCGGCTTACCCTTCGGGCGGCTTCGCCGTCCAGCAGCCTTTCGGCATGCTGTCTCCGGATGGGTCATTCTAAATATAAATAACTATAGATTTTTGCTGTGCCCTACGATTCCCTGCGTGATTTTATACGACTTCTGGAAGAACGCGCGTTGCTGGCGCGGGTGAATTCTCCGGTGTCTCCGGTGCTGGAGATGACGGAGATTCATACACGCCTGCTTGCTGAGCAAGGACCTGCCGTCTTATTTGAGCAGGTGGCGGATGATCAGCGTCATTATGACATGCCGGTGCTGACAAATTTGTTTGGGACCGTGGAGCGTGTGGCGCTGGGGATGGATCGAACGCCCGACCAGTTGCGGGAAGTGGGTGAAACATTAGCATTTTTGCGTCAGCCGGAGCCGCCGGGCGGGTGGCGCGAGGCGATGGAGATGTTGCCCTTGCTCAAAACCGTGATGGCGATGAAACCTAAAACCATTGCCAAAGCACCCTGTCAGGAAGTGGTGTTGAAAGGTGATGACATCGATATTGGGGACTTGCCGATCCAATCCTGCTGGCCGGGGGAGCCTGCGCCGCTGATTACCTGGCCGCTGGTGGTGACCCAGGGACCAGGCAAAAGTAAAACCGATGGTTTTAATCTTGGTATCTATCGTATGCAGGTGCTGGGCAAGGATTGCACCTTGATGCGCTGGCTACACCATCGAGGAGGGGCACAGCACCATGCGCGGTGGAAAGAGCAAAAGCGTGAGCCGCTGCCTGCAGCGGCGGTGATTGGTGCTGATCCGGGTACCATTCTGGCTGCGGTGACGCCGGTACCAGACACATTATCGGAATATCAGTTTGCCGGGCTATTGCGCGGCCGTAAGGTGGAGTTGGTTGACTGCAAAACGATACCGATCAAGGTGCCGGCAACGGCGGAAATTGTGCTGGAAGGGCATGTCAGCCTGGAAGAATATGGTGATGAAGGGCCGTATGGAGATCATACCGGTTATTATAATGCGGTGGAGCCGTTCCCGGTCTTTACCATTTCAGCGATCACCATGCGCCAGTCGCCTATTTACCTGACGACCTTTACAGGGCGGCCGCCGGATGAGCCATCGGTGCTTGGTGAGGCGCTGAATGATGTATTCGTACCGTTATTGATTCAGCAGTTTCCGGAAATTGTCGATTTCTGGCTGCCGCCGGAAGGCTGTTCATATCGAGTGGCGGTTGTCTCGATCAAAAAGCGTTATCCCGGTCATGCCAAACGCATCATGATGGGGGTTTGGTCGTTTTTGCGACAGTTTTTGTATACGAAATTTGTCATTGTGGTCGATGACGACATCAATGTTCGCGATTGGAAGGATGTGGTTTGGGCGATGTCAACGCGGATGGACCCCGTTCGTGACACGACGCTGATGGAAGGGACGCCGATTGATTATCTTGATTTTGCCTCGCCCGAAAGTGGGTTGGGTGGCAAGATGGGGCTGGACGCAACCAACAAGCTGCCGCCGGAAACTTCGCGTGAATGGGGTGAGAAAATCGCCATGGCGGAAGATGTGGTGGCCCGCGTGAGTGAGCGATGGGATGAATTGGGCTTGCCGGGAGCCGGCAAGCCAATCTGGGGATAGGACTATGACAGAGCATTTACTCACACGGCTGGATGAGATGCTGGCCACTGCTAAACAGGCCGGTGCAGAGGCCGCTGACGCGATGATGATTGAAAGCCGGGATGTCTCTTCCTCCTGCCGCTTACAGCAATTGGAGGCGATTGAACGTTCCGAGCAATCAGGCATTGGGCTGCGGGTGATGATCGGCAAAAAACAATCCTGCGCGTCCACGAGTGATCTATCGCCCGCAGGGCTGATGGAACTGGCCGAGCGCGCCGTCGCCATGGCTCGGCAAAGCCCGGATGATCCGTATATCGCGCAGGCGCAGATAGGCGAATATTGTACGGATATTTCTGATCTGGACCTGTATGAAGGTGCGGAGCCGGAGGCGTCTGCCCTCAATGAGATGGCATTGGCTGTGGAAGCGGCGGCACTCGATGTCAGCGGGGTGACAAATTCAAATGGTGCCGATGCCGGATATAGCGATGCGTCAGTCGCGCTGGCGACAAGTCAGGGATTTCGCGCCAGTTATCGCAAAAGTCATCATAGTATTTCCATCTCTGTATTGGCGGGAGAAGGCACGGCCATGCAGCGTGACTATGATTACAGCATTGCGCGTTTTGCCGAGGATTTGGCCTCGCCAGAACAGGTGGGGAGGCTTGCGGCTGAACGCGCTGTGGCGAAACTCGCACCACGCAAGGCCAAGACAACAAAGGTGCCAGTGATGTTCGATGCGCGCACGGCGCGTAGTCTGATCAGTCAGTTTGCCTCCAGTATTAATGGCACGGCCATCAGCCGTGGGACGAGTTTTTTGAAAGAGAAGCGCGAGCAGGCTATTTTCCCTGAGCATGTGACGATCAGCGATGATCCGCTCCTGCGGCGTGGCCACGGTTCGCGGCCATATGACGCTGAAGGAATCGCCGGGCGGCGAAAAGACATTATTGCGAATGGGGTGCTGACGAGCTGGCTGCTTGATCTTTCGACAGCAAAGCAGTTGGAGATGGAAACAACTGGCAATGCGGCGCGAGGGCTGTCTTCGACGCCCTCTCCCTCATCGACCAATCTCGTGCTGAAGGCAGGAGATAAAAGTCCGCAGGCGTTAATGCAGGAGATGGATACAGGTTTGCTGGTGACAGAAGCATTTGGCATGGGCGTGAACCTGATTACCGGCGATTACTCGCAAGGGGCCGGAGGATTTTGGGTTGAGAATGGAGAGATTGCCTACCCGGTGGCCGAGGTGACGATTGCCGGACAGTTACAGGACATGTTTGCCAGCCTGATTCCGGCCAATGATGTGGATGCCAATGGCGCGGTGGTGGTGCCGAGTGTGATGGTGGGCCAGATGATGGTGGCCGGGAGTTGAGGGAGAAGTTCAACAGACATCTTTTGGCGACCTAATAGCGAAGCTCAGCTAAGATTCATCTCGTTTTAACTCGACTCACCCTTTGGGCAGGTTCGCTATCCAATGGCCTTGCAGGTTGCGGCAACAAAACATGAACTTAATCGGAAACATAGCCTAGATTGAATCTAAGTCTGTAGGATATATCCAGGCGCACTTCGATGGTATGGCCTGCTCACGGTTGACTATTTCTTTTTAAGCCACTTCATGAACTGCGCCTGCTTCCAGAGCACAATACCTGAACAGGCCAGCAGAGGAATCAGAGCACATTGAATCAGCGGTAAGGGCCAACTTAACTGTGAAAGAGGTGAATAGAAATAAGCGCCGATAAACAAGCCGATGGCGATATGAAACCAACGAAGACGGGAGCGTAGAGTAGCCGCATTCATTATCTGATCCCTAAATGTATATTCTTTGCAACGCGTTGAACCTAGCGCCTGTCGTGACCCACAGCAAGGTGAGAGATCAACACGGCAAAAAATTTTCGCCACTATGGTGTGCAAACTTCTATTGAACTGTATGAATATTTGGCGTTTTGGCGTCAACCTCCCTATATATAGCCGCTATGACTGATGAGGATACCATGCCGTTGCTCAAGCGGTTAATTCGCGACTATGTGGCGAAGCATCTGGCCAAACTGTTGTTGGCCTTTGTCTGCATGGCGTTGGTGGCGGCGACGACGGCGGCCCACGCCTGGATGATGCAACCGGTGCTCGATGATATTTTTCTGAAACAGGATCAGGAAATGCTGGTTCTGATTCCTGCGTTTATTTTAATTGTGGCTATTGTTAAAGCTGTCGCCACCTATGGTCAGTCAGTGTTGATGCGCATGGTCGGTCAGCGCGTTGTCACCGATATGCAGCATGACCTTTATCGTCATTTGATGGTGAGCGATCTGGCACTATTTCATCGCCAGTCTTCCGGCACGCTGCTCTCGCGTTTTACTAATGATATCATGTTGCTGCGCGAGTCCTGTTCCAGTGTGCTGACCGGACTGGCCAAGGAGTTTCTGACCGTGTTGTTCCTGATCGGAGTGATGGTCTATCAAAGTTTGACATTGTCATTGATCGCGTTGGTGGTGGTGCCGCTGGCCATTTATCCGGTGCGGCGATTGGGACGGCGCATGCGCAAGATTTCGACGGTAACGCAAGAAGGGCTGGGCGGGCTGACATCGCATCTGGAGGCGAGCTTTCAGGGCATTCGCATTGTACGGGCCTTTGGTCAGGAGGCGAAAGAAATGCATGCTGCCGGTGAGCATATTGAAGGTGTCTATCGGCAATATATCAAGGCATTTCGCGTCAAATCCGCTATCTCGCCGATCATGGAGTTGCTGGCAGGCTGCGCGATTGCCGCAGTCGTCTGGTATGGCGGTAGTGAGGTTATTCGCGGCGGCACCACACCCGGATCCTTCTTTTCCTTCATGACGGCGCTGATTATGGCGTATAAACCGATGAAAAGCCTGGCTAGTATTAATACAGTATTGCAGGAAGGGCTGGCGGCAGCACAGCGCCTGTTTGATCTGTTGGATCGTGACCCGACCATTCGTGACCTGCCAGATGCCAAACCGTTGATGGTGAAGAAAGGCCATATTCGTTTTGAAGGTGTCAGTTTCGCTTATGCAGACCAGCCGGTACTTCATGATGTGACGCTTGATATACCGCCAGGTGCCAAAGTGGCGCTGGTAGGGCCGTCCGGATCCGGAAAATCAACCATTGCCAATTTGTTATTGCGCTTCTATGAGCCACAATCCGGCCATATCCGTATCGATGGGCAGGACATCCACCAGGTGACGCAGCAGAGCCTGCGCCAGGCCATCGGTATCGTCACACAAGAAACCGTGCTGTTTGACAGTTCGGTGGCCGCGAATATCGGCTATGGCCTTGAGCAGCCGGACATGCAGAGGATCAAGCAGGCAGCGAAGGATGCGGATGCTGATACATTCATCGAGGCGCTTCCGCAGGGATATGAGACACCGATCGGGCAAATGGGTATGCGACTGTCGGGCGGGCAGCGTCAGCGCCTGGCTATTGCCAGAGCGATGGCGTGCGGCTGTCCTATCATGGTGCTGGATGAGGCAACCAGTGCGTTGGATCCGGTAGCCGAGCAGGCGATTCAGGCGGCCTTGCTACGATTGATGGAACGGCGCACCTCACTTGTCATCGCGCATCGGCTTTCTACCATTTGTGATGCCGATCACATCTATGTGCTGGACCATGGGCGCGTCGTGGAGGATGGCACGCATGAGGCGCTGATGGCAAAAGGGGGTGTGTATCACGCACTGTATGCCAGCCAGCATGAAGCAGGGCGGCCTTCATGAAATGGAGCAAGACCCTGCTGGGCTCGCTGTGGGTTCAGCGTATGTTGTCGTACATATTTGCAATGGTCACCTGGTTGTTGCATCGGTCGATTCGCTGGCGATACCAGCATGCGGTGCCGTTGCAGGAACTGACCATGCAGGAAGGCCCGCTGATTGTTGCATTCTGGCATGGGCGGCTGCTGATGATGCCGCAATTTTGGAGCCGACGACGCTATGGTGTAGCCTATGCCATGATTTCACGCCATCGGGATGGAACATTTATCGCCCGCATTTGCAAACGGTTTGGGATGGAAGTCATTCATGGATCAACGGGAAAAGGCGGCGTCTCCGCGGCCAGGCGCGCCGTTGATGTGTTGCAGCGTGGGGAGCATATTATCATGACGCCGGATGGCCCGCGTGGCCCGCATGAGCAGGTCTCTCGAGGGTTAATCCTGCTTGCAAAACAAAGTGGTCGCCCTATTTTACCCGCAGCATATAGTGCAAAGCGGTGTATTCGTATTCGCAGCTGGGACAGTTTCATGGTGCCGTGGCCGTTTGCCCGAGGGGCTCTTGTGACCGGGCCGCTGATGTGGCTTGCGGATGATATGACGGAGGAAGAAGCCTTATCACGCGTCCAACGCGCATTGGATGATGTGACGTCTGAGGCCGATCACATAGTAGGAAATAGATGATTTATTATCGGCTATACCAGATTGTAGGCGTGATCGGCTGGCCGCTCTTGTGGTTGTGGCTGCGCGTGCGGATGAAGCGCGGCAAAGAAGATGAAGCGCGGTTGATGGAACGATTAGGGCGCGCTTCTTTTGCCCGGCCAGACGGACGCTTGATTTGGATTCATGCCGCAAGTGTCGGCGAGTCACTCTCGGTCCAGCCGCTGATTGAGGCACTGCTTGCGCGTTATGCAGATGTGTCTATTCTACTGACGACGGTCACAGTCACCTCTGCGGGCTTGATGGAGCGTCGGTTGCCCGAACGTGCATATCACCAGTATGTTCCGGTGGATCATTTGTTTGCCGTCAGGCGATTTTTACGCCATTGGCAGCCTGAATTGGCCCTGTTCGTCGAATCGGAATTATGGCCAAACATGGTGATGGAGTCTCACCGGCAGCATATTCCGCTGGTTTTGGTCAATGCGCGTATGTCGGCACGTTCGGAACGACTCTGGCTGCGTTTTCTGCCGCTGGCACGGCAGATGCTGGAAGCATTCCGGATGATTCTGACGCAAAGTGAAGAAGTGCAAGCGCGCTTTGCCTCTTTAGGCGCCTTGCAGGCGGAATATACAGGCAATCTGAAATATGACGCCAACCCGTTACCTGCAGATGGGAAAGAAACATCGCATCTGCTTTCTGCGATTGGCGATCGTCATGTATGGCTGGCGGCAAGTACCCATGAGGGTGAAGAAATGATTGTGGCCAATGCGCACCGGCATGTGATGGATCATTATGATGATTTGTTGACCATCATTGTACCGCGTCATCCAAGACGTGGAGATGATATTCGTGAGCAACTGGAGCGTGAGGGTGTTCGGGTTGCACAGCGCAGTAAAGGCGATGCGGTGACGGAGGATACCGGTATTTATCTGGCCGATACGATGGGAGAGCTGGGTATCTTCTATCGTCTGTGTGATATTGTGTTGATTGGTGGTTCATTGGTCGATAAGGGTGGACAAAATCCGTTAGAACCAGCACGCTTGGATTGTGCCGTGCTGTTTGGGCCTAATATGAGCAATTTTACGGCAATCGCCGAAGAGATGGAATCACGTCAGGCGGCGCGCCGGGTAACAGAGGCGTCGCTGGCAACGGATATAGAAGCGCTGTTTCGTCATACGGAGCAGCAGCAGGCGCTAGCAATAGAGGCACGCCAATTAGTGCAGGAAAAGGGCGGGGTGATCGACCGGGTGCTGGATAAACTGGCAGACATTATGGGAGAGCCAACCACGCATTCTTTATCTGAAGATGAGTCGGCGGAGGATGCGGCATGAAAGCACCGTTATTCTGGCAATATAATGGACTCAAAGCGCTTAGCCTGACACCGCTCTCGCGGTTATATTACCGTCAATGGCGACGTAAAAAAAATATGACGACACCATTAGACTTATCTGTGCCGGTCATCTCGGTCGGGAATGTGATTGTTGGTGGTGCCGGTAAAACGCCGATCTCCATTACTGTGGCAGAAATATTGGCAGGTATTGGAGCTTATCCTCATTTTATCAGCCGTGGTTATAAAGGAAAATTGTTGGGGCCTGTAGCGGTGGATGTAGCGTCGCACACAGCAAAGGATGTGGGTGATGAGCCGTTGCTTCTTGCCAAAACAGCACCTTGCTGGGTGGCGAAGGATAAGGCAGCCGGTGCACAATTGGCGATTGCTTCCGGTGCCAAATCGCTGGTGCTGGATGATGGGTTGCAGAGTTTTTCCATCGCCAAGGATATCAGTATCGTTGTGATTGACGGTATTTACGGTATCGGTAATGGTCGCATGTTGCCGGCAGGTCCGATGCGTGAGCCGCTGGACCGCGCATTGGAGCGCAGTGATGCGGTGGTGATGATGGGAACGGACTGTCATGACCTGGTCGCGCAATTGCCTTCCGGTATGCCGGTTTTTTCGGCATCGCTGACACCGGATGCGACGGTCAAGGATGCGTTGACCGGGCGTCGCGTCGTCGGGTTTGCCGGGATTGCCCGCCCCGGAAAATTTGAAGATACTCTACGCTATATGGACGTGGAGTTAGCTGCGTTTAAGGATTTTCCTGATCATCATTATTACAGTCAGGGCCAGCTCAATGCGCTGCGCCAGGAAGCACGGCGTTATGATGCGGTCTTAGTGACGACGGCAAAAGATTTTGTGCGCATTCCTGATGCATGGCGTAAAGATATCGTCGCTTTGCCCGTGCAGGCGCAATTTTCGGACCGTCAGGCCTTTTTTGCATGGTTGAAGGGGCGGCTGGATCAGGTGCGGTGAGGGCGGCGTCGCGTCCCATGACCCTGTGGCTGGTCGTTCGGTATGGCTTTGAGGCGATACTGGTCGTGTTTTTTCTCGGGCTGTTTCGTCTGATGCCGCTGCCGCTTGCGTCTGCTGTCGGGAGTCGATTGGCGAGATGGATCGGCCCTTACACTAAGGCACACCGGATTGGTCGGATGAATCTGTCCCTGGTATTGCCTGAGCAATCCGCCGATCATGCGATGATTATGCGTCAGGTCTGGGACAATCTGGGGCGCACAGTCGCTGAATTTGCCCACCTGCATCGTGATGCGTTTTGGCGTCGTGTCCATGTCGATGGATTAGAGCGTCTCCGCTCAATAGCATCAGATGAAAGCGACGCGCACAGGGCGATTTTTATCTCGGCGCATCTTGGCAATTGGGAGGTGACGTCTGTCACAGCCTTCCGTCAGCACATTCCGTCGATTCTCGTTTATCGTTCAGCCAATAACCCGCTGGTTGATCGCGTGATACGCTGGCAGCGCAGCCGTTTATCGCAATCTCTGGTGGCAAAAGGCCCAAGCGGCGCGCTGCATGTGGTGCGGGCATTGAAGCGCGGCCATGCGGTGGGGATGCTGGTCGATCAAAAAATGAATGATGGGGTAGCGATTCCGTTTTTAGGCTATCCGGCGATGACAGCCCCAGCGGTAGCTGAACTGGCGCGACGCTACCATGTGCCGGTGATTCCGTGTCGCGTTGAGCGTCTTCCCGGAGTGCGCTTTCGATTGACGATTCATTCCCCGCTCTATGTGGCGGAAGGTGATAATGCCACACAGGATATTCATGATTTTCTAACCAAAATGAATCACATGCTGGCTCAGTGGATTGTGGATGATCCGGGGCAATGGTTCTGGGTGCATCAGCGCTGGGGGAAGCCAGGTGAAGTTGAGGCACTTCGTTCAACAGAACAGGAGACGCAGGTGAATGGATGAGCGCTGGTGGCAGGCATTATTGCTCGGCATTGTGGAAGGGTTAACGGAATTTATTCCGGTCTCATCCACTGGGCATCTGATTTTACTCATCGATATACTGCAATTTTCCGGGCCTCCGGGAAAAGTCTTTGAGATTGTCATTCAGTTAGGTGCGATCGGTGCAGTCTGTTGGCTGTATCGGGAAAAATTATGGCATACTGCGATGGGGCTGCCACATGATCGCGGTGCTCAGCATTTTGCATTGATTATACTGCTGGCTTTCCTACCAGCGGCGGTGATTGGGGTGTTGGCACACGGGTTTATCAAGGCGGTGCTGTTCTCCCCATTCGTGGTGTCGGTTATGTTGATTACTGGCGGTATCGCCATTCTGATCATTGAACGGCTGCCGCTGCAGGCGGATACACATCGGGTTGAAGAAATCACAGTAAAGCGTGCAGTGGCGATCGGGTTTTGTCAGGCGGTTGCTATGATTCCCGGTGTATCGCGTTCCGGCGCAACGATTATGGGGGCCTTATTGCTTAAGGTAGAACGCAAAACCGCGACGGAGTTTTCATTTTTTCTGGCCATTCCCACTATGCTTGGAGCGACAGTCTACGATCTGTATAAAAACTGGTCACTCTTGTCACCGGATGGTGTGGGGCTAATTGCCGTTGGTTTTATCAGTGCATTTTTTGCCGCACTCTTGGTTGTGCGTAGTGCCATTGCATTCATCAGTCGCCATGGATTTACGCCGTTTGCCTGGTATCGAATTGCGTTGGGAAGTGCGATGCTGATGTTGTTGGTCTGAATGTATCAATTCTCATCAAACTATCCGTAAACGTTAACAAAACAGAAATCTATCGGCGGCATAATGCATATATATGGTTCATTGCGTTTATGTTTGTATATAAACGCGATACGTCGCACATGCGACGGCCCGCAGTCGCGGGCTGACAGCCGATTGATGTTATATAGTCATATACACAATCGGCGATAACAATAATATAAAGGATCAGGCTGTGGCACCAGGAGTGATTCCCCCCGAGATATTGGACGATATTGAACATCATACGCCGGACTCATCGGCCGATGACTTTGAATGGACCGCGCAACTTATTGATAACATTAACCAGTATTTTCCACCGGAAGAACATGCGGATAAGGAATTACAGTCGTTGAAAGCCAAGACGAAAGTAACGACTGAGCATTAACGTTTTCGGCGCAGGCTCTCTTTCAATTCACGCAGCGATAATGCTTTGCAGAGGAGGCATGATAGCCCGTAGGCGAACGCGCCGCCACCCACTAAGGCCGTGAGTGCCAGGCTGCGCACCCACAGTGACTGATGTGTTGCCAGATAACCTGCCAATCCCCATTCAATCCCTTCCAGGCATAGCATCATGATGGTGCATGCAATGAGCATGCGCAGGCTGTGTGAGATCAGGCGCGTGGTGGGAACGAAGAGATGTTGGCGATAGAGAAGTATGCCCATGATCAGGCAGGACGTCCAGGCAGCAATGGAGGTTGCCATGGCAAGCCCGACATGGGCGAAATACTGCATCAGAATCAGATTGAGTGCCAGATTAACAACTAGGCTGATACTGGCAATGATGACCGGAGTGCGCGTATTTTTATTGGC
The DNA here is from genome assembly GCA_964435165.1 of uncultured Rickettsiales bacterium. Classification (GTDB taxonomy): domain Bacteria; phylum Pseudomonadota; class Alphaproteobacteria; order Rickettsiales; family RI-342; genus CAYSXY01. Next base: position 40,605 of record CAYSXY010000008.1, read on the forward strand.
ATAAAAAGCGGAGATAAAGACTTTGACCATAATCATGGCCGGAAGCCCTGCGGCATAGGCCATGAGCGTCGGGACCGTGGCGCTTGCCGCCGCCTCAGAAAATGCCCCATGCTGAAACAAGCCACTAATAATTGGCCCGGCGATGGTTAGCATGGCAGCAGCGCAGGGCAGGCAGAACAGCAGGCCCAGCTCCAGGGCGCGATTCTGTGTCTCCAGTGCCTGTTCGCGGTTGCCGGTTTGCCATTGTTTCGACAAAATAGGCAATAATGCGGTGCCAAGAGCGACGCCGATCATCCCCAACGGCAATTGATTGACCCGGTCGGCATAATATAAATATGAGACGGCGTTGGGCAGCATGGTTGCCAGAATAATATCGATGAGCAGGTTGATCTGGGCGATGCCGGCCCCAAGCGCTGCCGGTGCCATGAGCACGAGCAATTTGCGAATGTCCGGAGACAGGGATGGGCGTGGCAAGCGTAGTCTGAAGCCATGGCGCTGACAGAAGAATACCATCCACAAAAACTGAATCAGCCCTGAGACTGCCACGCCCCAGGCCAGGGCGTGGGCGGGGGTCTCTAGCGTATCGCGGAACCAGAGCAGGGCGCTGATCAGGCAGATATTCAACCAAATGGGAGCGGCAGCCCCGGGCCCGTATTTCTCCAGACTGTTCAGGACGCCGGTGAGCAGGGCAACGAGTGAAATCATCAGCAAGTAAGGGAAGGTGATGCGGCTGAGTTCGCTGGTGAGTGCCAGCTGGCCAGGATCATCCCGAAAGCCCGGTGCAAGGAGTGCCACGAGCTGTGGCATAAAGATTTCAGCGATGATGGTGAGGCAAATCAGCACCCAAAGGAGGGTGGCAAAACTTTCATGCGCAAAAGAGTAGGCACGCTGCCGCCCTTCATTGGCGAGGTTGCCTGCGAACAGGGGGATGAATGCCGCATTAAATGCGCCTTCGGCGAACAGGCGTCGCAAGAAATTAGGCAGTTTGAATGCGACTAAAAAGGCATCGGTCAACGGCCCGGCACCCAGAAAGGCAGCCAGACAAATATCGCGGATAAAGCCCAGTATACGTGATAACAGGGTGAGTCCGCTGATGGTGGCTAATGCGCGAAACAGTGACATGATGATGCTTTACCCCATTCGGTTCGTTCCGCATTGAAAAACGGCTCTTCATATCATAAAAGCCGTGCAATTCCGCTCAAAACATGCAGAATACGCTCGCATAGTGCAGGGAGTGGTCTGTGCATCGAGTCATGGCGGTTTCGCCATATGTCGTTATATCGAAAGTCATCTTTTAGAGCCAGAGGTATAGTGTGGAAGCCGTGCTGATGATAGGGCAAATACTCGCCGGTTTGCTGTTGCTTTTCCTGGGTGGAGACTGGATCGTGCGCGGGGCTGTGGGCATGGCACGGCATCTCGGCGTATCCACCCTGGTGATTGGCTTGACGATTGTGGCCTATGGCACGTCGAGCCCGGAATTATTTGTCAGCGTTCAGGCGGCGCTGCGTGGCCATGCGGATCTGGCCGTAGGCAATGTGGTGGGCAGCAATATCAGCAACTTGCTGCTGGTCTTGGGAGCGGCGGCGACGATTTATCCTTTGGCGATTGGTGACGGCCTGGCGCGCCGGGAGAGTGTGTTTCTCGGTTTTATCTCTGTTTTGTTGCTGGCGGTGGCCTTTCGTGGAACGTTGGACGAGCCGGTTGGTGCAATGTTTTTGGTGTTGCTGGCCGGTTTTTCGATAGCGGTGTTTCGTATGCCGCGTGTCGAGCGCCGGGAGACGTTGGAGGCGCGGGCCAGTGTGGCAGCGGATGGTGATACGGTGGTTGCCGTGACTAAGGAAGAAGTGGTTGAGGCCGAGAGTGATGAGGCGCTGCAGTTGGCGCGTGAGATAGATGAAGAAGTTCGTGAGCTTGGGGAGAGCATTAGTTTTGAGAAATCGATCGTATTACTGATTGCCGGCGTGCTGTTGCTGGTGATCGGTTCCGACCAGTTGATTTTAGGTGCCGTTGATTTGGCGCGCTCCATGGGCTTCTCTGAGGCGTTGGTTGGGGTGACGATTGTCGCGGTTGGTGGATCCGCGCCGGAGCTGGCGACATCCCTCATTGCGGCGTTCCGTCGACATTCCGATATGGCGATTGGGAATATTATCGGTAGTAACCTGTTTAACATGCTTGGCGTCCTTGGCGTCACGGCCATGGTGGCGCCGCTGGATATCAATTCACGGTTTGCCCTGTTTGATATTCCCTACATGCTGGCAGTTACCTTGATCTTTATGTTGATTATGCTGCTGGCCAATACGATTAAGCGTCCGCTTGGATTGCTTTTTCTCTGCGCCTATGTCGCCTATCTGGTGATGCAGTTTACCTGGCTTGGATGAGGAGCAGCCATGCGATTACGTCTTATCCGTCCTGATACACAGCTTGGCTTTATGCGCTGGCATAAGCTGGCCTTTGCCTTGAGCTTTGCCGCCCTCATATTATCTGTCGTGTTGCTGACTACGCGCGGGCTGAATTTCGGCATTGATTTTACCGGGGGGCTGGTGATGGAAATTCGCCTGTCCGAGCCGGTGGCGCTGGGGGAATTGCGTCAGGCTGTTGGGGCGGTAGCGCCTGGAGATGCCAGCCTGCAGCATTTTGGCAGTGATCTGGATGTGATGGTGCGCATGCAATTGCCCGAAGGGGTGGATCAATCGGCATTGGTGGCCGATGTGAAAACAGCGCTGGAAGGTGCGGCGGGCGCCGTAGAGTATCGCAAAGTTGATGCGGTTGGGCCACAAGTGGGCCGTGAGCTGGTGCAGGCCGGTCTGACGGCCCTGATGCTGTCATTCGGAGCGATGCTGCTTTACATCTGGTTCCGCTTTGAGTGGCAATTTGGCCTTGGGGCAATCGTGGCGCTGATTCATGACAGTATTCTCGCGCTTGGCTTTATGGCGTTGCTGGGGCTGGAGTTTAATCTGGCGTCAATTGCCGCGATTTTGACCATCATTGGCTATTCCATCAATGATTCCGTAGTGATTTATGACCGTGTACGCGAGAATCTTCGGCGTTTCAAAAAACTGGCCCTGACCTCTTTGCTTGATAAAAGCATTAATGAAACATTGTCGCGTACCTTATTAACGGCAGGGACGACCATCATGGCGCTGATTGCGCTCAGCGTGTTTGGCGGAGAGGTGATTCGCAATTTCAGCCTGGTGATTCTGTTCGGCGTGGTGATCGGGACATATTCGTCCATTTTTGTTGCTGCTCCCCTGCTGCGATTTTTTGATCCACGGGTCCTGGGTGAATCGGCAGGCGGTGCGTCCTCCGAGAATGCGTCGGCATAATCGTTATTTTCGTTCTCAATGCAACTCATTCGTTCCTACCATGATTGTCCAGCCGAGGTTCAGGGGGCGGCGGTTGCCATCGGCAATTTTGACGGATTGCATCGTGGACATCGGTCGGTCATCCGGCTTGCGCAAGAGAAGGCGGCGGCGCTTCGAGTGCCCAGCGCGGTAATGACCTTTCATCCGCACCCGCGTGTCTTTTTTTCGCCGACCCACGCGCCCATTGCGATGATGCCCCTGTCGCAAAAAATTCGATTGCTGCGGCAATGGGGCATTGATGTGGTCTATCTTATGCGGTTTCAGGCGGCATTTGCTGCGCTTACCGCCGGTGAATTTGAACAGCAGGTATTATTCAAGGGCATTGGTGCGGCACATCTGGTGGTGGGAGAGGATTTTATCTATGGCCACCAGCGCCACGGAAATAGCGAGCGGCTGCAGCGTGAGGCGGCGGCTCATGGGGTTGGGGTGACGCGGGCGCCGCTTATTAAAGCGCATGGTCAGCGTTGCTCATCCAGTCTGATTCGAATGTTGCTCAGTGAAGGACAAGTTGAGGAAGCGGCTGCAATGTTAGGGCGGCCTTATGTGGTTGAAGGTCGTGTATGTCATGGTGATAAGCGCGGGGGTGCGATTGGGTTTCCGACGGCCAATCTATCTCTTCATGGCCTGTTTACGCCCGCACGCGGCGTCTATGTGGTTGCCGTGGAGATAGAAGATGATACAACCCACTATCAAGGCGTCGCTAATATAGGTTGCCGCCCGACATTCGGCAAAGATCATCAGCTGTGGCTGGAGGTGCATGTGTTTGATCTATCGCGCGATCTATATGGGACACGTTTAAGTGTGACCCTGCATCATTTTATTAGGCCGGAGCAGGCATTTGATGGGATCAAGGCATTGACTGCTCAAATCCACCAGGATTGTGAGCTGGCTCGCCAATGGTGGCTGGCTGAGGCAGCAGACTGATGTCAGAAGAGCATGACACCTTATCATCGGCTGATGGCGCACCGGTAGTGCGGACACGGTCGGTCGCGAGGCTCGCAGCGGTTGCTTTTCTGGTTGTTCTTTTGTTGGATCAATGGAGCAAGCAGGTATTGCTTTTTGACGTGGGTATTGCCGGGCGCGTCATTGAGGTGACGTCTTTTTTTAATCTGGTCATGGTGTGGAATCATGGCGTGAGTTTTGGCCTGTTTGCCGCAGACGATGACAGTCGCCGCTGGTTGCTGATTGCGGTCGCACTGGCGATATGCGCAGTGCTGTGTTGGCTGGTGTGGCGACAGGCCGATCGATTTCAGGCATTGGCCTATGGTATGATTATTGGCGGTGCCATTGGTAATGTGATTGATCGGATTCGGTTCGGTGCCGTCGCGGATTTTTTTGATGTCCATCTTTATGGTTATCATTGGCCAGCATTTAATATCGCCGATAGCGCGATTGTGATCGGCGTTGCAATGTTGCTCTATGACAGTATAGTGCGGCAAAGGCCTTCTGCCACATAAATGCCGGTTTTCGACGGCTCATAAGGTAATAATACTATGGTTCGTTCTCAATATCATTTTTGGGGAGTGATTCTGTGCCTGGCGGTGCTTGCCGGTTGTACCGATCTCAAACGTGGCCTGGGGTTTGAGAAAAATGTGCCGGATGAATTCCGTGTCGTGACGCGTCCGCCCCTGACGTTGCCGCCCGATTATAATCTGCGTCCCCCGGGTGAATCGGTCAGTCGTACGCCCACGGCTCAGTCCCGTGCATCTTCCCTGTTGAAGGGAGGCGAGTCTGTTGAGTCGCCTGCTGTTCAGTCTGGAACTCCACGTGCTTTGTCGGAAACGGTGCTGCTGCGCAAAGCGGGGGCAGCAGAGGCTGATCCTGCGATTCGCGATCAATTGCGCGATGATGCCGATGCTGATGACAGTGATGGATTCTGGGCGCGTGTGAAAGCCGGTGCCTTGCTGGTGGATGTGGCGCCTGAAGAAGAGGGCGAGGTGCTCAATCCTGTTGAGGAGCTTGAACGTCTCACCCAGGGTAGTGTGCCTGACTCTGCTGTGACCGTTGAGGATGCTGGCATGTCTGACGCCTCAGTTGATGCCAATGATTCTGCAGGTGAAGCAGATGGCGAGTGAGGTGGGTTTGGCTGTGATCTCGCCGCGGCGACGCATCTGGGTGGTCTTTCTGACGATCGTCACGCTGGTATTAATATGGCAGCCTCATTATCGTGACGATCTCATGCGGTGGTTTGGTGATGGTGATGCCGAATTGCTCGAATCCGTCATCACTGTCGAGCAGTTCCGTCTGGCAAATGGCATGGACGTGTATGTGGTGCCAAATCCGATTGTGCCGGCGGTGAACCATATGCTCTGGTTTCGGGTGGGGGCGATGGATGATCCCCCTGGTCGATCTGGTTTAGCACATTTTTTTGAACATATGATGTTCCGGGGCTCCAAAACATTGGAGCCTGGTGAATATTCGCGGCGAGTGGCTGCTATGGGAGGCAGAGAAAATGCCTTTACCGGCCATGATTATACGGCATACCATGCCAAGATTGCCAAAGAGCATTTGCCGGAAATCATGCGAATGGAAGCAGATCGTATGCGCCATCTGGTGTTGAGTGAATCGGAAGTGTTGCGTGAGCGCGACGTGATTCTGGAAGAGCGTTACCAGGTGGTGGAATCCAGAATAGAGCGTCTCTTCGGTGAACAACTCAGCGCTATTACCTATCTGCATCACCCATATCGCCGACCGGTGATTGGCTGGGAGCATGAAATTGCGGCGCTGACGGCAGAGGATGCTCAGGCATTTTATGATCGGCATTATCATCCCGCCAATGCGGTGCTGGTGGTTGGTGGGGATATAACCGCCGAAGAATTAAGGCCTCTGGCGGAGCAATATTATGGCACGATTCCGGTGGAAGAAGTGCCGCTGCGTGTTAACTGGCAGGAGCCGCCGCAACTGGCAGAACGCCGACTTCGCATGGTGCATGAACAGGTGCGTGAACCATTATTTGTCCGGCGCTATCTTGCGCCAAGTGCTTTGAGCGGCGATGTCGGCCATCATTTTCCATTGGTTGTGCTGGAATATCTGCTGGGGTCCGATAAGACCGGGTTGCTCTATCGTGTGTTGGTTGAAGAAGAAAAACTGGCAACATCCATTTCTGTCTCTTACTCGGCGATTCGCCGCGGCATGAGCCTGTTCAGTATTGCGATCTCTCCAGCACCCGACGTCAGTATGGAGGATATTGAGAATCGTCTGGAGGATTTATTAATGCAGGTGACTGCGCATGCGCCGAATGTGGCGAATGTGGCGCGCGCCAAGCGGTTGCTTATGGCAGGGACGATTTATGCGCGCGAAGGGATCGGCAAAATTCCATATTATATCGGTATGTTGGCCAGTGTTGGGCTGGAACCAGATTATTTGCTTCATTGGGAAGATCATATTGAGGCGGTGACGGAGGTGCAGATTCAGCAAGCGGCCCAGCATGTCTTTGTCGATGAGTGCAGTGTGACGGGTATCTTGCTTCCAGAACAAGCTCTGCATGAGGAGGCGATGCCATGAGGGTGCCGATAATGTGGGTGATGATGCTCTTTGTCGTTACCATGGCTGCGCCAGCGCTGGCCTATCCTCCTGTTCAGGAATTGCGGGCGCGCGACGGTGTGGCTGTGTGGCTAATCCAAAGTGATCAGGTGCCGGTAATTACCATGCGCATGGCGTTTATGGGAGCAGGCTACCTGCATGACCCCATTGGCAAAGAAGGATTGGCCGAACTGGCGACCGGCATGTTGATGGAAGGGGCGGGAGAGATGGATGCGCGGGCGTTCCATCAGGCACTGGATGAGTATGCGATCGGCTTATCCTTCAGGGCGGATGATGCGGCTATGAATATTACTCTGCGCACCTTGAGTGAGCATCGCGAGCGTGCCGTTTCGTTGCTCGGCACGGCGTTGTCTGCACCGCAGTTGAACGAAACATCGCTTGCAAAGCTCAAAGAACAAATGGCGGCGGCGCGCCGCCGCGCGCGCCAATATCCCTCTACCATTGCGAATGAAACATTGCGGGAATTGGTGTTTGCCGGGCATCCATACAGTCGCGACTCGGCAGGGACCGATGCCAGCGTTGCGACGATTACGCGCGATGATATTCGTCAGTTTTATCGTCATCGCATGGCGCGGGATAATATTATCATTGCTATAGCCGGGCATGTCAGCGTTCGTGATGCCGAAGAAATGGCGGAAACTGTGCTGGACAGCCTCGCGCCGAAGTCCGTTGCGCCTGTTGAGATGGAGGCTCCCGATATTCGCTACGGCGAAGATGAGGTGGTGACCATGCCTGCCGGGCAAAGCCACTTGTTGTTTGTGCTGCCGGGCGTTGAACGGGAAGACCCGGATTTTTATGCCGCCTATATGCTGAACCGGATGTTAGGTGGCGGTGGGTTTGCCTCACGCATGATGCAACTGCTGCGAGAGGAGAAAGGCCTCATCTATTCGGCTTTCAGTCAGTTGGATAATCGACCGATGGCCCCACTGCTGGTTGGAGGGATGTCGACGCGTACCGGACAGGAAGAGGAAGCCATTGATGGGTTGCAATCGGTTCTAAGCGCACTATATGGTGGAGATATCACAGAGGCGGACTTACAGGAAGTGACGGGCTATATCACGGGGAGTTTTCCCCTGAATCTGGATACGACGACGGAGCTATCTGCTTATCTCATGGCGATGCAACGTTACGATCTCGGCGCGGATTACCTGGAGAAACGCAATGGCTATTTTTCAGCCGTGACAGTAGACGATCTGAAACGGGTTGCCCGCCGTTTGCTTGACCCGGCACAGCTCAGCTATGCGCTGGTAAAGCCGCCAGCTAAGGAAGAACATCATATATCAGACCAGCCTGAGGGAGCTGTCATCCCGGCAGGAGATACGGAGTAGTAAAATGCAAGTGGATTACCCTTATCGGCAGGACATCAGTGCCTGTCATGCCTCTATCATCGGTCACGAAGGAATTGACCCGGCGCGCTGGGAGAATTTTTCGCAACGTGCGGCAGGCGTGTTACTGAGTCTCCAGGAGCAGTTGCGAGATGAAGAAGGCGGGCCATTGCAGGTGCCGCTCTGGCAGCATGATCTCGGAGAGATTACGTCGCTGGCTGATCGTATCCGGCGGCAGGCGGATACACTCGTCGTCATTGGCACCGGAGGGTCAAGCCTTGGTGGCCGGATGCTGGAATCCTTCCATGCTCCGGGTGGACGTACGCGCTGTGTATTTATGGAGAATGTAGACCCTCACAGCGTCTCCCAGATGCTGGAGGGTGACCTTAGCCGTCATTTTTTTCTCGTGATCAGCAAATCCGGCGGCACGGTTGAGACAATTGGTCAGGCATTGGCTGTGATTGCGGCATTGAGTGAGCGTGTCAGTCGCCATGCACCGGCGGCACAGATGGCAGTGGTCACGATGCCGCAGGATTCGCCATTAAAGGCAATCGCAGAGCAACATCACATGCCCGTGATTGACCATCCGATTGATGTGGGCGGCAGGTTCTCTGTGCTGACGGCGGTGGGGTTAATTCCGGCGGCCGTGTGCGGGGTCGATATCTCGGCGCTGAGGCGCGGTGCGGCGAATATTCTCAGCCAGTGGATGCGGGCAGAGACACCCGAAGAGGCCCCGCCACTGGCCGGGGCGATGGTGGCATGCGGATTGATGGAGCAGGGAACGCGCATTGCTGTACTTATGCCTTATGCGGACCGCTTGTTCCATCTCGGTTCATGGTACCGCCAGCTTTGGGCGGAAAGTCTCGGTAAGCAAGGACATGGCTCAGTGCCGATCCGTGCCCTGGGCACGATTGATCAGCATAGCCAGTTGCAGCTCTATCTTGATGGCCCGGCCGACAAATATTACACGATTATCACAACGCAACATGCCGGCAAAGGTTCTGTCATTGACCTGGGCTATGCGCAGCATGATGCACGTTTGTCCTATCTCGAAGGACACCGCATTGGCGATGTGATGGAAGCCGAACAGCAGGCCACCATTGATACGCTAAAGGCAGCAGGTCGGCCGGTGCGGCTATTGCACATGCCGGTGCTGGACAGTGAAGCGTTAGGTGCAATGTTAATGCATTTTATGCTGGAGACGGTTGCCGCGGCAAAGCTGCTGGGCATTAATGCGTATGACCAGCCAGCAGTGGAGGATGGCAAGCGGCGGGCACGCCAGATGCTGGCGGCTAGCCGTGAGAATGAGCCGGCATGAATGTGATTCGGCTGTTGCCGCCGGTTGTTGTCAACCGGATAGCTGCGGGTGAAGTGATTGAACGGCCGGCATCAGCGCTGAAGGAACTGATTGAAAATGCGATTGATGCGCAATCCAGTCGGATTGATATCGCGTTGGAGGATGCGGGGCGAAGCCTGATTCGTGTGCAGGATAATGGTGTTGGTATGGCGCAGGAAGCGTTAGCGTTGGCCGTGCAGCGCCATGCTACGTCCAAGCTGCCGGATGATGATCTGGAGCATATCAAGCATTTGGGTTTTCGCGGCGAAGCCTTACCGTCTATCGGCTCTGTCAGCCGTTTGACGATCCAGAGCCGGATAAAAAACGCAGAGCATGGCTGGCGGATTGACGTTGAAGCCGGATATGTATCAGAGACGCAGCCGGTTGCGATGCAGCCAGGAACGGTCATAGAAGTGCGAGACTTGTTTTATGCAACCCCGGCACGCCTTAAATTTCTTAAGACGGATCGTACGGAATTGCAGCAATGCCAGGATGCAGTATTGCGCCTTGCCATGACACATGCGGATGTGGGCTTCCGCCTGTCGCATTACGGTAAGACACTCATGCATCTCGATTCCCGCCAGGGAGAGTTAATCGATCGCCATTTATTACGGCTGGGTGATTTGCTCGGGCGCGGCTTTGCCGATAATGCAGTGCCTGTAGCGCAGGAACGTGATGATTACCGCCTGCATGGATTTGTTGCCGTGCCAACCTTCAACCGTGGTACGTCGCAGGCACAATATCTGGCTGTCAATGGACGGCCTGTACGAGACCGTGTGTTGCTTGGAGCCGTGCGCGCTGCCTATCAGGATTTCCTGGCGCGGGATCGGTTCCCGGTCGTGGCCTTATTTTTGGAATTGCCGCAGGAAATGGTCGATGTCAATGTACACCCGGCAAAGGTGGAAGTGCGCTTTCGTCAGCCGGGCCTCGTGCGCAGCCTGTTGTATAATGGGGTCAAACAATCGCTGGATACGGCCGGTTTTCGAGCGTCCACGGCAGTGGCCGGGCAGGCTCTGGCAGCCATGCAGCCAGCACAGAATGCATCCGGAGCACATATCCAGAGTAGTCCTCAGGGCAGTCACGCGGCGGCATCGGCATTTTATGGTCCTGCCGGGTCCACGATGATTGGGCAGTTTGATGAGCATCGTGTTGTGTCTTCATCAGGGCAGGCGCAGGCGATGCATCCGGCATTGGCATCACTTCCGCCCCAGGCGCAGCCTGCATCCATTGAGCAGTCTGACGTTATGGCCGTGAATGAAAATGAGGCCGTGCCATCCGATAGCGTCGCTTCCTATCCGTTGGGAGTAGCCCGTGCGCAATTACACGAAACCTATGTCGTCTCGCAAACACAGGATGGTATCGTGATTGTCGATCAGCATGCCGCCCATGAGCGATTAGTTTATGAGCGGATGAAAAAAGCGCTGGCTGATAAAGGCATGGCGCGGCAGGCATTGTTGATTCCTGAAGTGGTGACAATGAATCCAGCGCAGCGTGAGCAGTTACTGGAGCATGCCGAGGCGTTAACTGCCCTTGGGTTGGTCATCGAGGCATTTGGTCAGGATGCCGTGCTGGTGCGTGAAGTGCCGGCGATGCTGGGGGAGCTCAATGCCGCGCGCCTGATTGAAGATCTGGCCGATGACATGCTCGAATATGGTGAAGGGCTATCGCTGCGCGAACGGCTCGAGCATGTGTGCGGGACGATGGCCTGTCATGGGTCTGTCCGAGCGGGCAGACGGCTGAATACCGACGAGATGAATGCGCTGCTTCGTGAGATGGAAGTCACCCCTTACTCCGGCCAGTGTAATCATGGGCGTCCAACTTATGTGTCGCTTAAACTGGCGGATATCGAAAAACTGTTCGGGCGACGAGGATAGCGATGCCATACTGGATGCAGGTGGCGGTCATCTTGCTGTTGGTGCCATGTCTTGCACTGATTCTCTCCTGGCTGACAACTTACTATATCCGGCACTGGTTGTTGCAGGAGCGAATTCTGGACAGGCCGAATGCACGCAGCAACCATCAGCGTCCGGTGCCCAGAGGCGGTGGTATCGCTGTGGTCGGTGTCGTTTTGCTATTATGGGCGGCCTCACCTTATCTGCTCGCATGGGTGGAGGTGAAAATGCATACGGCAGATATTTGGCCGGTTTGGTGTGCTGCCTTATTGCTGGCCATGGTCTCCTGGATGGATGATGTCGGATCAATGGGCATCGTACCGCGTTTGCTGGCGCAGTTGGTGGCGGTGGGGCTTGGCATAATGGTGTTGCCGGAAAGTCTCATACTGGGTGGCCTCCTGCCATTCTGGCTGGAATCACTGCTATTGGCCCTGGCGTGGTTGTGGTTTATCAATCTGTTTAATTTTATGGATGGTATTGACGGACTCACGGCAACCGTCACTTTGTGTATTTGTCTGTTACTGTGGTTACTGGCCACACAGTTTATCGTCGACAGCCGCTTGCTGGTATTTATTGCGATTGTTGGGGCGTCAGCCACCGGTTTTTTGTGGTGGAACTGGCAACCGGCCACCATCTTTCTCGGTGATGTGGGCAGCGTGCCGCTTGGCTATCTGTTGGGTTTCTTGCTGCTGATGGTTGCCAGCTATGATTTTGGGCTGCTTGTATTGGCGATTCCTGCCTATTATGTGACGGATGCAACCTCGACACTTATCTGGCGTTTGGTGACCCGGCAGCGCATTTGGGAGGCTCATTCGTCCCATGCCTATCAACGGGCGGTGCGTGCCGGGATAAGCCACCGGCGTGTTGTGCTGATGGTGGCCATTACCCATATAGCGACAGGTGCGATGATTGCTGCCTGGATGGCGGCATACGTGCCGCCATGGCAGGTGATGATGTGTTCATATGTAATCGCCGCCGGGCTGGTGGCATATTTTCGCCTTTATGGCAGGCACCATCATGCCCTGTCTACGCCGTAATGTCATGTTTCCGTTTTCTGTCGCTTTTCATGCGCCACTCAAGCGTACACGCCAATGATGGTGCGGGCCGCATTGCAGCCTGATAGCAGAACTGGTCTTGTATCATCATGTGCGTAATCGGCTATCATCATAAGCATAGGGGAAAACTATAGTGGCGATGACGAGATTAATCTATTAATCAGTCCCATATATTGAACGTGATGAACTGGTAGAGAGTATATGCGGTTGATTCCCCGCTTAAAACAGTACCGCAACCTGGTTGCTGTGGCGCATGATACGATCATGGCGGCGCTGAGTTTTATTCTGTCGTTATATTTGCGTTTAGGTGAGGCATTTCTGGCGCAGACGCAGCCTTATCTCCTGTTGGGTACAGCGGTTTTTACCCTGATCTGTGTCGGGTTTTTCCTGCGGATGCGTTTGTATAAAGGTATTTGGCGATATGCCTCGCTCAGTGATTTGCTGGCGATTATCCGCGCAGCGACGCTATCGATCCTAGTGTTCGTCCCCGTTCTGTTTCTGTTGACGCGGCTCGAAGGGTATCCACGCTCAGCATTAGTGATTAACTGGCTGTTGTTGGTGATGCTGCTGGGGGCGCCGCGTTTGATTTATCGTATTGTCCGTGACCGGGGCTTTCATCTTGACCTGACCAAGCTGACCGATGACCGGGTGCCGGTGCTGCTGGTCGGCAGTGGTGACCAGGCCGAATTATTTATTCGTAACAGTTTGCATAAGGATGAATTGCCGTATCGTGTCGTTGGTATCGTTGCCAACGAGCCTAGTGCTCTGGGACGCAATCTGCATGGCATTAGGGTGCATGGCATGGTGGATGAGTTGCCAAAAGTGGTTGATAAGCTGTCACGTAAAGATCAGCGCCCACATAAAATTATTCTGGCGGAAGACGGACTGAGCGGTGATCAGGTGCAGGAGATGTTGCGTTTTGCCGATAGCCGCGGCATGAGTCTGGCGCGCTTACCGAAGCTGACCGATTTGCGGCAGGCTGCTGATGAGCCCATGCAACTGGCTCCCATTGCGATCGAAGATTTGTTGGGCAGACCGCAAGCGGCACTGGATATGGAGCAGATGGAAGCTTTTTTGACCGGCAAAAAGGTGTTGATTACTGGGGCAGGGGGGACGATTGGCAGCGAGTTAGCACGGCAGGTGGCACAGTTCGCTCCACAAGAGCTTGTGTTATTTGAACTGTCCGAATTTGCGCTTTATCGCATCGACCGCGAGATTGGCGATGAATGTCCGGGCTTAGTGAGGCATGCGGTGTTGGGGGATGTGCGTCATGAGGCCTCGGTCGAACGGTTATTTGCGACCTATCAACCGGATGTTGTGTTTCATGCCGGGGCAGTCAAACATGTGCCGATTGCCGAAGCCAATCCACTGGAAACGGTGCGAACCAATGTGGTGGGGACGGTGAATATTGCCGAAGCTGCACGGCGGCATCAGACCAGTGCCGTGGTGCTGGTCTCGACGGATAAAGCCGTAAATCCGGCCAATGTGATGGGGGCAAGCAAGCGATTCAGCGAATTATATCTGCAGGCTTTGTCGGCTGAAGCACCGGAGACTTCGTTCATCACCGTACGTTTTGGTAATGTCTTAGGTTCGGCAGGGTCGGTGGTGCCGTTATTTCGCCGGCAGTTGGAGGCAGGCGGCCCGCTGACGGTGACGCACCCGCAGATGGAACGTTACTTTATGACCGTTCGGGAGGCTGTGGAACTGGTGATTCAAGCGGCATCGATGCAAGGCAGCCGCAAGCATCATGGGCCCGGTGCTATTTTTGTGCTCGATATGGGTAAACCGGTGCGCATCATGGATCTGGCGGAGCAGATGATCCGCCTGGCGGGGTATCGTCCTTACCGCGATATTGAGATTGAGATTACCGGCCTGCGCCCAGGCGAGAAACTCTATGAAGAATTATTCTACACCGATGAGGCTCCCGTGCCGACGCAGCATGAGAGCATAATGCTGGCCATGCCGCGTGAGATTGCCTATAAGGCGATGCGCCGCCAATTAATGCTGTTGGAGCAAGCGCTGGAGGCGGGCCGGGCCGATGCGATTCGGGTGCATATTGCCGAGATTGTTCGGGAATACCGCCCTGCCGGAGGGGCCGCGCCGCTAAAAGTTGCGAGTCACTAACGTACTTATCTTAATACTCAGGAATTGATCATGCGCATCACACCAGAGCGAGCCTTATTGTCTGTATCCGACAAAACAGGCATTGAGCCACTTGCAAACGCACTCGCATCTTACGGTGTTGAGTTATTATCTACCGGCGGCACGGCCACGCAGTTGGCGCAGGCCGGTTGTTCGGTGGAGGATGTCAGTGACTATACCGGCGTGCCGGAAATGATGGATGGCCGGGTCAAAACGCTGGTGCCCAAGGTTCATGGCGGTCTGCTTGCCGTGCGTGATCATCCATCCCATCAGGAGGCGATGCAGGCGCATGATATTCCGCCCATTGATCTGTTGATTGTCAATTTATATCCGTTTGAGCTGACAGTAGCGCGTGGTGGCAGCCCAGAAGAGGTGATTGAGCAGATCGATATCGGTGGGCCGGCGATGGTGCGTTCAGCGGCCAAAAATCATCGCTTTGTGACGGTGATGACGGACCCGGCTGATTATGAGGCATTATTGGCGGAAATGAAGGCGCAGGATGGCGGCATTTCACTGGCGTTCCGCCAGCGTATGGCGGCCAAGGCGTTTGGTCGCACAGCGGCCTATGATACGGCCATCAGCCAGTGGTTTGCCCAGCAGCATGGGGTGACGTTTCCAGACCGGCTGCTTGGTGCGGAGCGCAAAGCGGTGCTGCGCTATGGCGAAAATCCGCATCAGCAGGCTGCGTATTATGTCTCGGATGCTGAGGTGCCGGGCGTGGCCAACGCAACGCAGCTGCAAGGCAAGGAGCTGAGCTATAATAATATACAGGATACGGAAGCGGCATTTGAATTAGTCGCGGAGTTTGATCAACCGGCGGCAGCGATTATCAAACATGCTAATCCGTGTGGAGTAGCGGTGGCGGATACACTATCGGATGCGTATCGCAAAGCATTGGCTAGTGATCCGGTCAGTGCGTTTGGTGGGATTATCGCCCTTAACCGTGCCCTGGATGAAGCAACCGCGACGCAGATCGTTGAGTTATTTGCCGAGGTGGTGATTGCCCCGGCGATTGATGAGGCGGCGCGCGCCGTGCTGGCGGCAAAGAAAAACCTGCGGCTGCTGGCAACAGGCGGCATGCCTGCGCGTGAGCGGCAGGCATTACAAGTGAAGAGTATTGCGGGGGGGTATCTAGTGCAGACGCGTGACAATGCCGGGTTGGATGCGTCTCAGCTAACCACAGTGACGAGTGCGGCTCCGAGTGAATCGCAACTGGCGGATTTGTGTTTTGCTTTTACCGTATGCAAACATGTGAAGTCTAATGCGATTGTGTTGGCTAAAGATGGGGCAACCATGGGGATCGGTGGCGGCCAGACCAGCCGGGTGGATGCCGTGCGCCAATCCATACACCGCGCGAATACGCTTGCAGGTGATACGCGTCGAAGTGATGGTGCGGTGCTGGCATCTGATGCCTTCTTTCCGTTTCCGGATAATATTGAACTGGCGGCCGAGGCAGGTATCCGGGCGATTATCCAACCGGGCGGTTCGGTGAAAGATGAGGAAGTGATTCGCGCGGCGGATGCGGCGGGGATGGCGATGGTGTTTACCGGGCAGCGTCATTTTCGGCATTAATTTTGATTGCCCCCGTGCTCGTCTACTGACTCGCACATGGGGCGAAGCTCAGGGCTGACTCGGCCTGCTGGCCTCGCATTAGGGGATATGTACTTTTACATAAAACGTGACTGATGCTCCGATGCTCACGAACCTTTGTTCTCATCACGTCATAAGGATGCTAGCGTTATTCGCTCTATGCCCGTGCTCGTCGATGTTTTGTGTTGTCTCCGGTCTGGCTTTGCCAGCCCATGAGACTGGCTCAAGGCTGCTGACTCGCATATGCTCGACGTGAGATAAGCACTTCCGGTGGCTGTGCGAATCCACATAGAGAAGCTCAAGGCTG
>CAYSXY010000008.1:57256-65593 GCA_964435165.1 uncultured Rickettsiales bacterium
GCTCAAGGCTGCTGGCCTTGTTCAATAACTCGAATAATGCGCCGACAAATCCTTCGTGCGTGTCTATTGCCGCTGTGTTCAAGATGACGATTTATTCTCGTTGTCATTCCGGAAGCCGAAGCAGTAGGCGAGGCTATCCGGAATCCATTTCTCATTTATATGACTGACAACAGTAGCCGGGGCAGCAAGCCCGGCGTGTCGTCAATCAGCTCTCTGGATTACCGGTTCAACCGGTCTATAACATTATTCACTGTCACGTTTCAACACTACGGTAACACTTCGGAACTGTAGGATCCATTCATCTATATTCTCTGGCCTTTACCGTGCGGTACCATGGATATTTCGACTCGCGATGTTCGTGTAGGCCCTTTTGTTAGACCGCAGCGATGCTTTCAATTTTGCGCAGGGCGACGACGAGCATGGCAAAATCGACATGCGCGGCATGTTGCAGGTCACCGACAAATTGCAGGAATCGTTCCACATCGGCGCTGTGGGTTTCGCACCAGCGGTCGACGGCAATGTCACACTGGTTCTCATCGCAGCCCTCAGCCACCACGCGGGCGGTCAGGCGGCGTTGTTCGCTGAACAGGTCGCTGATGAAGGTGGTGGAGGCTTGCCGTGCCCAGTAGGTCTGGTCATTGAGTTTGTCGGCACATTGGCGCAGCCAGCCGAGCTTCAGGCGCGCGCTGAGTTCAAAATAGACTTCACCGACAATGCGCTCCGGCATCTTACTGTGCTGTGCCACCTCGATAATATCGCCGGCAGAGGCGAGTGCCGGCAGCAACGCGATATTTTTTGCCAGAGCTTCGGGCACATGGCACTCTTTCAATTCCTGCAGGCGCTCTTCGTAAAAGGTGCGGGCATCGGCACGCAGCATGCCATCCAGGTTTTCGCGTAATTGTGCTATCGGAGTGCTGAAATGATCCACCAGTGTCACGACATCCAGCGGTTGCGAGAAATTGCGCAAAAACCACAGGGTTGACCGGTGAATCAGGCGGTTGATCGCCGCAAACATCTCGGCCTGCGTCTCTACACTGACCTTACTGTCTAATGTTTCAATTGCTCCCCATAATTCGCGCAGGGTAAAGACATCACGTGTGATGATGTAGCCTCTGGCGATGTCACACTCTTTCATGCCGGTATCCTGCGTTACCTGAAAAAAGAAGGTGCTGCCGATACGATTGACAATAGAGTTGGTAATGACAGTGGCGATAATTTCGCGCCGCAATTGGTGGGATTCAATATATTTCGCAAATTTTTGCTGCATTTGTTCCGGAAAATAGCGCCGCAGGTCAGCGGTGAAATAATCGCTGTCCGGCACGTTGGAATGGATCAAATCCTGATAGAGCGCTAGTTTGGAGTAACTGAGCAGCACGGAAAGTTCGGGCCGTGTCAGGCCCTGCTGACTGGCAATCCTTTGTTCGATGGCTTCATCATCGGGCAGATATTCCAGCGCACGATCCAGCAGCCCCTCGCGCTCCAGCATCCGCATGACGCGGGCCTGAGATTCCAGCAGGCGATGGCCTTGAATCTGGGCGATAGTAATGGCCTGTGTCTGGAGTTCATTATCGCGTAGACAGAGTTTCTCCACCGTGTCTGTCATTTTTTCCAACAACGTGTCGCGTTGCTTGCGAGAGAGGGTTTTATCCTCCACTGCCTGGCTCAGGGCGATTTTGATATTCACTTCATGGTCGGAGCAATCCACCCCGGCGGAATTGTCAATGGCATCGGTATTCAGCCGTCCACCGCGCAAGGCATATTCAATGCGCCCTAATTGTGTGAAGCCGAGATTGCCGCCTTCACCCACAACCTTGCAGCGCAAATCACGCCCGTTGACGCGAAGCGTATCGTTGGCACGGTCTCCTGCATCTTCATGGTTTTCCTGTGCGGCTTTGACGTATGTGCCAATGCCGCCATTCCATAGCAGATCGACCTCAGCCGTCAGAATGTGCTGAATCAGTTCTTCAGGCGTCACTGACTCTTTCTCGATGTCAAACAGCTTCTGAATGGTTTTGTTGAGGGTTAACTGTTTGGCGTTTCGTTCAAAAATCATGCCCCCGCGTGAGAGAATGGAGCGGTCATAATCACTCCAGGATGAGCGTGGTAATGCGAATAGACGTTGCCGCTCCTTAAAGCTGGTTGCCGGGTCGGGGTTGGGATCGATAAAGATATGGAGATGATTAAAGGCTGCAATCAGCTTGATGTGCTTGGAAAGCAGCATGCCATTGCCGAACACATCGCCGGACATATCGCCGATGCCGACAACGGTAAAGTCATCTGCCTGCGTATCCAGCCCCATTTCCATAAAGTGGCGGTGGACAGATACCCAGGCCCCTTTGGCCGTAATGCCCATTTTTTTATGGTCATAACCGGCAGAGCCACCGGAGGCAAATGCATCCCCCAGCCAGAAGCCATATGCTTCAGCGACGCTGTTGGCGATGTCGGAGAAGGTGGCGGTGCCTTTATCGGCGGCGACAACCAGATAAGGATCATCTCCATCCTGACGTACCACTTCCTTAGGCGGAACAATCTTGTGTTTGACCAGATTGTCGGTCAGATCGAGCAGGCCGGAGAGGAAGGTTTTGTAGCAGTGAATCACTTCTTCCATCAGTGCTTCACGCCCGCCTTCCAGCGGAGGGTGTTTGACAACAAAACCGCCCTTGGAGCCTTCCGGTACAATCACCGCATTTTTGACCATTTGTGCTTTCATCAGGCCCAGCACTTCCGTGCGGAAATCTTCATGCCGGTCAGACCAGCGCAGGCCGCCCCGTGCGACTTTGCCACCCCGTAAATGGACACCTTCCGTGCGACGGCTATAGACGAATATTTCGGCATAAGGCAGTGGCCTTGGCATGCCAGGTATGTCAGCGGGCCTGAATTTGAAGGATAAATAAGATTTCTGTTTCTTCGCCTTATCGCGTTGATAGAAATTAGTGCGCAAGGTTGCCCGCATGATCGCGATATAATGACGCAGGATACGATCATCCGTCACGTCAGACACATTGGCCAGCTGGTGTTCCAGTTCAACCAGGATGCCCTGTTGCCGCCCTTCATCATTGTCACCGAGTTTAGGATTGAAGCGGGCATGAAACAGGTTGATCAGATTGACGGCGATTGCCGGGTGCTCGTTGAGGGCATCTTCAATCGCATCTTCGCTGTAGGCAAAGCGTGTTTGTTTCAGATATTTCGCATAGGCGCGTAATAAGACGGCATCACGCCAGTTGATTCGGGCAGAGACGACCAAGGCATTAAAGCGATCATTCTCGGTCTCGCCCTTCCACACTTTCAACAATGTTTCTTCAAACAAGGGTTTGAGCGCCTTGATGTCCGGTTTTTCGCCCTGTTCAAGCATGATGCGGAAATCACGCACCCACACGCCTTCTTTTGTGCCCATCGGGGTAATGTGCGATGGAATTTCTTCCAGCACTTTAAGGCCCATATTCTCCAGCATGGGTAGAATATCCGACAAGGCAATCTGCCGACGCGGTGTGTAGAGTTTCAGATGAAAGATGTCTTTATCTTCGCCCTTTGCGCCGTCATACAGATTAAGCGTTACTTCATCGCTGCGGAGCGCTTCTTCGATTTTGAAAATATCACTGATTGCCTGCTGAACGTTGTAGCGTGATTTATAACTGTCGGGGAAGGCCTTGCCATAGACACGAAAGGTTTTCTCGCCATGATTATCACCATACGTCTCCAGCAGGGCATCTAGCAGGCTGTCGGTCCAGGCGTTCACGACTTCCGCCAGGCGCCGGTTAAGTTTGTCCAGATCGACCGTGGGACGTTTGCCGCTTCCCAGTTTGACAATAATATGCAGGCGGGCCAGCGGTGAATCGGTTACCTGCGTGTAATAGGCGCTGATGGTACCACTGAACGCTTCGGCCAGTACATTCTGAATTTTGAAACGCATATCGGTGCTGAATCGCTCCCGCGGAACATAGATCAGGCAACTGGCAAACCGGCTGAAGCGATCCATACGGGCAAATATTTTGACCCGTGGGCGACTTTCGAGCGAGAGGATACCAAGGCTTGTTTCAAACAGCTCATCTTCGCTGATCTGAAACATTTCATCGCGTGGGTAGAATTCCAGAATCGTCGAGAGTGCTTTGCCGTCATGCCCATTTGGGCTGAATCCGGCGCGCAGGCGAATCTTATCGACTTTACGCCGGATGATGGGAATGTTACGCACGCTATCAAAATAGGCGAGCGAGGTGAACAGGCCAAGAAAGCGGCGTTCACCCACTACCGTACCATCGCTGCCAAACTGTTTGACACTGACATAATCCATATGGATGGGGCGGTGGACGATCGAGCGGTAATTGGCTTTGGTGATTTCGGCGACGCCGGTATCACGCAAAAAGGCTTTCCACTGCGATGCCGGAATGGCCTGCAGACTTTTAGGCGTGAGGTCCAGATCGTCCAGTCGGAACAGGCCGAGTTCAGATTTTGCAACCGTTTTGAGCACCTCATCGGCCTTAGCGTCGAGATCATATTCATAATCGACAACACCGAGAAAGACGAAGTGGTTATTTTGCATCCAGTGCAGAAAGTCGATGACTTCTGTCATATCCTCCAGCGTATAACGGCTGGGAACAGTGCGCAGATGCTGCACCGTCTCATCAACCCTGGCGGCCATGGATTGCCAGTCATTGACGCTCACCTCCACGGCGCGCATGACGCGCTCCAGGTCCTGTTGCAGTTTCGCCGCATCGGCTTCATCACCGGGTGTTGATATTTCGAAATCAATCAACGATTCCGGCGTAAAGGCATCCCTTTCAAATTCAGGCTGGCCATTTTTTAAGGTGCCAATCGCACTCAAGCTACCGCTGTTGTTACGCTGAACCGGCATGATGGGATGCAGGCAGCTGAAAATCACAAATCCTTGCCGGTTCAATTCGGCTGTGAGCGAATCTACCAGAAACGGCATATCGCGTTGCAGGGTTTGAATGATGGTGTGGTGAGAATTCCAGCCATCGCGCTTTTTCTCAGGTTGGAAGATGCGTAATTTGAAGCCTTCTTTTCGTTGCTGGATAAATGTCCAGCCGGATAAAGCACGCTGGCATGCCCGTTCAGGCTCGATTTGCTGGAGTTGAGCAACGGGCGTGTGTGCATAATATTGCCGGACAAATTGTGCGATATCCGGTGCTTTTTTTCCATCGCATTCATTCAGGAGTTTTTGCGGGATATGCGACACGACATCGTTGATGTAAGCCGTCATTTCGTCACGATATGCCTTGCTCATATGGCGTCTCTACACTGTATACATGGATTGCAGACCTGCGCCTAGCTATAGCGATTTGGTTGCCAGCCGCAAAGCCTTTGTTATGCTGCGTTGCGCAACAATGGATGATGGCAGGGAAAGGTAAAGAGATGATGCATATATAGTTATTTCAATTAATTTCTATACAGAAATCAATTGGCGCTCAAACGGCACTGGGCCTTAGGCGCCATGAGGCGTGACGCGCAGTCGCGCTTGCTAGCCATTCCAAATAATGCCTAAAGATAATTTGGAATGGCTATCGTATGTAGAAAGGTGACAATGTGATGGGAACGTTTCCGTGTTCGGTTGATAAGATTGGCGAATTGGCGGTAGAGGCCGGACAGCGTATCATGGACATTTATGCGTCTGACTATGCCGTGACGCATAAGGAAGATCACAGTCCACTCACCGAGGCGGATATGGCAGCGCACCGGATTATCGAAGCGGGCCTGCAGCAGATTACGCCGGGCAGGTTGATTATTTCTGAAGAGAGTGAAGTCTTTCCTGATGTCGCGGACGAAGAGGCGTTCTGGTTAGTTGATCCATTGGATGGAACCAAAAGTTTTATCAGTCGTAGTGGCGAATTTACGGTCAATATCGCCTATATCGTTGAACGGATACCCATCATGGGTGTGGTTTATGTGCCGGCTACGGCACGGCTGTATGGTGGCGTGGCTGGTGAAGGGGCTTTTCTAGAAGCAGACGGAAGTAGGCAAGAGATTCGCACCCGCTCTGTACCTGCAGAAGGATTGGAGGTGATGATTAGCAGTCGACACGCATTGCCGAAAACGCAGGCTTATTTGGATGAACTGGCACAGCCTGTTCAGCGGACAATACGTGCCTCAAGTTCACTTAAATTCTGTATCGTGGCTGAAGGACGGGCGGACTTATACCCGCGATTTGGCCCGACGATGGAATGGGATACCGCGGCTGGTCAGGCAGTGCTGGAGGCAGCAGGCGGCGCTGTGCTAATGGCGGATGGTCGCCCGTTCCGCTATGCGAAACCGGCTTTTCGCAATGATTATTTCATTGCTTGTGGTGACAGCTCAGCTCTAGCTCGCCGCGGCTGATGTTTGATTAGCGCCCGATGCGTCGGTAATGAATGCCTGTACTTTTTCAAAGGCGCGATTTTCGATCTGGCGGATGCGTTCACGCGAGACACTATATTGTTGGCTGAGTTCTTCGAGTGTGATGGCCGGGTCGTTCAGGCGGCGTTTGATAAAAATATCGCGCTCACGCTCTTTGAGTGATTGCATTGCGTCATGCAGCAGCGAGCGCCGGTGGCTGGTTTCCTGTTGCTCTACGGCCTGCACTTCCGGTGAATCTTCATCATCGGCCAGAAAGTCACCCCACTCATCGTCACTGTCATGGCTGACGGTGGCATTCAGGCTCCGGTCATGCGCGATCATGCGGCGATTCATCGCCACCACTTCGGCTTCGCTCACATCCAGCTCGCCTGCAATTTCAGAGACTTCGTCCGGTGTTAAATCACTGTTATCGGCAGCATTAATCTGGCGCTTGAGCCGTTTGAGATTAAAAAATAGCTTTTTTTGCGCGAGGCTGGTACCCACTTTAACCAACGACCATGAACGGAGGATATATTCCTGAATGGCTGCTTTAATCCACCAGATGGCATAGGTGGAAAGGCGAAAACCCCGCTCCGGGTCAAAGCGTTTGACGGCCTGCATCAGGCCGATATTGCCTTCGGAGATCATTTCGGCGTAGGGCAGGCCGTAACCGCGAAATTTGGAGGCGATTTTCACCACCAGGCGCAAGTGACTGGTGACAAGCCGCTGGGCTGCCTGCATATCCTCATGCTGGACGTAGCGTTTTGCCAGCATGTATTCTTCTTCTGCTTCGAGCATCGGGAATTTCTGAATTTCAGCCAGATAATGCGACAAGCCGCCCTGGGCAGACGTGACTGGCAATGTGGCTATGGACATATCTGTTCCTTCCCTTCGTGTGCGTTTATATGTAAGCAACATGCTGGAATTTTCAAGTAAAACCCAACAAAAGTCTTGTTACGTGTTTATTGTACATATAATAAAAGTGAATTACAAGTAATAACATATTAGTTTTGTTTTTACCAATTAGGGGTTCCTTTAGATTATAGACCTAACCACGAGTTACAATTATTGAGCCTAGTGTGGCAGTTTTCTATTGTGGGCGGAAGCGCTCTATACTAGCCAGTGCTCGAACGACGCTCTATCATTATCGGTATCATGAAGCACCGGATTCTAAAATATCTCACTTGTTTTCCTAAAGCGGCTTACAGCACGGTCATGCATGACGGTATTGAGCATGCGGGATATCTGGCTTTTCTTGGCATGTTGTCGCTCTTTCCTTTTCTGGTGTTATTAATGGCGCTGACGGGTTGGCTGTTTCCCATCGTTGTGCCTTATTTTTTAAGCCCGGATCAGGTCGGCACGATTGAAATCAACCGCGAGTTTATCATTGGCCTGATGCAGCATTTGCCCGAGCGGGTGCGCACGGCGCTGGAAGCGCGTGTGATGGAAATTGTCTCCGGCCCGCCCCAGGGGCTGTTGACGGTCGCTATTCTGGGGGCGATCTGGACGTCGTCTTCCATCGTGGAAGGTTCACGCACGGTGCTCAATCGTGCCTATCGGGTGGGGACGCCACCTGCTTATGCGATTCGTCGACTTGTCAGTATTGTCCAATTATTGCTGGCGCTCTCCATTATCACCCTCATGTTAATTGCCTATATTTTCCTGCCCATAGTGATGAATCACGCCTTGCCTTATCTGGAAATTGATATCGCGCAGGAAGTCCATCTGGATATCGGGGCGGCCAGTGTCAGTGTTACCGCCGTGGTGCTGTTTATCGTGGTCGCAACACTGTATTATATTCTGCCCAATATCAAACAGCGTTTCGTTGCAACCTTTCCTGGAGCCATCTGTGTAGCAGGTATGTGGATGCTCGCGGCGCAGGCCTTCTCTTATTATCTCAGCCGGTTTGACCAAGTGAACCTGCTCTACGGTAGTTTGGGGGGAATTATTGCCGCGCTTTTATTTTTCTACATTATGGGTGTCATTTTCATTTTTGGGGCAGAGCTCAAC
>CAYSXY010000009.1:0-64501 GCA_964435165.1 uncultured Rickettsiales bacterium
GGTTACCATCAGCATCGGTGATGCCACCGGACGTGATGGTCCAGGTGGTTTGACCCAACAGTGCATCTTCCACCTCGTCTGAGAGGATGATGCTGCCGCGGTCAGCGCCGATGGTGAGGCGGAACGTTCCATTTGAAATCTCTACTTCACCCCGCAACGTGTAGGGGGAGGCTTCGATTTCCACTGGACCCTCAAACGCGCCTAAGTCAGCAGGGCCAGCAGGCTCCAGCAGACTCAGCGGGTTGAGGACAACAACTGCAACGGCGGCTAACAGCACCGCCCCGACAATGAAACGACGATTGATCCGAATGCGTGGGATGCGCGGGCGCGGAATGCGAATATTCCGCAGTCGGCGCAGCCACGCAGACCAGCGGCGGCGACGGCGCGGCTCTTCGACCACAATCGCCGTAACGCTGGCATCGGAACTAGGGGGGAGTGACGGCTGTGTCGCATCTGCTTCAGCCGTGTGCGATGTCTGACCATTTTGGACGTCCTCGCGGATTTCCAAGATCAGACCCAACAGGAACCGCTTCAGGATGTTACGGAACCACTTCATTATAGCACTTCTCCTTCACTATACGATCGTCTTACAGTAGCGCGCCGAAGGCAGCGGCGGCTAAAGATACAAAAGAGAATGCCTGCCCGCATTCTCACGCATCCCGGTTGTCAGTGATGACGGTTGGGTGCGATTTTAACTGGTGTGCCGGGCTGCGCCGCTGCCCCACAGATGGGGGCGCGTCGCGCACCGGCGAATCTTGTTGTGCTGCCAAATTGTCAATAAGCCGATTTTATTTTATCATTTAAGTTTGAGGGAAATGTGACCGCCATATGACGTTTTGATTAACAACATAAAAAGCATTGATTTATAAGGATATATTTATGGATGAAGTGACGATTTATCACAATCCGCGCTGTTCAAAATCGCGGCAGGCGCTGGCGCTGCTGGAAGAGCGCGGCATTACGCCGCAGGTGGTGCGTTATCTGGACAGCCCACCTTCTAAGGATGAGATTGCCGCATTGCTGGCGAAGCTGAGTGTGAGCCCGCGAGAGATGATGCGCACGACAGAAGCGGTGTATAAGGAATTGGGCTTGAAGGACGCCGATGAGGCGGCGTTGATGGATGCGATGGCGGCACACCCAATCCTGATTGAGCGGCCTATCGTGGTGAAAGGAAACAAGGCTGTTATCGCCCGGCCACCCGAAGCCCTGTTGAACCTGATATAAAAAAACCGGACCCAATCGGGCCCGGCTTTCTATTGTTGCGCTTGTTATTTTAGCGCATCACAGCCGCTTATTCGTGGCTATGGTCGAGGTCGTGACCTTCCGTCACCGGCTCGGTATGGCCACCTACCAGGCGCTCGCAGGTGCCTTTGGGCAGTAACAGCCATTCACCGCCATCGCCATCCACTTTGGCCTGGCCAGCGCAGCTATGCGTGCCGGCGGCATTGCCGCAGTCATTATGGCCGGCTTTCACCACACCATAACATTTTTCCATATCAGCCGCCTGAGCCGTGGCAGCACCGCCAAGCGAGAGAACACCGGCGACAGCCGCCGCTGCCAGTTTTGTCGAATTACGCATAGTTCATTCCCCTATATCGTTGCGTTATTCATTATGTACACAGGTATAGAAGCTTTCTCACCTCATGCCAGCATAATTGTTGGTACTCATCGATACCGCAAATAGCCCGTGGAAAGCCTGTGTCTCACCCTATTCGGCCAATGTGAAGGGAGGGTTACATACTGTCCCGCATATTAATCATTTTGTAGTGCCTGCGGACTATGGTGCAGATAGATGGCTGCACTAGCGGCTTTTGTAACTGTCTTGAACCAGCGATTGATAGTAACCTCATGGCGAGTGATTCGGCATCCGGCGATTCCGATTTTTCTGATGCGTTCAGCGCACCGGCAAAGACCGATGCGCCCGCCCAGCCACCGGCAGAGCAACAGCCGGGTGAAGTGCCGAGCGCCCCGCCACAGCAGCCAGCCGCCGCGCCGACATCCGCACACCAAGGCTCTCCGCAGGATAATAGTGGCTTTCAGCCCGGCATGGCCCCGGCACAGCCTCAAGCCAACGTAGCGCCACAACAACCGACACCCCAAGCGCCGAGCGCTTCGCCACCAGAACTCACCGATTTTTCCAACCTTTCGCTCGCTGACCCTAACGAGACCATTGCTGCGCCTGCTGCGGCTCAACCTTCAGGACAGCCAGCAGCACAACAGAATGTGCCGCAACAGCCTCCCCCGCAACAGCCATCAGCACCTGAGCAGCAAGCTGCACCACAAGCGCCAGCGCCGCAACAGGCATCTCCTCAGGCCGCTGCGCCACAGCCGGTTCCACAGAACCAACCGCAACCAGAAGCGCCAGCGTCCTCTTCACCTGATAACGTAGCAGTGGATAAGGATGGTGACGGCGTTCCCAAGGCACCGACCGGCAGCAAACCGATGCGTATTGGTGAGCGGCTTATTGCAATGGGGCTTATTTCCGACGACCAACTGCAAGTTGCCCTGCAGGAACAAAAAAGCAGCCGCAAATTGCTGGGTGCCACGCTTGTCGATCTTGGCTTCATCACGGAAAGCACACTGGCCGAGGTACTGGCAGAATCCGCCGGGGCTGAACGGTTTGACCCCAAAAGCGCGGTGCTGGACACAGCGCTCATCCGGAAGATACCGAAAGATGTGGCAACACGCCATAAGGTCATCGCCGCCGAGTTGAACCAGAACCGGCTGATTCTGGCGATGGCAGATGTCTATAACGTGCTGGCGCTTGACCAGGTGCGGCGGTACTTCCCCAAACAGATTCAGATGATCCCGGTATACTGTACCGAATCGGAAATTCTGGAACTGATCGACCAGTATTATGACTATGAGATGTCGATCGACGGGATTCTGGAAGAAATCGAGACCGGCATTCGCAACAATAAGGATGTGCTGGATGGCCAACAGGAAGGATATGTCAATCCAACGGTGCGTCTGGTCAACGCCATTTTGGTCGATGCGATTAAACTCGGTGCTTCGGATATTCACTTTGAGCCGGAGGGCAGTTTCCTCCGCCTGCGCTATCGGATTGACGGGATTATGCGCCAGGTGCGGAGTTTTCATAAAGATTACTGGTCGGCCATGTCAGTGCGGATCAAAATTATGTCGGGCATGAATATTGCCGAATCGCGCAATCCGCAGGATGGCCGTATCACCTATAATGTGATGGGACGCGAGGTGGATTTTCGTGTTGCCACCCACCCTACCGTTCATGGCGAGAATATCGTCATGCGCCTGCTGGACAAAGCCAAATCACTGGTACGGCTCGAACATCTGGGCTTTAGTGAACATAATATTCGCCTGTTGAAAAAACTGCTCAAACGGCCGGAAGGCATTGTGATTGTCACCGGCCCGACCGGGAGTGGTAAAACCACCACGCTCTATTCCGTCCTGAGCTATATCAACTCCATGGATGTCAATATCATGACTCTGGAAGACCCGGTGGAATATCAACTGCCGCTGATTCGCCAAACGCATGTGCGGGAAAATACCGGGGCGGATTTTGTCAGCGGCATTCGCTCCCTGATGCGTCAGGACCCGGATATCATCTTCATCGGTGAGGTGCGCGATGAAGACACTGCCCTGATGGCCGTACGCGCCGCCCTGACCGGCCACCAGGTCTACACGACACTGCACACCAATGATGCGATGGGGGCAATTCCGCGCCTGATGGATATTGGCGTGCCGTCACATCTGCTCTCCGGCACGCTGATTTGTACATTGGCGCAACGACTGGCACGCAAACTCTGTGAAAAATGCCGCAAGCCGCGTCTGGCAACACCGGAAGAATGCCAGATTCTGGGATTTGATGCCGATGATGCACCCACCATTTATGAACCAGCCGGCTGTGATGCCTGTAATAACACCGGATATAAGGGCCGAACGGCGATTCTGGAAATCATGCCGATCGACCGTGAAATGGATGAACTCATCGCCAAGGGAGCCACACGCAACAGCATGATGGAAGCGTGCCTGGAAAGTGGCTTCGTGCGGATGATTGATGACGGCATCGCCAAGGTGGTGAGCGGTGTGACCGACCTTAATGAGCTCATCAGCACCATTGATATGACGGAGCGGTTGTAATGCCAGTCTATCGCTACAAAGCACTGAATGAATTTGGCAAGCGAGTGAAAGGGGAAATCACCGCGGCCAATGAGATTGATCTGGAAGAACGTCTGCGCGAAGTTGGCATCGACCTGATTGATTATAGTGAGGCGCAAGCGCGCAAGGCATCGCCCTTCAGCCGTATTCGCCTCAATGACATGATCGTGCTGTGTATGCATATGGAGCAGCTGGATCGGGCCGGTGTGCCGCTTTTAGAAGCGCTTGCCGATGTGCGGGATTCGTCCGAATCCGAAAAATTGCGCGACGTGTTGTCGGATGTGTATGAGTCGGTCAAAGGTGGAGATGTACTCTCCGAAGCCATGGCCAAGCACCCGAAAGTGTTTAACGAGGTGTTTGTCGGGCTGGTGGCTGCCGGGGAGCGTACCGGTAATCTCTCCACCACCTTTGCCCATTTGAACCACCACCTCAAATGGGTCTCCGACATTCGACGTAAAATTCGCAAAGCAATGATTTATCCGGCCACCTTGCTCGTGGTGATTATCGCTGTGGTCACCGTGCTGATGCTGTATGTCGTGCCGAAACTCACCGACTTTATGCTGTCGCAAGGTTTTGTCCTGCCGTTGCATACACGCATCCTGATTGCTGTGTCAGACTTTTTTGGTGAATACTGGCATCTGGTGTTGATTACACCACCTGTGTTTATCATCAGTTTGATGACACTGTATAAAATCATGCCGTGGTTTGCCTATAAATTTGATGCGTTTGTTCTCTGGTTCCCGGCCATCGGCACGACAGTGCAAAAAATTGATCTGGCACGCTTCACCCACTTTTTCGGCATTATGTTCCGCAGTGGAATCGATATTCTGGATTGTCTGGATGGCGGCCGTAAGGTGGTCAGTAATCTGGTGCTCAAAGATGCGATTGCAACCTTGCAACGCTCGGTCTCTGAGGGTAATTCCCTGACTGAATCGTTACGTATGTCCAACCAGTTTCCTCGCCTCGTCGTGCGTATGTTCAAGGTCGGAGAAGATAGTGGTAACATGGAAGAGGCATTGGAAAATATTAACTTCTTCTATGATCGTGAGGTGAATGATGCGGTGGATGGACTCATCAGTCTGATTCAACCGACGATGACGGCTCTGCTAGGCGGCATGGTGTTATGGGTGGTGGCCAGTGTCTTTGGGCCGCTTTACGAAACTTTCGGCAATATGAATTTCTGATTCCATTTTTACGTCTCCACCGTGCTATCGCTCTCGCGATATGCTCTCATGAGATGAGCTCAGGGCTGCTAGTCCAATCTTTCGATTGCTCCCGCATTCGTCTTCTGACTCATGCATGGAGCACAGCTCAAGGCTGACTCGGAAGTTTTTGATGATCATCCCCGCTGCACTATCGCTTTCGCGATATGCTCGCATGAGATGAACTCAAGGCTGCTGGCCTCGTTTGCGGAGAAAGAATGTTGTGGTGCAGGGTTGCTAAAAAATTTAACCAAATTTCAAGCTGCGCTGCTTATTCTATATGGGTGGAGAAGTATTTTTAGCAGTAACATAGCACCCTATGCAGAACCCGATTTCATCCGCTAAATCACGGCAATTTATCCTCTCCGTCGGGGATGAAGGGGCTATTTTACTGCATATGGATGGTCGACGTGTTCTCAAACGCATGTTTGCCTCATCTCCCAATCCTGAAGATACACGGCATTTCGACTCTTTACTTAAATCTGATGTGCTGGCGCCTATTTCCTTGCTGATCGATGTGATGGATCAGAACTACATGCAGCAATCGCTCCCGCCTGTGAGTTCGCTGAGTGTGAATAAGCTGATCAAACGCCGCATGGAGCGTGATTTTGCACCTGAAGATATTAAGGGCGCACTGCCTCTTGGACGTCATAAAGAAGGTCGGCGTGACTGGAATTATCTCTTTATTTCTGTGCCGAACACGCCGCCCGTTTCGGAATGGATCAGCTATGTCGCCGAAAAACCGCATCGGCTGACCGGACTATATTTACTTCCCATTGAAGCGGTCTCGATGGTGGATGAGTTAACGCGAAGCGGTAAGAAAAAGAACACGCTGCCTTTCAAGACACCCAGCCGCAAAAAAACAAAGGCGGATAAGGCCGACGCCAATATACCGCCGGATGAAGGACAGGTTGCACGCTGGCATATTCTGGTCAGCCACCAGAAAGTCGGCGGCTTTCGACAAATTGTTATCAAAGACAGCCAGATTATCTTCACCCGGATGGCGCAACCCATTGGCGAGCCGACGCCAGAGGTGATTGCCGGGAATATCGAACAGGAACTGGCTAACACGACCGAATACCTCAAACGGCTGAGTTTCAACCCGTCAGATGGGCTGGATGTGACCATCGTGGTGGCCGATGAAATTAAACAGGCATTGAACGTGACCAATGCCAATGTTCGTGACATCAACCTCTTCTCCCCTCACGACGCAGCGACCCGACTCGGACTGATTAAAGCAACCGAAGAAGGCGACCATTTTGGCGATGTGGTGCTGGCGGCTTATTTTGGCACGGTGCGCAAACACCCGCTCAAACTTTTCACCCCATATGTCGCCAAGCTCAACCAGTTTAATCAGGCGAAAAAGGCGGTGAAGGTCGCGGCCTCAATTCTGGTGCCATTGATTATTCTGGGTACGCTATCCAGCGGCTATAATATCTACTCCGTCTCACAAGATATTACTTTTGCCCAGGATAAGCTGAACGCATCGCGCCAGCGTTTTGAACATGTCAAAAAAGCCACTGCAGAGCTTCCACATGACATGAATCGCATTGCCGACGTCGTCACACTCTACGAAAAACTGTCTGAACAGGATAAATCACCTCTCAATATGATCTCTACCTTTGCTCAGGCCATGGATGAGAACACGTTAGTGCAGTCATTTACCTGGCATGGCCCGTCACCCATTCTGGCACAACGGCCTATCAATTCCCGCCATGCGCAGGAAGGCATTTTTACACTGGAATTTCTCGACAGTATCTCCACGGTGGACGCGCTGGTCAAGCGTACCGATGGCTTTCGTCAACAGCTGGTCGGTGAATTTGATGGATATGTAATTAATGTATCCGATCTACCTGGCACGATTAAGGAAAATGAGTTATTTGAAATTGATTTCGGTGAGGAACAAAAAGCAGATCCGCTCCTCGTCGAGGATGATATTCGTGTGACCGTCAGCGTTGCCGCTGCCTGGCCAGATGATGCTCAGCAGGGCAGGCGTTGATATGAAAAAACTCGAACGCCTCAAATCTGATCTGATACGCCAGGGCATTATCTCCGGCGGTATCACGGCTGTGTTGTTAGGCGCCATGCTGTTTGTCATGTCGATTGAGCAGGAATATACGGATGAACGGCAGCTGCTCACCCGCCAGATCAATCAGGTAAATGCCGATATTCAGCAACTGGACAGCCGGTTCAAAAAAGCACGGCAATCCCTCGATTTGTATGAGCAGCTTCGAAGCAGCAGTGACAATGCGGACGAAGCCCTGAGCCGAAAAGAAATCACCGCCATTTTGAATATATTAAAAGATAAATATAAACTCAGCACCTTGACCTTGCGGATGACACCGATGATCGAGCTGGCTGATCAGAAATATGTCACACCCACCACCAGCGTCGCCAAAACAGAACTTACCATGACCTTTTCCGGCATGACCGATGAATTACTGCTGGGTTTTGTCAAAGATTTGCAGGAATTACTCCCGGGTTATTCACGTATTATTTTTCTGGAAATGGAGCGAACCGGCAGCATCGACAATCAATTCCTCATGGCCGTCAACCGCGAAACCTACCCGGCACTGGTACAAGGCGAAGTCACATTGCAATTGATGGGGCTTACGAAAAAACCCGTTGAGGATGCAACGCGTGGTTAGTCATTTACTTATTCGAACTCACTATGCCAGGCATCTGCTGACGGTAATGGCCTGCATCATCAGCATTGCCTCTCCATTGGCTGCGCAGGAGTCGCTCTCTTTGCGTGACGATCTGATGAACAGCATGAATCAACCCCCTGCCCAGCTACAACCAAAGACTGACACCACGGATACGGATAACGCCACCAACAATGCTGAACTTGCCGCACTGCCCGATGATGATGCGATGGGGGATGCGTTATCGAATGAGCCGGAATTATTGGCGCGGAGCAGCTGGCGCTCCTCTATTATGTTCAGCATTACTGACTTGAGAAAATTGCAGGATATTTTACTGGCTGTTGAAGAACGTAAGCGAATTCAACGAGAAATCGCTAAAGATTCAGGCAGACAAGGGCCCAGACCTGGCCCGGTAACACGCGAGGCGCCAACCCCACGCGAGGTGGTGGTGGATTATGAAGAGGATGGAACGCCTATTACCATCTCCGTTGATTCGCCGGAGGCGGAGGATCCCGAATATCTGCCATTTATTCAACAGATTCGTGAAGAGCTACAGGAACAGGAGCAGGTGCTCACACAGCGCCGCAGTGAACGCGCCCCCACGATTTATCTGAATTCCATTGTCTATGTCTCGGCGGATGATTGGGCCATCTGGATTAATGGCGAAAAATATAGCCCGAATATGCCAGCGACAGCCTTTACGATCGATAACGTGTCGGAACGGAAAGTCCGCTTATCATGGCAAACACTGGATCTGGACAGTACCTCGCCCGGCTGGCGTAGCGCCGTTGAAATGCAAGAGGGAAATATTGAAGTCAACGAGAATGCCGGTCTCGTCACTTTCACACTTTATCCGAATCAAACATTTATTGGTCGCTCGATGGAAATAATCGAAGGCCGCTCCATGACAGCTTCGCTGGATATGAATCGTAATGCAGCCGCTCGGCAGCCCGGACGTGCTTCACGCGATTCGGCAGCAGAAGCTGGTCAACCTGCTGGCGTCGAGGAAGATGCTTCTGCGGCTGACAACGGCGCTGCCACCACGCCACGCACTGACCGTGATCGGATGAACGATGCCATTGGTCTGTATCGGGATTTTTTCAAGGCCTTGCCTCAACGCTAATCCCTCGTCATAGTGATTACTGTTCTATACGTTCCGTAGGGAAAACGAACCCGGGTTTACCCGGAGAGTATGTATTGAATCATAATGGACTGATATGGACGCCTCTCATACCCCTCCGCCGCTTGATGTTGAGCAGTTACATGTCACCCTGAATGGTCAGCCTATTCTCAACGATATTACGCTGACGCTGCAAGATGGCGCCATCACTGGGCTCATCGGGCTCAATGGCATGGGCAAAACCACGTTGCTTAAGGCCGTGCTGGGGTTGATCCCCAGCCACACCGCGACTATTCGCCTGTACGGACAGGATGCACGGCAGCCAGAAAGCCGCCGACATGTGTGTTTCATCCCGGAGAAGTTTCAACCCTCTCCACTCTTGACCGGTTACGATGTCGTTCGGCTGACCTTATCGCTCTATGGTCTGCCTTACGAAGACGATCGCGTGATGCGACTGCTGGATCAGTTTAGTCTCCCACAGGCAGCCTATCGCGCCCCTATTAAACGATACTCTAAGGGCATGGTGCAAAAACTGGGACTGATTGCTGCTTTCGCCTCCGAACGGTCCTTACTCATCCTGGATGAACCGATGAGCGGGCTGGACCCATTGGCGCGCCAGCAAGTACGCCAGGCACTGATCGATTACCGTAATCGGGGACATAGCGTCTTGTTCAGCTCTCACCTGCTCGGTGATGTGGAATCACTCTGTGACGAGATCATCATTATACATGAAGGATGCCTTCGTTATGCGGGATCGGTTACTGCATTCCGAGCAAAAGCAGAAGATCAAGCAATGGAGGAACAGTTCCTCGCATCGTTGGAAACGGCTTAGATCGAAAGCTTTTCACGCTATCGCTTATCTGACACATTTTTGGATAGAAATGTGTCAGAAGGTTTGGGCGCCAATAAGGCGTGGCCCGCAGTCGCGGGCTGATAGCCATTTAGTATGTATGACTATCATGTTGAGGCCTCATACACGTGAATGCCCCGGCACCCATAAGACATCCTGATGGCCATAGTGGTTACAACAGCGCGACATGACAAACAGGTGATCAGAGAGACGATTCAGATAACGTAAGGCTTCAGGGTTAATCGCCTCCGCTGCCCTCAACGCCGTCACTTCACGCTCGGCCCGGCGTGTAATGGTGCGGGCCAGGTGCAAATAGGCGGCGGCTGGCGACCCTCCCGGTAGCACAAAGGAATGAAGCGGCGCAAGCCGGGCATTCATCGCATCAATTTCTTTCTCCAACCGGTCGACCTGCTTCGCTGTGATGCGAAGTGCCTGCTCTGCATCAGCCAGTGGTGTGCTTAAATCAGCGCCTAAATCAAACAGATCATGCTGCACGGTTTCCAGCATGCCATCAACATTCGCCAATGTATGCAACCGAGCCACGCCTATGGCGGCATTAATTTCATCCACCGTGCCGTAAGCCGCGACCCGAAGATGATCCTTGCGCACCCGAGCGCCATCAGTGAGCGACGTTTCTCCTTCATCACCACCGCGCGTGTAAATGCGATCAAGTTTGACCATTATTGCCCCGCCAGCATGGCAGCACCGGCAATCAGAATAATCACCAATGCCTGCAAGGCAACCCGGAGCGTCATCAGCTTGTTGCTATATTTTTCGTTGGCTTTTCCACCTTTCATCATCAAGATGACACCCACAAACACCACGAGCAGCGTGATGACCATTAACACCATGATAAATGTATTCATTACCACTCCGTTGATTTACGTCAGAATTGCCTTGTGTCGATTCCGGGGAACTGTAGTCTATCCGCCAAGAGAGTGAAACCTTAATTCAGACATCCTGACACTGGCGGTTACTATGAACACATTCCCGGATCTTATTGGCCCTGAACTTTCGCCACGCAGTGGGGGCTCCCCTAAGCAGCTGGTGTTACTGCTCCATGGGCTCGGCGCCGATGGGAATGATTTGTTTCCCATTGCGCAGGAATTCGCTCCCTTCCTGCCTGATGCACATTTTATCTCCCTGCAAGCGCCCTATCCCTGCGATATGGCCCCCATGGGTTATCAGTGGTTTTCATTGCAGGACCGTTCTGAAGAGACGCTTCGCAAAGAGGTAGGCACCATCGCCCCCGTGCTGGACCACTGTATTGATCAGCAATTGCAACGCTTTTCGCTGGATGACAGCAAACTGGCATTGCTGGGCTTTTCACAAGGGACGATGATGGCTCTCTTCACTTCCATTCGCCGCGCCCGGCCTTGTGCGGGAGTGTTGGGGTATTCCGGCCTGCTGATTGATGGTGATGGGTTGGATGCCGTCGTACAAAGCCGTCCACCGATCTGCCTGATTCATGGCGATGCTGATATGGTGGTGCCCTTTGAATGTACTCCGCTGGCGGCCAATGCGCTGAAGCAATCGGGTTTTACGGTGGATATCCATCGCTGCGAAGGGATTGGCCATGGTATTGATGCCAAAGGCCTAAAGCTTGGCATCGAATTCCTGACATCCTGCTACGGCATAGACCTCAGCGAAGCGGCCTAGCCAACCTCGTCGTCATGCTGGCCAAGCAACGGTGGTGCTGAGGGGGGGGCTAGTGTGGTCAGGGAATAGTTGATCGGGCTGCGCATCAGTGGAACATGCGATGCCGCGGGGTGAGCGGTCTGGACGATCATGCCACGCGCCGCCGTTTGTGGATGCTGCTGCGCCTCGGTGATTGTCAGCACCGGGCCGCAAGGAATGCCGGCATTGTCACACTGCACCAGCCACTCCTCAGCCGTGCGTGTCAGTAATGCTGCTTCCAGCAACGGTAACAACTGACCACGATGTGCCACGCGCTGTGGATTTGTGGCAAAGCGCTCGTCTCCTGCCCACTCTGGATGTTGCAGCACCTCACATAATTTCCCAAACTGCCGATCATTGCCGACGGCAATGACAATCGGCCGATCAGCGGTATGACATAATTGATAGGGCACAATCATCGGGTGGCAATTGCCGATGCGTTCAGGCGGTGACCCGCTTAGCAGGCTTGCCATCCCCTGATTGGCCAGCATCGCCAACTGACAATCAAACAATGCCAGATCAATATGCTGTCCTTTGCCTGACGCCGGATGGTCAGGCGTGTCACGGGCAATCAGCGCCCCCAATATCGCCTGCGTCGCTACCATACCTGTGTAAAGGTCTGCGATGGGAATGCCCACCCGCATCGGCTCGCCGCCCTCCTCATCCGGCGCACCGGTGATGCTCATCAGGCCTCCCATGGCCTGCATCATGTAATCATAGCCCGGTTTGTCTTTCAGCGGTCCTGTCTGGCCAAAGCCGGTAATGGAGCAATAGACCAGTCGCGGATTGACTGCGAGTAACTGCTCCGGCCCAAGCTGGTAACGCGCCAGCGTGCCGGGCAGAAAATTTTCTACCAGCACATCGGCCTTCAACGCCAGGCGGTGCAGACGCGCCTGACCTTCGACAGTGGTAATGTCTACGCAAATGGATTGTTTGCCACGATTTGCCGCCAGATAATAGCCCGACTCGCTCGTCGGCTCACCGGCCTCATCAGACAGGTAGGGCGGCCCCCAGCTTCGCGTATCATCCCCTCGCTCCGGACGCTCGACTTTGATGACCGTTGCACCGAGGTCCGCCAGATTTTGGGTCGCCCATGGCCCGGCTAATACCCGGCTCATATCCAGCACGGTAATGTGCGAGAGTGGCGGCATCGATGTTTTATCGTCTTTCTTCATGCGGCGCTCTGATCGTGCTTAGAGACAGCAGCCGTTGCCTGTTCTACCGATGATGATTGTGTTTCTTTTAACTCTGCTTCAGACGGTGCCTCTTCCTGCGACTCCTGCCGATGATCGGCTCCGATCGCATCGCTGATATGCGCAAAACCATCCTGCGCCAATTGCTCAGCGAGCTCTTCCTTAATACGCTCGACAACCCCAAAGCCTTGATAGACGAGCGCGGTGTACAGCTCGACCAGACTGGCCCCGGCGCGGATTTTACGATAGGCATCTGCACCATCGGCAACCCCACCTACTCCCACCAGCGGAATTTTGCCCTCTGTCAGCTTATACATATCGCTCAATATGCAGGTCGACCATTCCATGAGTGGGGCACCACTCAGGCCTCCTGCCTCTTTAGCGTGTATACTTTGCAGTGTATCAGGACGAGCCGTGGTCGTATTGGTGGCGATGATGCCGTCTATTTCATGAAATAAGGCTAACTCCGCGATATCATGCTTTGTGGTTTGGCTGATGTCCGGCGCAATTTTGAGCAGGAGCGGCACGGTTTTGCCGTGCGCTTTGGCCAACGCATTGCGCTCTTTCATGAGCAGCATCAGTAAATTGTCTAATTCTTTCCTGTCTTGCAGATCACGCAGACCCGGTGTGTTGGGCGATGAGACATTGACGACAATACCATCTGCCAGTTCATAACACTGATTCATCACCGTCAGATAATCCGCCTCGGCTACCGTCGTGTGTTTATTCTTGCCGATATTCACCCATAATGGCCCGGGCAAGGCACCACGTGCACGCTCTTCGCGCAATCGTTCGCAGACGGTTGATGCACCGTCGCTGTTAAAGCCATAACGATTGATGACGGCCTGATCTTCCGCTAGCCGGAACACGCGGGGCCTGTCATTGCCAGGTTGCGCCTGCGGCGTCACCGTCCCCACCTCCAGAAAACCAAAACCCTGAGCAAATAAAGAGCGCACCGCCTCTCCCTGCTTATCAAAGCCGGCGGCCAGACCAAGTGGATTACTGAAAGTGCGATCCCACAGGCGCTGGGTCAATACGGAATAGGTTACCTCGACCGGCTCGGGAATCAGATCATGCTTCAGCGCCCAGATACCAACGGCATGTGCCGTCTCAGGCGGTAAAAAACGTATCATACGAAAAAGCAGCGCGGCCAGCATGTAAGCGCCCCATCATTTTTGTGAAGTCGATCTTTCGTTATGTAACCTAAAAGCTGCATTTGCGCTATGGCTTGTGCTTTTGAGAGGCGAAACAACCGTCTATCTACAAAATAAAGGGGTGCAGAAGTGACGCTATACGCATATAATGTAACGTGTGTATATGCGCGTTGACGTCCGGCCTGTAAGGACAGCGCGTCCCACCCACCGGGAACGACATGCTGATGATGGCATCATTACAACAAAAACAGCACCGGGCGCTTTCTGGTTTTCGCTTTATTCAGGCGCGCCGCTCGTCTCTCTGCTATCTGTTTGTGTTTAGTGTGATGATACTGGCCATCAGTATCCTTCTGCCTGAACGCGCATATGCCCAAGATGTTACTGAGACCGGGTCAGGGGCACCGGTGATCACCCCCTCTATGCTGCGTGAGCAGTTTGGCGATGAGCCGGAGGATGATTTATTCGATTTTGAAGAAGATGACCCCTTGTTATTGGATGAGCCGGAGGAAGATCAGCAACGCCTGGATACGCTGCGTGATACTAGCATCCAACCTGTATCACCCACTCCTGCCGATAGCACAGCAACGGATATGCCGGACGTTCCATCACCGGAAGATGCTGTCACGGAAGCGACTGATATTGCACCGCAAGCGCCAAGGGCCGTTCCTTCCGTGCCTTCGCCGCCAGAGGATAGTGATACTACGCCTACCCAGCCTGAAGTCGATATTCCCGATATACCCGTGACCGCTGATACACCGGTGGTTGCCCCAGACGATACTCCATCAGCGCCAACCGAGACGACAAGGATTGTTGCCCCCACTGTCATTCCGGCTATGCCTGACGCAGACCAGGCATATGTCCCTCCCTTATCTCACACATCGCAGACGGAAGCTCCTCCTCCCGACACATCTGCAACTGTCCAATCATCGATGGATGATGATGCATTGATGGATTTATTCATGATCACTCCTGCGGATGAATCTCTTACCACCTCCATGCCCGATCAAGCGCCGCACGTCCCATCCAGCTTGAATCCCTCCCCGTCACCTGCCGAGCCAGATCAACCATCTGCACCGGTGACTGGTAGAATGGCAGATGCCCCGACTGAGCTATACATTGACCGTTCCGGCTCACATCCGTTTCTA
Source organism: uncultured Rickettsiales bacterium (assembly GCA_964435165.1). GTDB lineage: Bacteria > Pseudomonadota > Alphaproteobacteria > Rickettsiales > RI-342 > CAYSXY01. Next base: position 15,124 of record CAYSXY010000009.1, read on the forward strand.
AGCCCAGCGACACTGGATATCTTGCAACAATTGCCTTCCGGCCTATCCAGCATTGACGAAGAAGATCAGCAGAAGGGCCCAATTGCCATTCAACGCGGTGAATCGACTGAAGGGATGTTTCCGATTGAAGGCTATCAGGATGACAGCCCGGTAGGGATGAGCATCTCCGTGTCAGATGATGATAAGAGCATCGAAACATTACTGGATCAGGCATATGAGGCGCTGATTTTTGGCCAGACCGAGAGCGCTATCCACATTTATAAAAATGTCCTGTTGCGCGAACCGGAACACCAATTGGCATTGTTTGGCCTGGCAACCTCTTACCAGCGCACCCGTCAGTTTACGCAGGCACGATTGGTCTATAATCGCCTATTCTCGCTCTATCCGGATTATCCGGAGGCACTGAATAACTTTCTCGCACTGGTCGCTGAGGAGGCGCCGGATGAAGCCCTGGCTGAAATGGAACGGCTGGAGAAGCGCAACCCCCATTTCAGTCCGATTCCTGCTCAGATGGGAATGGTTCATCTGCAAGTCGGGCATTTTGATTTAGCTGCGCGCAAGCTGGCCCGGGCGGTCAGCCTGTCACCGGAGAATTTATCCTATCGCTACAACCTTGCTATCGCCATGGATAAGCTGGGAGATAAAAAAGAAGCCGGACGGCTCTACAAGCAAATTATTGATGCCGTGAATACTGGCATGCCGCCGCCGGCTCCCATTGAGGCAATTCAGGAAAGATTAACTTTTCTACGCGCTAATAGGTAGACGCAGCGGCAGGTACTGTGCTTGCCTCTCATCCCCCTGATTGCCGGAGACTCTCGTGGATATCACGGAACTGCTCAGTTTCAGCAAGCGTAATAACGCCTCTGACCTTCATTTATCCGCCAGCAATCCGCCCTTAGTGCGCATTCATGGCGATATGCTGCCTATGAAAACGCCTCCGCTCAATGATGAGCAGGTCAAACAATTGCTTTATTCCATCATGACGGAACAGCAGCGTGCGATTTTCGAGCGCGAATTTGAAATCGATTTTGCGGTATCGTTCGGCGAAAATATGCGGTTTCGTGTGAATGTGTTTAACACCATCAACGGCCCGGCCGCCGTCTTGCGTGATATTCCCACGCGCGTCCTGACGCTTGATGAAATCAGCGCCCCCGACGTGCTGAAGCGCCTTGCCAGCTTGAATAAAGGATTAGTATTGGTGACCGGCCCGACCGGTAGTGGAAAATCAACCACGCTGGCGGCGATGGCGGATTACATCAATGCCAACTTTAATCATCATATTCTCACCGTCGAAGACCCGGTTGAGTTCGTACATACCTCTCAGCGCTCCCTGGTCAACCAGCGCGAAGTAGGCGGCAGCACCAAATCGTTCGCACAAGCCCTGAAAAGTGCGCTTCGTGAAGACCCTGACATTATCCTGGTCGGTGAGATGCGCGACCTGGAGACGATTCAACTGGCTTTGACAGCGGCGGAGACCGGCCACCTGGTTATGGGAACGCTGCATACCAACTCCGCACCGAAAACGATTGACCGTATTATTGATGTCTTTCCGGCCAATGATAAAGAAATGATTCGCTCCATGCTCTCTGCCTCATTGGAAGCTGTCGTCACCCAGACATTGATGAAACGGGCTGATGGTAAAGGACGGATTGCGGCTCACGAAATATTATTAGGGACCGGTGCCGTGCGTAATCTGATTCGTGAAGGTAAAATTCCGCAACTCTACTCCCTGATGCAAATGGGCTCTAAAAGCGGCATGCAGACCATGAAAGATTCCGTTTATCGCCTGGTAAATGACGGATTGGTCACCGATGTGGCGGCCAAGGCAGCGCTGGCAACAAGCACCGACGATAATGACAATGATACCGGATCACGCCACACCAATATGCAGCCACGACCGGCCGCGGGTGGTACCGGCTTTTAATTCATTTAGGGAGATGACAGGATACACCGATGTTAGACGCCAACAGCCCGATCGCTCCCCTGCTACAACACATGATCAGCAATGAAGCATCTGACTTATACTTAACGGTTGGCGCTCCTCCCTGCCTTCGCCTGAGTGATCGTATTCAACCCATTGGGGAGTCAGCCCTGACCGCGGAGGATATTCAGCACTATATCGACACCTTGCTCGATGATGAGAAGAAAAAGGAATTTGACCAGGAGCTGGAACTGAATATGTCGCTCAACTGGGAGCAAAATGGTCGTTTTCGTGCCAATTTCTTCTGGCAGCAACAACGGCCTGGCATTGTCATTCGCCGTATCCATACCAAAATCCCGACAGTAGAAGAATTGCACCTGCCGGATGCGTATCAAAAACTCATTATGTTCCGTCGCGGCTTATCGATCATTGTTGGCATGACCGGTTCCGGCAAATCAACCTCACTCGCCGCGATGCTGGGCTATCGCAATCACCATGGCTCGGGTCATATCATCACGATTGAAGACCCGATTGAATATGTCCACCCGCATCGGCACTGTATTTTCACTCAGCGTGAAATCGGGATTGATACAAATTCCTACGCCAATGCGCTTAAAAATGCCTTGCGTCAGCGCCCGGATGTGGTGCTGGTTGGCGAGATTCGTGATTATGAAGTGATGGAGCAATCACTGAATTTTGCCGAAAGCGGGCATCTGGTCGTGGCAACCTTGCATGCCAATAGTGCGAATCAGGCGATTGAGCGTATTATCAGCTTCTTTCCCGAAGAAAAACGCGCCCAGGTACGCAAACAGCTTGCAGCTAATTTGCGCGGCATCATTGCCCAGCGCCTGTTACCGAACCGTCAGAACGGCCGCAGCCTGGCGATTGAGATTCTGCTGAATGAAGGGTCCATCTCACAACTGATCGAAGAGGGAAAAATCAAAGACATTAAAGAAATCATGGCGAAATCGCGCGGTCAGGGCATGCAAACCTTCGATCAATGCCTGTATGATTTATACACAGCCGGTCATATCAGTGAAGAAATCGCCCTGGCGGAAGCCGATAATCCGACCAATCTGTCGCTGCAATTCAAGCAATATCATACTACTGATGAAGGGCAGGCCCAGCGTGGCCATCTCAATGTTGGTATGTCCGGCTTTCAATCGACGGGTTGATCCATGCCTCTGACCAATCAGCCACGTGTTCAGTTCTCCAAAGGGGCGTTATTTTCCGCAAAGATGATCCGGGTGCGCATGCTTATTGTATCCTGAGTGGAAAGGTTGAATTAGCCAGTGGGTATGAATCACACCAGCATGTTATTGATCGGCCTGGTGAAGGCGGTGTGTTCGGCAAAATGGCTTTATTGGCAGGTAAAAAACGTCTGCTAACGGCCACTGCCCTGGCGGATACGGAATGCGCGGTCATCGATGAACTCTCCCTCCGCACGAAGATAAAGGAATCTTCACCGTTTATTCGTGCCTTACTCAACGTACTGACCCAGACCCTGATTCGGCTGCAGTCAGAGCGATCAGATCCGCCCACCACCCCATCCAATAAGGCGTGAGCAACTTATTAGGGCTTGACCTCTTCTGATTCTGTGACAGAAAAGCGAATATTCGCTTTTTTGATATCAACTCATTATCGGTCATCGCATGAAAATTCTGTTCATCCATCCGAACATGCCGGGCCAGTTCAAACATTTGTGCCGTCATTTTGCTAAAGATCCGGCAAATCAGGTCGTTTTTTTGACGAAACCACGCCCACAAATCAACCTCAAGAATGTCCATAAGCTTGAATATGTGGTGCCGCGTGAGCCATCGGCTCACACGCACCGCTATGTGCTCGGCTTTGAGCGCGCCGTGCTTCAGGGTCAAGAGGCTTACCGCATGTGTCGACAATTGAAGAAAGATGAAGGCTTTGTTCCGGACGTGATTGTGGCGCATCCTGGCTGGGGTGATACGTTATTTATCAAAGATGTCTATCCGGACACGCCAATACTGAGCTTTTTTGAGTTTTATTACAGCGCCTATGATGCGGATGTGAATTTTGATCCGAATGAACCATGCAGTGAAGACGATATTGGCCGTATTCGGGTCAAAAACAGTACCAATATTTTCGCGCTTGAGCAGTCGGACTGGGGTATCAGCCCGACATTCTGGCAATATAGCCGTCATCCGGAGACCTATCGCCCGAAAATTTCCGTGATTCATGATGGGGTCGATACGGATTATTGCAAACCGGGCGATCCGGACATGGAAATTGATTTTCGTGGCGTGAAACTCACGCCGAAGGATGAGGTAATTACCTATGTCGCGCGCAATTTTGAGCCCTATCGTGGCTTTCCCACCTTCATGCGTGCGGCGGCTGAAATCCTCAAGCGCCGTCCAAATGCACATATCGTGGCTGTCGGCGCCGATGGTGTAAGTTACGGCAAAGCGGCACCAAGCCATACAACCTACCGCAAAATGATGATGCAGGAGGTCAATTTTTGTGACCCGTCGCGCATCCATTTTTTCAACACGCAGCCTTACAATAAACTAATGGCGCTGATTCAACTCTCCAGCGCCCATATTTACCTCACCTATCCCTTTGTATTGTCCTGGTCGATGGTCGAAGCGATGAGTTGTGGTGCGCTGGTGATTGGCTCGCGCACAGCACCGGTCGAAGAAGTGATCGATGATGGACGCAATGGTCTGCTGGTTGATTTCTTTGAGCCGAAAGAGATTGCTGACAAAGTGGATGAGATTTTTGCACATAAGGATCGCATGCAGCATCTGCGCGATGCCGCGCGCCAGACGGTGCTGGATCGTTATGCTCTGAAAACGCTGCTACCGCTCCATGCCTCGCTGGTGACGGATTTGGCCGATCGCAAAACACCGCCGCCAACAGCAGAGCGCATACGCAGCTTATATGCCCAGACCCAATCCGCTAAAGCAGAGGAGCTTGCAGCCTGATGCCTACTACCACCTCCTCATCCAGACCTGCACCTTCCCAAGGTAAAAAACGTGTGCTCTTTATTGAGCCGGGCAAGCCCGATCCATCCAAGCTCCATCAGCTTTTTCAGGATACAGCGAAGTGGGACATCGCCTATGTTGATCGCAACACCGACCAGTTTAAACCGGATTTTATCGGCCATCTTCAGGATTTATCGGCTATCCCGGATGATTATGCCGATGCGCTCTGGTTCATCCAGAAACTGCAAACCGTTCGTCTGGAAAAACTGCCCGAGGTGCTGGCGACTTTCAAACGTATCCTCCGCCCCAATGGTCAGGTGGTGACGGTGTGCCCCGATGCATTCCTCGCTGCCGAGCATATTTATGAATATCGCATCATGGAGCCACTCAAAATCGGCGAGATTAGCCGCACGGTGCAGGATGTATTCTATGGAGCCGATGAGCCGTTCCACAATTGTTTTACGGCCGGATCACTCGGCAAAGCCTTTCTTCATGCGGGTTTTCGCAATATCCAGATTAGTCGGCAAAGCTTTAATCTGTGGATGGCTGCCACCTATGAACCTGCTTCTGTTACCAAAGATAGTGAGAAGATCCGTATTAATGACCATCATCAGGCCTATGATGGTCAAAAAGATGATTTGTCCGCCCCGCCAACACAATGGTCACCTTTAAACTTAAACCAGGCAGCGTGACGCTACATTGTCGCATCATGATGTTGTCCGGGATGACGTCTTCCATCATGGGCGCTGTGCTATGTGGTCAGATGCAGTGAGCATAATGGCTAAGCGAATCTTAAACATCGCGGATTATAGATAAGCTATGTCATCGTCCCAGCCTAAAGCCCATTATCTGAACGACGTGTTCGCACGGGTCAAACGCGTGCTGCGTTTTGCTCTGTTATTCAGCCTGGCCAGCAACCTGCTGATGCTTGCCCTGCCGCTATACTCCCTGCAGGTGCTGGATCGCGTGTTATCCAGCCGTAGTTACGATACATTATTGGTCCTTAGTTTTATTGCGATATGCGCCTTTGTATTTTTTGGGTTGTTCCAGGCGGTGCGCCAGTTCATCGCCACGCGTATCGGTGAGTGGATCGACGCCAAGGTCGCGCCCGATATCTTTGAGCGCTCTATTCGCCTGGCAGCACAGCAGCAAGGAACGCAAGGCTCACAGAATATGCGTGACCTGGCTACTATTAAGGGCTTTCTCACCGGGCCGGGCTTTCAAACCGTAATGGATGCGCCCTGGGCACCGCTTTTTCTGCTGATCGTCTTCCTGATCAACCCGGTACTGGGCACTGTGACGATTGTCGGCGCTATTCTGCTGTTCTTTCTGGCTCTCATGACCGAATTTGCGACCAAGAAGGATACCATGCAGGCACAGCAGGAAAACCTGCATTGTTTGCAAATTAACGATACAGCCATTCGCAACGCCGAAGCCATTGAGGCAATGGGGATGATGCCGGGCCTGCGCAGTTCGTGGCAGACATCAAATCAGCGCGTCAAACAATTGCAAGGCCAGGCGGCGAATCGCTATAACCTCATCACCGCCGCATCCAAAAGTCTGCGTATGCTTATTCAGATCGGCATTATGGGCGCCGGTGCCATTATGGCACTGAATAACCAACTCAGTATTGGTGGCATGATTGCCGCATCGATTCTCACCGGGCGAGCACTCGCCCCGTTTGATGCGGCCATTACCATCTGGAAGAATATTCTGGCCGCGCGCGACGCCTATCAACGGCTGAACACCTCACTATCCGCACAGACCATTCATCGGGGCACCCTTAACCTGCCAGCACCCAACGGCGCGTTAGCTGTTGAGAATGTTTTATTCCGCCCGCCTGGGCGTGATCACCTGGTGTTACGGAGTGTCAGTTTTCAACTCCATCCCGGTGATACGATGGGGCTGATCGGCGCCAGCGCCGCCGGCAAATCCACACTCGGAAAGTTGCTGGTCGGCATCTGGCCGGCCACATCCGGTCATATTCGTCTCGATGGGGTGGATGTCTATAAATGGAACCGCGAAGATGTCGGGCAGTATATCGGCTACCTGCCACAGGAAGTGGATTTGTTTGAAGGAACCATCAAAGATAATATTGCCCGGATGCAGTCCGATGCGCCGATGAACAAGGTCATCGACGCGGCAAAAATGGCCCAGGTGCATGAATTCATTCTTGAATTCCCGGATGGGTATGAAACCGTGGTCGGTAGCGGCTTAGTCACCTTTTCTCCCGGGCAGAAGCAGCGCATTGCGCTGGCCCGCGCCTTATACGGCACTCCTAAATTACTGGTGCTTGACGAGCCCAATTCCAACCTTGATGGTGATGGCGAACAGGCATTGATTCGTGCCCTGGAGGCGGCCAAAGCGCAACATATCACTACCATCGTCATTGCGCATAAACCTTCGCTGGTCAATCATCTGGAAAAAGTGCTGGTATTGCGCGAAGGACGTGTGGAGATATTTGGGCCGCGCGATGATGTGCTCAAACGCTATGTCCGCCCGGTTCAGAATAAGGGAGGTGAACATGCCGCCTGAGCCCCGCCAAAAACATCAGGAGGAGTCCGCCGCCCCGGCATTTGTTCAGGGATGGCTGCAACGGCTGGATCGCTGGGCCTCGGTTATTCGTGGTTCGCAACCTATGGAAGCGGATGACCGGATCGCACGCGGACCGATTCGCTTTGGTCTCTACGCCTTCATCCTGATATTCGGCATCTTCGGCCTGTGGTCAGCGTTTGCTCCTCTGGACAGTGCGGCCATTGCCCCGGGCATCGTGGTGCTGGACTCTAACCGCAAACAGATACAGCATCTTGAGGGCGGTATTGTCGATGAGATACTGGTCACTGAAGGGCAGTTTGTCGATGCTGGCGACACATTGGTACGATTGAGTGAGACAGCAGCCAAAGCCCGGCTGGAACTGGTGAGCGGACAGCTGCATGCCGAGCGCGCCACCGCCGCACGGCTGGTAGCGGAGCGCGATGACGCAGGACGCATTGACTTTCCTCCGGATTTATTAAATTCCACTGACCCGGAATTGGCGGAAATCATTGAGAGCCAACGCCGCCTGTTCACGGTCCGGCAAGATGCGCTCAGCAGTAAAATCGGCGTTTTGAGCAAGCGCATTGAGCAATTCCGCGATGAGATTCGCGGCCTGCGCTCGCAAACCACCTCGACCGAAGACCAATTAGTACTCATCAAAGAAGAGGTGAGCGTGGTTGATAGCCTGCTCAAAAAAGGCAATGCCGTTAAACCACGCTTGCTGGCATTGCAACGTCAGCAGGCAGAGTTGGAAGGACGGCGCGGTGAATATCTGGCCATGATTGCCCGGGCCCAGCAAAGTATCACCCAAACCGATATCGAAATTCTGAATATACAGAATGAGCATCTGAAAGATCTGGTCGATCAGTTGCGTGAAACGCAAGAGCGTATCGCACAACTACAGGAGCAGCGCAATACTGCCAAAGACGTGCTGGACCGGCTGGTAGTGGTGGCACCACAAAGCGGTATTATTACCGGTATGAAAATTCATACCCAGGGCGGGGTGATTGCACCGGGTGAGACAGTGATGGAACTGGTGCCGCAAGATGACAAGTTGATTATTGAAGCGCGTGTCTCACCACAGGATATTGATGTCGTCCATCAGGGGCTTGAAGCGCAGGTACGACTAACCGCGTTCAAAACACGTAAAATCCCTCCTGTGCGAGGTGATGTGATTTATGTCTCGGCTGATCGTTTCATCGACCCGCAAACCAATCAGGGATATTTTTTATCGCGCATTGAGATTGATGAAGACGAACTGATGCGTCTGCAGGAAGTCGAACTCTACCCGGGCATGCCTGCCGATGTCTTAATCGTCACAGGGTCGCGTACGTTGTTGTCTTATTTGATCGCGCCGATTACCGACAGTTTTTATCTCGCATTTCGCGAACAGTGATTTTAGGCTCTTGTGACGATTAATTTATTTCATGCGCTACCGCTTCGCTATTTGAGCGCTATCAGGCACGGCCATAGGCATCTTCCAGCCTGACAATATCCTGTTCATCCAGTGCCGAGCCGCGTTGTAACTCAATGATGTGCAATTCTTCATCTGCATCATTATAGATGCGATGCGTCGTCCCCGCCGGAATAAAGCAACTGTCTCCGGGATGTAACAGCTGTACTTCCTCACCGCGTTCCACCCGGGCCTGTCCTTTGGCGACCAGCCAATATTCACTGCGATTGCGATGATATTGACGCGAGGTACACTCGCCCGGCAGTAATACCAGTTTTTTCACCCGGTAGTCAGCGTGATAATCAAGCACACGCTGCCAGCCCCATGGCGAGGGTGGCAGTGCTTCGTCTGCTCCAGCCTGATCGTGATGACAGCGTTGCGTCATCACCTTCTGCGGGCTCTGATCTTTCGGCATCACCAGCATGCCACGTTCCGAGACAATAATGGCCAGATTATCCACGCCCTGCACCAAAACCGGCACCGTCTCGCTATGAACATAATTGGCCGCTGCCTCATAAAAATGCGCCGTTCCATGCGCCACATTATTGTCGCTATCTTTATTCGCCATCTGATAATAGGCTTGCCACTGGCCCATATCCGTCCATGCAAAATGGCAAGGTAGCATGGCTCCCTTCTCCGTTTTCTCCATGATGGCTTTATCAAATGGGAGGGAAGGAATTTCAGCCCATGCTTCCGCGGCTAAATGCACATAGCGCCCTTCCGAAGTCGCCTCTGCAAGCGCCTCGCAGCACAGTCGATCGATATCCGGCGCGTAATGTTTTGCCTGCTCTATCACCACATCACAGCGTGCAATAAAAAGGCCGCTATTCCAACAGGCGCCATCGGCAATATATTGCGCGGCATCCGCCTCATTCGGTTTTTCAATAAAATTCCGGATATGACTACCGTTACTGTTTGCGATCGGATCGCCTGGCACGATGTAACCATAATGCGTACTGGGGTGATCCGGCGCTATACCAAGCGTGGTAAGATAGCCATCGCGCGCCATGACAACCGCCTGCTCTAGCTGTTGATGAAATGATGCTGCATCGCTGATCCAGTGATCCGTCGGGCATATGGCCATGATGGCTGCCTCACCATAGCCGGCCGCCAGATAATGAGCGGCTGCAATGATTGAGGCCGCGGTGTTGCGCGACGCCGGTTCCATGACGCAGTGCCATCCTGGTGCATCATTTGACAATTGCAACTGCACATAGTGTTGATAGCGCTGGTGCGTCATCACCAATAATGTTTCATGCCCCTGCCATAGCTGAGCAGCACGTTGAAATAAGGACGGCGCGGATGACGCATCTGTCTCCGCGTTTGATAAATGATGTACGGGCAAAAATTGTTTGGGACGCTTTGGTACAGAATGCGGCCAGAGTCGCGTTCCGCTTCCACCGGCGAGTAATACGGGGATAAGCGGGCTATCAGTCATCTGTCACACCATGAATTTATCATCATCCTGCAGCACCATCGCCGGCTCCTGCATTGGCCTGACCGATTGTTGTCGTGCCATCATCGATAAATAAGGCCAACGCCCTTCTGCTAATTCACTGGTGGTAATCAGCGTCATTTCTTTGCCTTGGAGAAACGCCGCCCACCGGTTGAATGGTACATCTCGTATTGCATCAAAGGTAAGAATATGGCCTGCCGGGATATTAGGCACGCCATGTGATTTGGGAGTCAAACAGCCCTCCTTCTCCAACACTTCCATCGCGTTGTGATAAGCTGTTGTTTTTTCCGTCAAGCTGGACAGTGCCTTGCCCAAATCCCTTACATGGTCAGCTAAATCGCCTTTCTCGTTCCAAAGCGGCAATGATGCATGGTCAGCGGTGAGTAAGCGGCTATGCTGATCTATGCATAGTACCTGCTGCGTTGCATCTATTTTCAGTAAGATGAATGGGTAGGCTTTCACAGCCGCCGGAATATACAGCCCCCGCCAGGCGCCTTTATCATCGACCAGATTATTCTTTACTCCGTCAGAAGAAAAAATAGCGATAGGCATTATGCCGGAGGTATTCTTGACAAATAACACCGGGTATTCCTGCGCCGCCTGATAAAGTTCCGTCCAGAATAATGGAGCCCATAACAGATGACTGGCAAAGCCATATCCTTCTTTTTTCTTCAACCCCAGATGGGCATGTGCCTCACGGCTAAGCGGCGTATACTGGTACATAAAGGCTGTATAATGGTCTTGTTTAGAATCAAATGAACAGGCATTGTATAACGTCGCAACACGCATGGGTGAGACGACTAACCGTTACTTTATATTAAGTATGCCTTTTCTTCCAGCAGCAACCTCACTATATTAGGGATGTTTTATCATCGATGTATGAGTCATATTCTTATGCGAAGTTTTCTACCGCACGCGCTTGATCTTAATAATAAGCATATTCTGGTCACCGGAGGCACGGGCACCTTCGGCCAGGCGTTCGTCAAAAATGTGCTAAGCGATTACGCACCGGCCCGCCTGATCATTTATTCGCGTGATGAACTCAAGCAGTTCGATATGCAGCAGTCGCTTAAATCCTATCCGCATTATGACAGCTTGCGTTTTTTCATCGGTGATGTGCGTGACCGCGACCGCTTGACCCTCGCCATGCGCGGCATTGATTATGTGATTCACGCAGCGGCCCTTAAACAAATCCCGGCTGCCGAATACAACCCGATGGAATGTTTGCGCACCAATGTGAACGGGGCAGAGAACATCGTGCGGGCGGCACTGGATAATCAGGTGAAGAAAGTGGTGGCGCTTTCCACGGACAAGGCGGCCAGTCCACTGAATCTGTACGGAGCCAGTAAATTGGCATCCGATAAGATTTTCGTCGCGGCCAACCATTTGAGCGGCAGCATCGGCACACGCTTTTCGGTCGTGCGTTATGGCAATGTGGTTGGTTCACGCGGCAGTGTGATTCCGTTTTTTCTCAAGCTAATGGCCGAAGATGCAGACCACCTGCCCATCACCGACAACCGTATGACACGTTTTTGGATCACCCTGAAGCAGGGCGTGGCGTTCGTGCTGTCTTCGCTGGAGATGATGCGTGGCGGCGAGGTGTTTGTGCCGAAAATTCCCAGCATGCGCATTAACGATCTGGCGAGTATGATGGCACCTGATCTGCCTCAGCGTGTCGTCGGCATTCGCCCCGGCGAGAAATTGCATGAAATTATGATTACAGAAGATGATGCACGTTCGACCATTGAGTTGGATGATCGTTACATTATTGAACCGGCCTTCGCCTTCTGGCAGCGCGCTCCTTACCGCTCGGTCGAACCCGTGCCGGTGCCGGAGGAAGGCTTCAGCTATGCCAGTCACACTAACACCGAATGGCTGGATCATGCCGGTATGCGCCAGTTGCTGCTGGACTCGGATATTGTTCTACCCGGCTCTCATCATACATCCCAAGCCTCATCCAAGAGCGCGGCAGCACCGCAGAAAGTTGCCTGATGCTGCCTTATGGCCGTCAGCTGATTGAAGAGGACGATATAGACGCTGTTGTTGAAGCGTTACGCAGTCCTTTCTTAACGACCGGGCCTGCGGTTGCCGCTTTCGAAGACGCATTGGCGGATGCGGTAGATGCTCCTTATGCCGTCGCCTGTTCCAGCGGCACGGCGGCCCTACACCTTGCCTGCATGGCGGTGGAACTTGGCACAGGCGATGCCGCCATTGTGCCTAGCATGACCTTTCTGGCCACGGCCAATGCCGTGCGCTTTTGTGGGGCCGAAGTAGTGTTTGCTGATGTGTGCCCGCAGACCGGGCTAATGACCCCGGAGACATTGGAAGCCGCCCTTAAACAGGCAAAACATCAAGGGTTACATGTAAAGGCTGCTTTCCCGGTTCATTTGAACGGACAGACGGCAGACTTGCCTGCTATTGGCGCTGTGGCTGCAAAAAATGGACTGACACTCATTGAAGATGGGTGCCATGCGCTGGGCACGCAATATCATAATGGAACGAATGCGATGAGATCAGTTGGGGACTCTCGCATCAGCCAGATGACCTCCTTTTCGTTTCATCCGGTCAAAACCATCGCGATGGGTGAAGGTGGCGCCGTCACTACGCGCGATGCAGCCCTGGCAGAGCGCATGCGTCGTTTGCGTAATCATGGGATGGTGCGTACGGACGATCCAGCCTCTCTCTCCAGGCCGGACTATGGCACCGACGGGCAAGGGCATGTGATGCCTTGGTATTATGAAATGCCGGAGGTCGGGTATAATTACCGGGCCAGCGATATTCATTGTGCGCTGGGTCTGTCTCAATTACGTAAGCTTGCGCGTTTCAAACGCATCCGCCGAGCGCTGAAAGCACAGTATGATACGCTGCTCGCGCCGCTGGCGCCTGCGATTATTCCGGTTCCTCACCTGCCTTATTCGGAAGCGACCTACCATCTGTGTGCGGTGCATGTGGACTGGCAAGCGTTGGGAATGGAGCGCAGTGCCATGATGCAGCAGTTAATAGCAGCGGGCATCGGCACGCAGGTCCATTATATTCCGGTTCATCAACAACCTTATTATCGTGCCCGCTATGGCTCTTTGTCGCTGCCCGGGGCCGATGCCTACTACCACTCTATCCTCAGCCTTCCGCTGCATGTGGGCATGCAAGAGGAGGATGTCGCCCGGGTGGTCCATCAGCTAACTCAAATGCTCAAGCACGCCGATACCGCCGCGCTTGCCAGCGCCTGACCGTCAAGTGCGGCATGCCTTGCATAATATGCGCTTCTGGCTTGGCCATTTGATGCTAAATAATGATCACTCTTCGCGCATGGCGGTGCGCATGATTTTCGTCCAGGGCGAGATTAAATAATCCAGTGCCGTACGTTCCCCGGCTTTAATCAGCACTTCGGCCGGCATGCCCGGTATCAGCACGGTATCCCCCAGCACGGCCATTTCTTCCGCCGGCACTTCCACCACCGCCCGGTAATATTGTTCGCCATCGCGCATTTCCAATGCATCGGCCGATAAAGTTTTGATGTAACCGCGCAGCAATGGAGCGGTACGCAACGACAGTCCCGGCAGGCGAATTTCCGCCTCCATGCCTTTATGCACCGAATCAATGTCAATTGGAGAGATGCGCGCATCAACCACCAGTTTTTCATTGTCGGGTACCACGCTGACAAAAGATCCGCCCGGTGCAATCACGCCGCCAATGGTATGGACATTGAGCCCCACCACCTGGCCATCGACCGGCGAGCGGACAATAGTACGCTCCAGCGTATCCTGCGCTGCCTGCATGCGAGGCAGAATATCAGCAATGGCCGCACGCACTTCGCGCAGTTCATCAATCACCTTGCTGCGGAAATTTTGTTGAAACTGAATGATTTCGATTTCCGTCTGGCCGATTTGCACCTGTGCTTTGGAAATTTCAGCCACCAAGCGTGCCACCTCTCCTTTCAGGTCAGCAGCTGCCCGCTCCAATGCCAGCACCCGAGTGCGTGATGAAAAGCCCTTGGCCAGCAATTTGCGCAGGCCCTTCAGTTCATCTTCAATCAGTACCATCTGTTCTTCAATGGATTCTTTCTGTCCCTGCATCCCACTAATCTGGTCTTGCAGCTGTGTCATCCGCTGACGCAATATTTCTTTTTGGTTCGCCAGCTCTTCCTGACGTGCCTTAAATAATTGTTGCTGGGCAATAATTGTGTTTTCCACCTCCGCATCATCGCGATTCTGCTGCAGGGCGTCGCCAATGACGATATCCTCGGCCCCATCTTTCTCTGCCAGCAGACGCGCTTCGGTTGCCAGCAATTCCACATAGCGGCGATGATGAATATCATAATTGGCTTTGGCACGCGTATCGTCGAGGCGGATGAGTACCTGCCCGTCTTTGACAAAATCACCATCTTTCACGGCAATTTCCTGGATGATACCGCCTTCCAGATGCTGAATGGTTTTACGATTCCCTTCCACTGAAATGGCGCCGAACGCATGCGTTCCTTTTGCTAAGGGCGCAAATGCCGCCCAGATGAAAAAACTACCGAATGCCAGAATAATCACTAAATAGCCTGAGCGAATGGCACGGCGTACATCCATCACATCACGCGCCGACTCTCCCGCCAGGATATTTCTTCCCAGTAATTCGCGCACCAATCTGTGCCCAGAGAGACTCGCCTGCGCCGCAGAGCGGCGTATATCACGCCCCAACTGGCGGCGCGCTTCGGCAGAGCGCGTGGCCTCTTTTAATGCGTTCAAACCGGCCATCATGCGTGTTATCGCCGCTGTCCCTGTCTGCTTCACATACTGAGAAAAACCTGTGCGTTTCAGTGTCGTCATGAAGAATCTTTCCTGTTTACAATCAATCGCGTAATGCGGCTCACACAGCCGGCGCCATGCTACGCATGGAGGTGACGTTGGTATTTGCCGCTTCCTCACCTTGTTTGACCGGCTGGGTCAAGGTGGGCAGCACCTGTTCTTTCAGACCAAACGCCACCGCCTGCCCTGCCTTGAGATAAAGCAATTTATTCATACTCTGAATGGTGCGTGGATTATGGGCAATCACCACCACCGTCACGCCTTCTTGACGCAGATGCGCCAGCGCTGCTGCCAGGGCCTGCTCTCCCTGCTGATCGAGGTTTGAATTAGGCTCGTCCAGCACGATAAAAGCCGGGTCATTATACAATGCACGCGCCAGTCCGATCCATTGGCGCTGCCCACCTGATAATATGCCGCCCTGGCTGCGTATTTCCGTATCATAGCCTTGGGGCTGCTGAAGAATACGCTCATGCACGCCGGCCTTTTTCGCTGCGCGGACAATCGCTTCGTCATCGCGCTCGCCGAAACGGGCAATATTATCGGCAATGGTGCCATCAAACAGTTCGATATCCTGCGGCAGATAGCCGAGATACTGGCCTAAATCACGGTGATCCCAATTATAGACGTCTGCTCCGTCTAACCGCACATGCCCGGCTAGTGGCTTCCAGACGCCCACAAGCAAGCGCGCCAATGTGGATTTACCGGCACCGCTCGGGCCAATCACGCCCAGCCCATCGCCGGGCTCTAACTCAAAGCTGACATTACGAATCGTATGGCGCTCCGCTGCGGGCGGCGCCGCCACCACCCCTTCCAACTGCAATGCCCCAACCGGGCGCGGCAGCCTGGTAATTTTGCTTTCATCCTCTTCATTATGTGACAGCAGCTCCTGCAAATGCTGATAAGATTCACGGGCTGTGGCAAATCCGCGCCAGCCACCAATCACCATTTGAATCGGTGCGATCATTCGCATCATTAAGATGTTGGCAGCAAACATGACACCGGGCGTGACCGTGTGTTGCAGCGCCAGGTAACAGGCCGCCCCCAGCATAACCACCTGCATAATAAAGCTGGAGGTTTTGACCATGGCATTGACCCGGCCCATTTTTTCCGATGCCAGCGTAAAATCATCCAGTGACTGGTCACGGTGAAGTGCCCAGCGCTTACGAATCCCTTCAAACATGCCCATCGCCGACAGCGCTTCCGCATTGCGCAAGCTTGTCTCGGCAAAATAGGTGGCTTTACGCATTTCCTCACCGCCGCTGAGCATTTGCGGGCGCGATTTCAACTCATTATACAAGCCCATTCCCAAGACGACGATCGTACCACACAGGGCAATGATGCCGAGCATGGGGTGGAGTAGGAAAATCGCGAGCAGGAAGATGGGAATAAATGGCACATCAAGGAATGAGACCATTCCCGAACCTGAGAAAAACTGACGGATCGCGTCGATATCTCCCAGCCCCTGCACGCTGGCCGGACGTTTTAAGTTCAGCTTGAACAAGGCGCTGAAAGCCTTGGGCGACAAGACGCTGTCAATATGGCCACCCAGACGCGACAAGACAATATGGCGGATACTGTCCAATATGCCCATAATGAGCAACAGGCCGAGCGTGATGACGGTCAGTGCAATCAGCGTGGACTCACTGCGGCTGGATAAGACGCGGTCAAATAGCTGCATCATATAGATCGGCACGACCAGCATCATCAGGTTGACGAAGAAACTGAACAGGCCCACTGACATAATCGGGCCGCGTATGCTCATAAGCAATTGTTTCAATTCTTGCTGGGCGCTATTCGCCGCTGGCTTCTGTACCATATATCCTTGCCACGTTGATTGTTACTCCGAAAAACCGCTGCGTGTGTGCTGTCTCAGCACTCTTTTTTTCCAAAGGCATCCTTTATGCATCTGTCGGCATCAGTCGATCTTTATTTCTACCTCTTTTCGCACAGACAGCAAGATTTCTTTGCTGGTCGGCACAAAAAGCTCTGTTTGCCCAGATTCCAGCATTCTAATCATTTCTGAAAACGTCAAAATATCTAACACACTGTATTCCTGTTTTTTGTTATGAGAGCGACGCCTTATCTCCGCTGCTGATACCGGCAATGATGCGCCGATGACCACATCAAGACACCCGCGCGTTTCTATCAAGGCGTAGGGCGTGAGAGATGTTGCCTGCTCCAGTTGCAATCCTGTTTCCTCATGTAGCTCAGTCGATAGCTGGCCTGCCAGTAGTTCGACTGCACTCGTGGGCTGGGCTTGCACCTCGACGCCACCGGAAGGCACAAGCTCCCAACACCCGGGATGCTGGGTCACATTGTCAGCGCGACGGCCACAAAGATAGCCATGCGGGGTTTCAATCACACCGCTCACAGCAAGCGCTAACGGTGCTGTACTTTCGGCAAACTCGTCGTGATGATAGCAGACCCACCAATCCGCATAGGCCATCGGCGCAATCACCAGCTTCTCAGCTGTGTAATGTCGTACCCCGTAAAGCCTGCCATTGGTCAGGCCAGGATGATGCCGTCTTGCTTCCTGCCAGCACTGATCCATCGCCTTGCGCTGCGGAGATGACCCAGGCCGAATGGCGTCCGGTTGCACCGTCAATATGGGCCAGTCATTCAGTCGAGTCACTGCCATAGCAGTGCCAATTCATCAAAATGGTGCAAAGGCAGCACGACACCTGATTGTTCCCCTGCCGCACTGCCATAGGCATAAATGCGGGCAATACCGGCGTCCGTCGCGGCTGTAATGCCTGCTGCAGAGTCTTCCACCGCCACCGCATCGCTGGCATTGCAATGCAACTGGGCGAGCGCTTGATGATAAGGCTCGGGGTGCGGCTTGCCATGGCTGACCATTTCGCCGTCGATAATGGCAGTGATATGCTCATGAAGCCGGTGGCGCGCAAGCCAGTCTTCCACCAATATGCGCGCCGATGACGTAACGACGGCGACCGCACATTTGCAGCTTGCGGCCTTCATAACGATTTGCTCTACACCGGCACTTGGCTGAGCCGTTGCATAGGCCTGGGCCACCTGTTGAAGATACGCCTGATGGAGCTGATCTTCTGACTGAGCAAGACGATAACGTTGCTTGAGCGTCGAGACAATGGCGCTGAGTGGCGGGCCATTGAGTTCGTCAAACTCGGCATCACTGCCAGCAACACCGGCATGTGTGTGCAGAAACTGATGATAGGCACGGCGCATGGTCGGCAGCGTATCGGCCAGGGTGCCGTCAAAATCAAGCAGCAGCGCTTGTGGCGGCTTCACGCTGCCAGTCCCCTTCGCCAATACCCTCTCCTGCGGCAATATTTCGCATCGCCCGGGATCCGCTGATCTGGTCGATAAATTGCGAATGTACGCCCTTGGATTGTTTGCCGGCACGTAATATATCGATATTCTTCCCTTCCTGCAGCACCTCCCCTTTTGTGATGGCGCATGTGGCCTGCACGGCACGCTGGGCAAAGCCATAGAGCTCCCGCTCTGCATCCTGCACCTGTTTGATACCGTCGCCCAACACCGCTTCGGTCGCACGGATAGCATCCACCATCGCCTTGAGCTCATCCGGTTCCACGGCGAAGGCATGATCCGGCCCGGGCAGACGGTTTTGTAAGGTATAGTGCTTCTCGATTACGGTTGCTCCCAACGCCACGGCAGCGGCCGGGCCGTAGGTTGGGTGGCGGCTGTGATCGGAAAACCCTCCTGCCACGGAGAATCGCTCCATCAGCCAGGGAATCACCCGCAGGTTAAGCGTCTCCAGCGGCGCCGGATAGGCGGCCGTGCACTGCATGAGCGTTAAATCGGTACCACCCTCTGCTCGATAATGGTCAACCGCCCAGGCAATATCCGCCTCATCACTCCCCCCGGTTGACATAATGAGTGGTTTGCCGCTCGTTGCCACTGCTTCGATGAGCCGCCGATGCGTCAGTTCATAGGAGGCAATCTTGTGGCGCGATACGTAAGGATCGACCGCCGCAAAATCTGCCAGGCTGAACGGTGTGGTCATGAATTCCAACCCGCATTGCTGCGTGTAGTCCGCTAATTCCGGCACCATCTCATAAGGCATAGATAGATCAGCGAAAATATCGTGAATATCTTCCTGAATGCCCGCATCGCTGAGATAATCGCTCTGGCCCGCTCCCGGCGCGTAGACAGTCTCCGGCCGGTAGGTCTGAAATTTCACGGCATCCGCGCCCGCTTCTGCCGCCACTTCAATCAGTGCACGAGCCATCTCGCGATCACGCTTTGGCGTTCCCATGCGCCAGTTAGAACCAGCTTCAGCAATGATAAAAACATGGTGATGTGTCATTTGTTTTCCTCTCTCTTACTCATACATTAACCATTCTTGATGGCATGATGCAACGGGCGATCGCTTCCAACGCCAAGGGGGCGTATAGAGGGTAGAGTTGTTGCTTGATGATTTCCGCATAGTGCGATGCATCCATATGCTGCGGTTTGGGTGCGATATCCAGCCAGCACTGCGCAATAATTTCCCCTGCATCTACTTCCTCTACCATCTGGTGGGCGGTGATTGCCACGCGGCGTTCGCCGGCCTCAATCGCACGGCGCACCGGCTCAGCCCCGGCATAGCCCGGCAGCGCTCCACGATGCAGATTGATACAGCGATCAAATATGTTCAGCACGGCAGGAGAGACGATACCGCGCCAGGATAGCGATAAAAGCAGATGCGGAGCTGGTAGCGCCTCGGCGACGATATAATGTTCGAGTTTCGTATAATCCGGGTAGTCTAATATGGTGAGTGCAATCTTGTGCTCGTGGCATAGTGCACGGTATGCCGCTAATTCCGGTCGCTCCGCTCCCCCTTCAGTTTTTGGGGTGTTGCCATGTGTGTAAACATGGCGCAGTTCATATGTCGGCTGCTCCAGCAATGCTTTGAGGACCAGCAGGCCGGGCTCCCGCGCCAATAATGCCGTTAGATAGGTTGTCATGCGATGCTCATTTACCCTTTTATCCAACACATACTGACATTATATAAGTAGCCTGATCTCATTTACCATCCTCTGCAGGCACTGATGATTATTGCTATTATCCATGGGCGCGGCGGCAGCAAGCGTATTCCGCGCAAAAATATCAAGCCATTTCACGGAAAGCCAATGATTGCCTACCCGCTGGAAGTGGCAGCGGCATCCGGCCTGTTTGATCGCATCATCGTCAGCACCGATGATGAGGAAATTGCGGCGATTGGCCGCGATTATGGAGCAGAGACACCGTATTTACGTCCGGAAGCGATGGCCGATGATCGCATCGGTACCGCCGAGGTACTTGCCTGGGATCTGGCTGAGCTAGGTGCCGAATCCGTTGATTATGTTTGTTGCATCTACGCAACGGCACCATTCATCACCGCTGATGCCCTCACCCGTGGGCTGGAGACGATGCGTCAGTATGGATGTTCAACTGCCGTGCCGGTCACCACCTTTCCGTTCCCGATCTTTCGGGCATTGAAGACAACGGATGACGGTACGCTTGGCATGTTCTGGCCGGAACACCGCCTGACCCGCAGTCAGGACTTACCTGAGGCCTTGCACGATGCCGGTCAATTTTATTGGGTTAAACCGGCCATATTCCTGCACCAAAAGAATCTTTATGCTGAGGATACGCGCCCCATCCCGTTGGCTCGTCATCTGGTGCAGGATCTGGATACGCTTGAAGACTGGCAGCGGGCAGAATATATGTATAAAGCGTTGAAAGAAAGTGGGGCATTATGAGTCGTTTGGCTATTCAAGGGGGCGCGAAGGTTCGCAGCGAACCATTCCCGGCTTATCGTACGATTGGTCAGGAAGAGAAAGACGCTGTCACCCAGGTGCTCGATAGCGGCATTTTGAGCGCCTATCTCGGTTGCTGGCATGATAAGTTTATGGGTGGGCCTCAGATACGCGATCTGGAAGCAGAATGGGCAACATTCTTCGGCACAAATCACGCCATTGCCGTGAACTCCAATACTTCCGGCCTCATCGCGGCGATGGGGGCCATCGGCCTGGAGCCAGGCGATGAGGTGATTGTCTCACCTTACAGCATGACCATTTCGGCCTCGGCCCCGCTTTTCTATGGCGGCATTCCCGTTTTTGCCGATGTGGAAGACCAGACCTTCTGCCTCGACCCGGAAAGCGTGGCGCGTGCCATCACGCCGCGCACACGAGCGATCATCGGGGTCGATATTTTCGGTCACCCGATACAGGCAGGTTTACTTCGCGAACTGGCAGATAAGCATGACCTCTACCTGATTGAAGATTGTGCACAGGCGCCCGGCGCGACTCTCAGCGACAAGTATTGCGGAACATTAGGCCATATTGGCGTCTTTTCGCTCAACTATCACAAGCATATTCATTGCGGTGAAGGCGGCGTGGTGGTGACGAATGATGACGGCTTAGCCGAGCGCCTGCAGTTGATTCGCAATCATGCCGAGGCGGTGGTTGAAGCAAAGGGCGTGCATGATCTGACAAATATGCTGGGCTATAATTTCCGTATGACGGAGATGGAAGCCGCCGTTGCACGATCTCAGCTGCGTAAATTGCCGTCCTTGCTGAAAAAGAGGCAGGAAAATTGCCACTATCTGGCGGAGAAGCTAGGTGAGATACCGGCAATCACACCGCCTCACATCCGCCCGGATGCTACCCATGCCTTTTACCTTCAGGCGTTCCGTTTTGATAGTGCAGAAGCTGGCATCGACCGCAACGGCTTTATCGATGCGGTCAAAGCCGAATTGCCCGTCATGAGACTGCGCGAAGAGGAAGGCGTGCTGATTGGCTGTGGTTATGTGAAACCGCTCTATTATCAGCCACTTTATCAAAAGCAACAGGCATTCGGGCGTGATGGATACCCATTTACCCTGGCTCAGGATCATGTGTCTTATGCAGCCAATCTCTGTCCGGTGGTCGAACGCTTGTGGCGGGAAGAGTTATTCACACTCGATCTGGCGCATAGTGACATGACAAAGCGCGACCTGGATGACATCGCCGCCGCCTTTCACAAAGTGTGGGAATATCGTCATCAGTTGCAACCAGCCCTCGCCGCCTGAGAGTGAGCAGATGGGCACGCCGATTCCTGAACAATGCTCTGAACGATTGCGCATCACACCGTTTACCCACCACCATTTGACGGAAGCGTATGTTGGCTGGATGAATGACCCGGAGATTATGCGCTACAGCGAACAGCGTCATCGCCAGCATACGATGGAAAGCAACCAAGCCTATTTTGAAGCGATGCAGCAAGGGCCATCCGGCTTTTATGCTATTATGGAGCAATTGAACGTGCCGGAGCGCCATATTGGCAATATGACCATTGCAATGAATCCACCCAATGGCATTGCTGATATCGCCATTATGATTGGTGCGGTGGACGCCCAAGGTCGCGGCTATGGTGCGGAAGCCTTCTCGCTGGTGCATGATGCACTCCTGGCACAGCCGGATATTCGCAAGGTCACCGCCGGCACGATGGCGGTGAATGAGGCCATGATCCGGGTCGCCAAGCATGCGGGGATGAAAGAAGATGGGCGAAGAATAGGCCAATTCCTATTGGATGGGAAGGCGGTTGACCTTGTCTATTTCGCCAGTTTTTCCTCATGACTCCTCCCTACCGTGCCGCGGTTATCGGATTGGGTGCGATTGGCGCCACCCTGCCCTATATTCATAACCAATCTTCGCTCGACCATGCGCAGACACACGCCGCTACCTATCATCACCATCCCAAGGTGACATTGATGGGGGGCTATGATGACGACGCCTCTGCTTGCGCACGTTTTTCCGATCACTGGCAGTTACCTGCCTATGATTCGCTGGATGCGATGCTTCATGAGAGGCCGCATATCGTCAGCATATGCTCCCCAGCCGCCTCGCACCCGGAGTTGCTGACGGCATGTATTGCAGCAGGAGTGCGGATGGTGTGGCTGGAAAAGCCACTGGCACCAACATTGACTGATGCTGAAGCCATGGCGCGCGCCGCTGAACAAGATTCAGTCACGGTGCTGGTTAATTTTTGCCGCCGGTATGCCCCCGCATATCGTGCGCTGCGCGAGATGGTAGGGCATCACACGCATGGCACGCCGAAACATCTGACCATCACCTACTCACGTGGCTTGATGGAGAATGGATCGCATCTGTTGGATCAATTATGCTGGATGGCGGAAGATTCCGCCAGCTTAACCGTGTCACATGCCTGGGCAGGCAGCGACGCGCGCCATCCTTCCGCCTTATTGCACCTCACCCTACCGGACCATCAAATCGTGCCCGTGTCACTGACGGGTATTGCCTCCATTGATTATCATACTCAGGAGCTGTTGCTCTATACTGATCGCGGACGTGTCGGCCTCTGTCAGCAAGGATATCACTGGCAGCATGAACGCCGTATTGACAATCCAGACGCACCGGGTTTCTATCGGTTGAATCACTCGACGTCACCCGACGTCCCTACCGGATTTATCGGCTGCTTTGCTAACGCCCTGGATGATTTGATCGCAGCGCATCAGGAGCAGCGCCTGCCGGTGAGCTCACTAAGCAGTGCTCTGGAAGGAATGCGACTGATGCAACAGATTCAGGAAACTTCAACAGCATGACACACTCTTCCACCATCCTATGTATTGCATCTGATATTGGTGGCGCCCGTGCTATCGCTCCGGTAATTCCACGTATTGCTGATTTGGGGATGCAGCCTGTTGTTGCGGTTCATGGCCCGCTTGCCGATGAAGCAGATACGACAGCAAAACGGCTGGTGATTGACGCATTGTCAGATAAAGCCGCATGGACAAACTTTTTGCAATCGCGCCGGGTTGATATGGTGCTGTTTGGCAGTGGCGTTGCAGATCGGTTACCCGTGCAGGTGGCAAAGTGGGCACAAGAGACCGGCATCCCTACGTTGTTTCTGCTGGATAACTGGATGAATTACCGCAGGCGCATGCAATTGCCGGATGGAACCGAACATATACCGGATATTTATGCCGTGATGGATCAACTCGCCTATGACGAGGCAAAAGCCGACGGTATTCGCGCCGCCAGCCTTCAGATTACCGGGCAGCCCGCGCTTGCCTCGCTTCAGGAAGTATTTGATCACTGCCAGCCTTTAAAGAGGCGTGGATTAGAACGGCAGCGACCGATCATCACCTTTATTGCCGAACCGGCAGCGGATGATCAGGGCCGTGATGCCTCATCGCCTACTTTTCGCGGTTATACGGAATATACGGTTTTGTCCGCATTAGGATCCGCTCTATCGCGACTAGATAGAACAGTCACGCTGCGCATCGCGCCGCATCCGCGCCAGGATATCAATGACCTGCATCAGTTTTGTCAGCAAAACCTGCAGGATATCTTATGGGAATTAACCGCTGAAGGAGAAAATGGAAGAGAGGCAGTGCTGCATGGCGATGTTACGGTCGGTATGGCGTCAATTCTACTCTATGAAAGCTGGCTCTTTCACATACCTACCTTAAGTCTGCAGCCTAATCTCTGCCAGCCTCATTTGGCGACGTTAGGTAAAAGACCTGGCCTACGCCTGGTGACCAGCGATGCGCTTGAGGCTGCCGAACAGACCACCGAGTGGCTCAACGAATCACTAACATCACCACGCTCCAACACACCGAGATCGGAGTTACAAACGCATGCAGAGGCCGGTGATGCCATTGCCAGGCTAATCGCACGTCATCTCGAGCGCGCCACCCGGTCGGCCTGTGCCTAAGGGTGATTTAATCGTCAAACATGAATTGTATGTCATCGTCCTTCAGCATATCCAGTGCTTCGCCATAGATTTGATCAACCGTTGAATGACGCTCCATCACCTGCTTTCCACGATGACGCATGGTATTGAGCTTAAACATCGACATATGTTGTGTATAGGCAAGCTCCACCGCCCTGCTTTCGCGCAATTTTGCCAGTGCCGATTCATCAAGCTGCTTCAATTTTTGAATATTCGTTTTCCACAAATATGGCGTACCGGTGCTGTCATAGCGGCGGAAGTCATCCAGCAATTCATATTCCTGAAGTTGTTCAAATGCCTCTTCATATTGCTGGGAGGAGACATATAATGCGGTGAGGTAATCGCGAGTTTTCACCAGCACCTCACTCAGTTCCCGATCTTCTGTGAATAACGGAATGCCATGATGTGTTGATACGCGACGACTATCCGTATTGATGGCGAGCACACACCCATCCTGGCCATGCTTGACCGCTTTGAAGGGATAAAAACGAATCGCAGTGGGAATATAATGTGCCTGCCAGGCACCTTTGGTATCGATATAGCAATTGTCATGTGGAACGGGTGAAAAACTCGCTGCCAAACACACCGTGCCAAAATAATTCATGAAAAAAAGCGGATATTCACGGGCCGCCCATAGATATTCGGCCGCCATAATCGGCACCACATCGCAACTGGTAAAGTCGCCATAATGGGTAAGAGGGCTGACTTTTAAGTCCGCATGCAGTTGATAATTTATAGCTTCCAGCGGCATAAAATTACGCAGCCAGTGGCTGCTTTTCCTCCAGATATTCTTCGAGCGCCAGACGCTCGGCCTCGTGTTGTTTCTCGAGCTCCTGCACACGTTGCTCTACTGTCTCGGCATATTCAGTATCCGGCTCGTAGGCTTCTAAATCATCTAACAATGCATGCAGATCGTCTCGCAACTGATCCAGTTTGGCATGGAATTCTTCGCGAAAGATATGAGCCACTGCCTGCTTTTCATCCTCCGTATAGGCCCGGTTCATCATGAACTCAATGAAATAGGCCATGCCGACAATACTGCCGCGCAACATCATTTGCACCGGATGGCAAGCCTTGCCAAATGACATCAATTTCATCAATGGAACGACATAGTCTTTACGAATCAGTGTTTCTTCTGTGCTGGTAATGCGCTTTATCGAATCGAGAAACTTGTCACCCTGCATGCGAAATTTTGTTGCATCAAAGCGTGTTTTTGCCTGTTGGGCTGTATAATCATTAAAATGCTCGCGCACTTCGGCAAGCGCCTCATCCTTGTTCCATCCATGATCAATCGTGACCGTCTCCGGCAGTTTGGGGATAAAACCGTCAATAAAGGCTCCGTCACTACAGTTAAAATAATGCGGGTTTTTATGATTGTGGTTGATATGCGCCATGGCATATTGCGTCCAGGAAAATACCGGGGTCGAATGACAGGTGCCACCAAAATTACCAGGCAATTGCACCGTGTATTTCACTTCTTTTTTGAATTTATCGTCGCGGTAATAGACGGTTTGTTTGGCGTGATGCACTTCCGGATCCATCGAGCCGCAATCCACCCCAAAAAGATAGAGATTGGTGAATCCATAATGCATGGCAAAGGCCACCGCCGTATTTGTCACCGTCGGATCGCACCCGTTCAACACATCATTACGGCCATGGGCAAACGCAATGTAGGTGTTCAAGCCCGGACGGAAGAAATAAATTCCTTCCTTAAAGAGGTCCATCAAACCGGGATAGGATGTGGCACTGGCCACCAGCGGCACATCGTGCAATGCATACGTGCTGACCAGCTTCTGATAGACATCAATCAATTCCTTACCGCGTTCCAGCAGCACCACGAAATCCGGTTTAATGCCGTTCGCCATTAACGGTTCCGCCGCCGTTCCTGCGGCGAGAATAATCGCCTTATCCTGATATTGCTTTATGGTTGGCAACGCCCGGTCGAGTGACGGGCCAGACCCCACCACAAAGACGGGAAAATGGCGCGGCTTCGGGCTATAATTGACGGTTTTCGCATCACCGCGAATCAGGTTGGTATAGGTATTACGCAGATGTTCGACTTCATCGTCGAAAAATCCAACGCCTGCTATCATCGACGAGAAATCACGGCATAATTTAGACCATAGCTGGCTATAGGCTTCGCTGGCAATGTCGAAATAGCATATCGCCTTATCGATGGAAACCAGGCTCATTTTCCATATTTTTTCGCGCATTGAAGAGAATAGCAACGTCTCATCATTGGCGATAATGATTGAAATGGCGCCGCCGCGCGATTCCACTTCCTCGAACAATTCCTGCCAGTCAATGAGCTGGCTGGCATGGAACAGAAAATCCGGATTATTCTCCATGATCAGCATGTGGCGACACCGGCTTTCCTGCGCCAGTGGCATCAAATGGTAACCACTGCCGATACCAAAGACGGCAACGATGTAGGCATCATTATTGCCGGACACGGATTCCTGAGTTTTATTCTCAAAATGATCGCTGATGCGCTTGGATGATCGCTTGTAAAACTGCGAGCAGACCCTGTCCCCGACCAGATCTCGCATGATGGTCAGGCGTTTTTGATTCTGCCAGTAATAGGCTAGACGCTCCTCATTATACTGCGCCGCCCCACCGCGATAGAGCCATTTGCCTTCGCGTTCGCGGATATTGACATGCCCCGCCGGGTCAATGCCCACCTGACTGAGAGGGCGTGATGCCACAAGCTGCTGATAAATCGACGGGTGATGTTCTTCGAAATAAGCCAGATTCTTATCGAATAATTCCTGATTATGCATCATTGGTACCGTATTTTCTCGCGATTATTATGCTTATTTTCAACTACACAATAGCCGGAATGGATGGCAAAGGGAATAGATCACGCTACTTTAACATCTTCACATAAATTGTAGCGCTGAAGCATACCCATGACGCGGCCCAAATCAAAATCTTGTTCCGGCGCAGGACAGTCGAGCGCGGCATAAAATGGCTCAAGTGCGCTCCCAGGATCTTCCAACAGCAATCTGCCATCAATCTCAACCGCACGCGCGCCCACATGTTGCTTCAGACGCTTGAATGCCTGCTTATTGAGGTTGATCATCGAGGTCAGCGCGTTTTCATCCGTCGCATAATCCATCCATTGTGCATAGCGATGATAGTCAGCATAACGATGTCGCCGGGCAAGCACGGCATCATCTATGGTGATGTATACAAACAGCGCGTCCGGGAACAGGGTATCCAGCAAGAACCCATGCAAAAAGTTATCCCATGACACATCAAGCATCGCTTCCGGCAACTCAGTGGTTCGATATCTAAACGACGTATAAAACCAGGAATGGCGAATCATCCGTGCGGTTGTCGCATCCAGCTCAGCAAGGCATTGCGGGTAGGAGTGCGGACTTTTTAACGCCTTGGGAATGCGGTGGACACATTCATTGGCCAAATTACTCGCGCCGTCACTCTTGATGCGCTCATCCTGAAGCAATAATTGCTCTAAATAATCGCTACCGGCCTGGGGCAATGACATGACAAACGCTCGCCGTATATGTGACTTATATTCATCTGCCTCTACCGCAAGCGGGGCGTCAAGATGCTTAGTGATATATTCGCAATGTTGAACAATGCGATTAGGTGCATAGACCTGTTTCTGCCGTGCAATGGTTTTATATGATGATAGCAGTGCGGCCCGATCTTCAAAACCAATACGCAGCAAGTACCGCGCGGCCAGCATACGGGCCCGAACCGGCGAACATGGATCGTCAGTCAACTGCCGCAGTATCGCTTTATCGGCCTGCTCTATCCCCAGGGCTGCGGCAAGCACATAGGCCATGGCCGAATAGTCAGAGCATTGACGAATAATATCGGATGCCTCCTCATCACGCGCCTGAGATAATAAAAACCATATTAATTGCTCTGACGTTTCTAACTGCTGCGGGTGAAGACAGAGCACATTGCGCAAATCTGATTCATACCAGACCTTATCTTTCTTATGCTGTTGAATAACGGCACGCGCCAGCAGCATGTATGGAGAATGCGGCGTAAATTTAGCCGTATCATCATAGATTTTCTGTGCTTCTACCAATTTGCCGGATTGCAACAGACGATTCACACCGAGATAAGTATGCAATTCCTTATTTTGGGCTGTCGGTTGCGCGATATCGAGAAAATAGTCTTCTAAAAATGCGCATTGCCTCGTGTCTATGGCATGCTGCACCAATGACCACATGTGGGACGGCAGCAATCTGTTTGGAGCGGCGGAAATAATCTCCCTAAGGTGTGATTGGCTTCGCTGCCTAACTGCCAGATATATCAACTGATAAATAATCGTCGTAGGCATGTTGGCCAATGTCGCCACATCCAGCGATTGCCATAACCCTTCGGCAGTTTCATCCACGGCACTGATTTGATCATAGAGCAACTGTGACTGTGATATCGATATGTTGCGATCATCTTCATGCATCCGATCCTTGATATCAAAACGCTGCATTTGCACAGCAAGTGCCACCTCCATAGAATCCGGCAAACGCTGCATAGTGTCTATTTTGGCCAGTTGCTCGCGTACCGTTTCGGTAAAGGGCAGTGTATCCAACAATGCACACACCGTTCCAGTGTCGGTATCGGAAATAGACGAGCTATTGTTGATTAACGCACGCAGTAAGTGTTCATAGCTCAGAGTGTCATGCACCAATGCACCTGTATCTATCGCCATCAGGCCGGATGAAATATCCGGCTCGTTTATTATCTGCTCTTTCAGTTCTTTATGAAAGGCGCGGTAATTCCCGCCCTTGATGAGACTGACGATTTCTTGTTGAGAGGATGGTTGCTGCATTGGCTCTTAAGATAAGAAGAATGATATTAAGGTTCTTTTTCTTTTACACATAAAAAGAGGGGCTGCGCAAGCGCAGCCCCTCTCGTTTTTTAAGGTATACGGATATTATGATGCGAAGAAGAAAATATCCGTGTTTTGGAAGTCAAAGTCACCAACATTGATCAGGTTCACTTCCGCCAGTGCGCCGTCAGAGAACGCATTATTAGCGGTGTTTACACCTGAGAAGTTAGCAATCGCGAGGTAATACTCATTGTTGTAGAACAATTTAGCAAGTGCCACCACCTGACCACCGGTGTTACCGTTACCCATACCACCCGTTTGCAGTACACCATAACCACTGGCTGCGGTTGCATTCAGTGCCAGTACAAAGGCAGATACTGCCTGGCTTAAGGTGGATGAAGAGAACTGACGCAGAGCACCCGTAAATTGGACGCCTGTTCCAGCACCGGAGTAACCATTGAAACCCATGCTCGAACCTGCACCGACATCTGTCATCAGAACGTTCAAATCCTGACTGAAGGCAGCAGCAGTGAACAGCGCACTCCAAAGGCCGGTACGAGACAGCACGATGCGGTCATCACCACTGTCCTGGAAGTCGGTAATACGATCAACCTGTGAGGCAACGTAGGTGTTTGAGTGACCAAAGTCAGCCGATGCGCTGAACTTATAGTCATCATTACCCGTACCACCGGTCATCGTGTCTGTTCCAGCACCGCCGAGCAAGGTGTCATTACCTTGTCCACCGACCATGGAGTCAGTACCAGCACCAGCGACAATACTGTCGTTGAAACTCGAACCCGTGAAGGTGTCATTACCGGTATTATCGACGATGACAACACTATCACCTGCTTCAAGATCCGACGTGTTGAAGTTGGACAGGTCAATGGTTTCATCCGCCACATTGGATTCGAAAAAGAACACACTATTATGTGCCGCACTCTCGGACAATGTGATGGACTGGCCAGTGACATCTGCACCGTCAATCCTCACGGTTGCACCGCCAGTGGTACGAATCACCTCGATATTCGAGATGGTACCGTCGGAGATGTCGAAGCTACCACTAGCTGCCAGGGTATCCGTACCCGTGCCACCATTGATCACCTCGGCTTCCGCGGCAGCAACGTCACCTCCCTGCAGGCTGATGATATCGTTACCACCACCGGCGAGCACGCTATCAACGCCATCATCGGTAAAGATGGTGTCATTACCGGAGCCACCAACAAAGGTATCGTTGAGATCGCCGCCATCAGCGGTCAGTTGAATATTGACCGTTGCATTAGCTGCCTGCACATTGATGGTTGAGCTATCCGCCTGATCGATCTGCAGCGCACGACTGTTATCGGTTTGGTAGCCGCCCGTTACGGTAATCACAGCTGCTCCGGCGGCTGCTGCGTTTACAACCGTTTCAAAGCTGTTTACGCGAGAGCCGTCCAGCACCAGCGTGTTGCTGAGCGTACCTGTCAAAGTATCACCTGCAGCCGTGCTACTTTCACCACCAATCAGCGTGTCGCTGGCGTCAGTTGTGGCGTTGTAGGTGTACTCATCGTTGTTGCCACCACCGTAGAAGTAGTCTGCGCCAGCACCACCGTTAGCGGAATCCTGACCAGCACCACCGACAACACTCACTGCATTATTCAACGCATCGGCGTTCACTACCATATGCGCACTAACACTCGTAAGCGCCGATGCATCGACGACAATCGTACCCGTTACGTCGGTCGTGTTATCATCATAGGTGGCGCCGAAGGTCATGGTTGTGGTTCCGGTTGCAGCCGAGCCAATGACAAAATGCTCAACACCCGCGATGTCACCGGCATTGCCCGTACCATCAAGCTCCGTACCACCCGTCAGGTCAGCAATGATACCTGTTAAAGTATCGACGCCGGCACCACCTGACACGATATCCGCACCGTCAGTGAAGCCCTGAATCAGGTCGGAGCCGTCACCAGCAACAATGCTATCGCCAGCATCGCCACCGGAGAGCGTGTCGCCACCATCACCACCAACAAGGGTGTCTGCACCTGCGCCACCGGACAGAGAATCATTACCATTGTTACCAATCAGGTAATCCGTCTCTGCGCCACCGGACATGGTGTCGCCGCCATCACCCGAGACCAGAAGGTCACGGCCCGTACCGCCCGAAAGGGTCGTGCCGGTTGTGGAGTTATTAAGCGCAAGGATGGATGTCGCAGAATCTGCGGAGTTTGTGATCGTTGCCTCGATCGCACCGAGGAATCCATTAAGTGCTATGATATCCGAGGTTGGCTGAAACTCAACAGCAATGTTTGAGGTTCCCATGCCGGTCACCTCAAGCGTCACCGCATCATCCGTCGCGCCAGCACCCTGCAGCGTTACGTTCAACGTATCAGTGCCCGTACTCAGGTCGTTTATCACGATTTCATCGCTGCCCGTTTTGTCCAGGACAACGTTGAAAGTGTCATTACCCGCACCACCAGCGAGTGTTTCACCATCGCTTGTGGTCGTGCGATCACCATCCGAATTCGAGATCGCACCGCTAACGATACTGAATACATCGTCACCCTCTTCACCGCTCAGCAAGTCATTGTCGCTGTCGGCACCACCGGTAAGGGTATCATTACCCGTACCGCCATAGAGTGAGTCAACGCTATCACCACCGGAAATCGAGTCATTACCGTCATTACCGTAGATGATTTTGTTGCCTGCACCGGCACCATTAATGGTATCAGCACCCAATCCGGCAAATACAGTATCAGCACCGTCACCGGTTGTGATGGTATCGTTACCAGAGTTTGAGTAAATCAGGTCGTCACCCGCACCGGCTGTGATCGTGTCAGCACCATCAGTCGCATCAACCGAGTCATTACCGCCGATGATCGTATCATTACCAGCACCCGTATCGATGATGTCATCACCACTGTTCCCGTAAATCAAATCTGCTTCGTCGCCGGAAGTAACAGAGTCGTTACCCGCACCTGCGAAGATGGTATCTTTGCCAGTTGTTGACGAAATGGTGTCGTTACCAGCATTACCATAAACAAGATTCGCACCGGCACCAGCCGTGATGCGATCCGCTTCATCCGTAGCATCCGCAACCGCGTTACCACCAAAGATCGTATCATTGCCCGCACCCGCAGTGATCGTATCAGCGCCGGAGTTACCGTAGAGCAGGTTGTTATCCGCCGATGCATTGACCGTATCATTGCCAAGACCAGCAAAAATTGTGTCATTACCGCCGGTCGAAACGATGGTATCATTACCGGAGTTACCATAAACGAGGTCTGCACCCGCACCTGACAGAATGCTGTCCGATCCGTCCAGCGAATCAGCCGTCGAGTTACCACCAATAATGGTGTCGTTTCCAGCACCGCCAATAATGGTGTCATCACCCGAGTTACCCCAAAGCTGAGCCGTACCTTCACTGGCAGCAGATTCGTTATTCATCGAATCGTTACCCAAACCACCGAAGACGGTTGCTACTTCACCGCTCGTATCAGCATCAACATTGATGATGTCATTTCCTGCGTTACCGTAGACGAGATCAGCACCGGTGCCGGCGTCGATTACATCGCCCGTATCGACGGAGTCAGATACGCCCGTACCACCAAAAATAATATCATTGCCGCTGCCGGTGGAAATATTGTCGCCACCACCAAGGCCGAGGACCTGATTGTTAGCCGTACTGGCACCGAGGTTGATCGTGTTACCAAGATCATCACCGGTTGTGCCCGCCACCGTATCACCAGCGTACAGACCGCTGCTAGTCGCCAGCGAAATATTGGCCGAAGCCAGTTGATTGAGTGTCAGCCCGGTAAAGGTCACCGCATCGGCGCCGACCGTGAAGGTCAGTGCACCATTTGCTTCGGTGACCGCCACCTGGCTAGCATTAACAGAAGAGCTGGAAATCGAGTCGCTTGCCGGATCAAACGCAATCGTCTGACCGTAGACATTCTCGAGAACATAATTCGTATTAGCCATTACCTGAAACCCCTATATAGCTAAATTAGTTATACCGTGAATCGGCACAAAAGACGTGAGCAAAGTTGTTTCATCCATACTCAAGTCACTATGTGAATGCAAGGAAAATTCAGCGCGCATTCACATGCCGAACCCATTGCTCATAGAGCTTGTGCTTAAGTGGGGTTCTTTAACATAACGTTAAAAAACCTTACTTGCTCGCGGTGCAGCATTCTATGCCCGGCTTGATGGAAAAATCAACCATGCCGACGATCGGGACGTCATTATCCTTCGCGATGACCTCTATAGAGCAGGCGTCAACAATGCGGTGCAAAAAGCGATAACCTTCGCTGTCATGCGCACTGACACCCGCATTGACAAAATACTGCCCCGGCGCCAATGCGCAGGCAAACTCAAACCGCACGTCATAGCTCGTCCCTTCTTCGCATGCCGAGCCCAAGGCGGAGTGACTTCGCAAAATAGTGCCCCCGAGTTCCGTTCCGCCTTTGCTTTTAATGAGCATGCCGAATCCCGCATCTGCCACCTGTTGCGAAAACGTCACTCTGTAGCTGAAAAGATAACGCCGCCCCGTGTGCAGCAAACGCGCAACCTCGCCGTTTAGTTCTGTCACGCGAGCATTGGTGATGATTGCCCCTTCCGCATCATAGGCGATTGCATTGCCCCCCAGTCCGGTCATTCCATTTAGTTCATGACCCGACGCATCTTCGCCCCGCTTAATGGCCGCAAGCACGCGCTTTCGCTGCGATGGCTCGCAATGTAGTAGTCGCTGATATTGCGCCAGCACCTGATTGGGCGCGCCGTCCATTAACAACTCCCCCATATCGAGCAGCAGGGCGCGATTGCACAGCTCCATCACCGCCTGGGCAGAGTGCGACACAAATAATATGGTCGCCCCCTTATCGCGCATGTCACGAATACGCGCAAAGCAACGGCTTTGAAAGGCGGCATCCCCCACAGCCAGCGCCTCGTCGACAACAAATATATCGGGCTGCACGGCCACGGCCACGGCAAAAGCCAGACGGACGACCATGCCGCTGGAATAGGTGTTGAGCGGTTGCTCCATAAATTCACCAATGCCGCTAAAGCGCACAATGCCCTCGAACGCTGCATCAATCTCGTCGCGCGACATGCCGAGCACGGTACCATAGAGCACAACATTCTCACGGCCGGTAAAATCAGGATTGAAGCCGGCCCCCAGTTCCAGCAGCGCAGAGATCCGCCCACTGGTATGAACAGTGCCGTGGCTGGGAGACAAGGTTCCGCAAATCATTTGCAGCAGCGTTGATTTGCCGGAACCGTTACGACCGACAATGCCAATGATTTCACCACGTGCCACGTCAAAACTGACGTCAATGACTGCCCTATATTCCGTATAAAGCGTGCGGTAGCGGCGTAGAAAAAACTGCCAGAGGCGATCCTGCGGTCGACGATAGAGGAGGTAGTCCTTGCCTATCCCCTTTACCGTCATGATCGCTTTATCCTGTTGGTCATAGGACATCAGCAAACCCCTTGCGCACCCGGCCAAACCACCAAAATGCCGCCAGCACAGCCATGACAGCCCCCGCACCATGTATGATTAACCAGTGTATCGGTGGGATCGCATGATGGAATAACGCATATCGCACTGTTTCGATCATGGGCGTGAGCGGGTTGAGCATCATCACATCACGCCACCCTTCCGGCACGACGCTTAAAGGATAGAAGACAGGACTTAAAAACAACAGCGCCGTCGTTAATAATGCCGTAATCTGCCCGATATCGCGAAGATAGACGCCGAGCGATCCAAGTAACCACGCTGCCGCCGCCCCATAGCACATATAAATGACCAACAGTATCGGCAACCAGAGAACTGCCAGCGGCACAACCCCTTTGACGATAACCATCGCAGCCAGCAGAATGGCAAATCCTATCACGCAGTGAAACAAGGCCGAGATGACCGGTACAAGCGGCAGCAACTCCAGCGGAAATACAACCTTCTTCACCAGATTGGGCTGTGCCAGCACCGAAGATGGGGTGCGCGTGAGTATTTCCGCCATCATCCCATGCACCAACAGGCCGCTAAACAGAATCATGGCAAAATGGAGCGTGCCTGCCCCCTCTGCATCATCTGTCATGGGAAATCGCACGGGAAAGATAATGCCAAACACAAGTCCGTAAATGATTAAGAGAAGTATCGGCGTTGCCAAGGCCCACCCCATCCCCAGCATACTCCCACGATATCTCCCCGTAATATCGCGTCGTACCAATTGCCAAAGCAGAGCGCGATGAGTCATCAATAAGGTTAGAAGTCGGCGCATCAGTCAGTCGCAACAGAGGGTGAACGTTTTGCCAGCATCGCCTCGCGGTGGGCGATGTACAACGTACTGGCCAGAATCATACCTGCGCCGATAAAGGCAACGCCATCCAGCATATCGCCAAAGATGACATAGGCAATCAGCGCCGTGAATACCAGCCGCATGAAATCAAACGGCAAGAGAACGGTCACGTCAGCTAATGAATATGCTTTTGTCAACCCGTATTGTACCAGCGTCGATGCTACGCCAATCGTGGCCAGTCCGACCCAACCTTCCAGATCAGGAGATTGCCAGACATAGATTCCCATGGGCGCCGACATGGGAATCATGAACAATGTCAGGAGCACCACGAGGGCAAAGGACGACTCCGTGCGGGAGAGCGGTTTGATCAGAATAATACCGATTGCCGCGAAAAGCGAGGCAGATAGCGGGGCCAACGCTTCCCACCCGATTCCGTCAAATCCAGGGCGTATGACCACCATAACACCGATGAAGCCCGCCACCACTGCCAATACTCGCCGCAGATGAATGGTCTCTCCCAGAAACATGACCGCCAGAATGGTGAGAAATAATGGCGTGGTATAGGTCAACGCCACGGCATCAGGCACCGGCATGATCGACAATGCATAAAACCAGCAGCTCATGGAGAGAAAGGCACTGAGCGCGCGCAAGCCGTGCGTCTTCCAGCGGCGCGTTTTGAGCGCGGGCAGCCCCATCATCATCACCCAGGGCAGCAGGCAGATAAGGCTGAAAACATTGCGCATAAACACAATTTGCGGCGCGGGATAATCGACCGATATGTAGCGAATCGTATTACTCATGACCGCAAAGGCCAGCCCATGCAGCAACATGAATCCGATACCGGCCAACACCGCCATCTGCGCTGTGACCAACGGCGCACCGGCAAGAACAGGGGCAGACGGCTTTACTGGACGCGGCATAGGGTGATATGTGTGGCAAAGAGTATGACATTCATAACGCCGTACATATCACTGGACAAGGAAAGTGCAAGGCTGCACCGCTGCAGTCAACTGTATGATAACGACAGGCTTGTCCCGTGGCAGCCTTTGGCAGTGGCGCATTCCCCCTCTTCCACCTATAGTTATTCACATCGAAGACAGATGATCTTCGATGTCCTCGTGACGGGTTAATAAGCTTGGGTCGCAATCGCGACCTGATAGCCATCTCATTTAGTGGTTAGATATTAGGTGAATGACTATATGATCGGAGATTATGCCGGGTATTCATCATAAGCAGCTTATTTTTGACGGTGATGCGTTTGCAGCAGAGCTACAGGATCTGGCGCCACGCATGTCGCTCGATATTTCGTCGCAGGAAAGTGTGATTGCCGCGCCACTTCGTCAGACATATGATCACGGACGCAATGAAATCGAGCAACGCTTCATGGCCTCGCTCGATGGACGCATTGATGCGGCAGAGCAAGCCTGGCTGATGGATATGTTGATCGGCAGCCTTTGCGAGCTTGCCGCCATACTGATCGATCGCCCTGGCACGCCTATTCCCATTGCCGTGGTTGCAGTCGGTGGCTATGGACGAGGTGAATTATCGCCTTATTCCGACATTGATTTATTATTCCTCCACGCCCCACAGGATGAAGAACAAGGTGGCGCCATTGCGCGCTTTTTATTGCATCATCTGTGGCTACTCGGCATTCGCGTTGGACATGCGCTGCGCACGGTCGATGATTGCATCGCCATGGCACAGGATGATATCTCTATTCATACGGCATTGCTCGATGCCCGGCTCATTACCGGATTCGATACATTATTCGAACAATTTCAGCGCCAGTTCCAGCATCAGATTGTCGAACGCTTCACCGGATCATTTATCACCGGTAAGCTTGCAGAACGTCATGAACGGCACCAGCGCCTCGGTGATTCTCGCTACATGCTTGAACCTAACATCAAAGAGGGGAAAGGCGGACTGAGAGATTTGCAAACACTGCGATGGATTGCGCAGCATACATTTCAGATCGATCATATGCATATATTGGTAAAACGCGGGCTGCTGACACGAAGTGAATACCAGAGCTATAGCAATGCGCGGGCTTTTTATTTCAAAATACGCGCCTGCATGCATTACGGCACACGGCGTGCTGAAGAAAAACTGACCTTCGATTTACAGCAAACATTGAGTCAGCAACTTCGCTATGACGACCAGGGTCATCAACGCGGGGTTGAGCGCTTTATGAAACGCTATTTCCTGACTGCTCGAGAGATTGGCAACCTGACGCGTGTCCTTTGCACCATTCTGGAGGAAGAGCATTCCACCAGTAGTCTTTTTCCTATTCCTTCATTTCTCAAACGTATGCGCAAGTTTGATGACTATATCGTGAAGGGAAGACGCCTGACATTTGCCTCAGATCAAGCGCTCGCCACCTCCCCTTCACAGTTTATCGGCATATTCCTATCGGCGCAGCAGCACGAGCTGGACATTCATCCTGAGGCGCTTCGCATGATTGGGCGCAATCTGAAGTTGATCGATCGTTCCGTGCGTGACTCGGTGGAGACAAACCAATTATTCATGAACATCATCATGGATCGCGAGCATAATCCGGCGATTGCACTGAAACGTATGAATGAGGCTAATGTGCTGGGTAAGTTCATCCCGGATTTTGGGCGGATTGTCGGGCAAATGCAATTCGACATGTACCACTCGCTGACTGTCGATGAACATACGCTCTATGCGATCAGCATTTTGCATGACATCGAGCAAGGCGCCCTTGCAGACGCACTTCCGGTTGCTTCCCAGTTAGTGGGCGAAATTAGCATGCGCCGGGCATTGTATATCGCCTTGTTACTTCACGACACGGCAAAGGGGAGAGGCGGAAATCACTCCGATATGGGGGCGACGATTGCCAGGCGATTATGCCCGCGCCTCGGACTGAACCCGCATGAGACCGATACGGTCGCCTGGCTGGTTCAGCACCATTTGCTATTCACCCATACAGCGTTTAAGCGTGATATTCAGGATCCGGAAACCGTCTCCGGCTTTGTCGAGCATATTCAATCGCCCGAACGCTTAAAATTATTGTTGCTTCTGAGCGTTGCCGATATGCGCGCCGTTAGCCCAACCGTGTGGAATGAGTGGAAAGCGAGCCTGCTACGCGAGCTGTATAACCATGCGGCCGAACAGATGGGGGGCAGCGCCTACATTGCTGACCGGCAGCGGCGTGCCGTGCGCATGCGTTCCAGAATAGAATCGGATTTGGCTAACTGGTCTGCCGATGAGCGTGAACGGTACTTAACGCTGCCGCATGACAGTTTCTGGCTCGGCATGTCGTTCAAAAGGCATCAAAGCGCCGCTGCATTGATCTATCAGACATTGCAGGCTGACTATCCATTCTGCTTTCGATTTATTCACAATAGCCATAAGGCACTGACGGAATTGATGATTTGCAGCAGTTCACAACATGCTCTTTTCGCGCAAATTGCCGGTGGATGCGCCCTGTCCAATATCTCAGTCATTCATGCGAAAATTTTCACGCTGCCCATCGGCGTAACGTTATTGCAGTTTGATATTCAAACGCGGGAAGGGTTGCCGCTGCGTAGCGACAAACGTAAGGAAAAACTGATTGACGCGATTCGGGATTTGATTTCCCGTGAAACACCGCTCAACGAGGTTGCTCTGCCTCATAAAAAAGAACCGGGACGCACTCGAGTGTTTAAAGTACCGCCAACTGTGCTGATCGATAATCGCACCAGCCGTGACTACACGATCATTGAAGTTTCCGCACGCGACCGTATCGGACTGCTCTTTACCATTGCCAAGGCGTTAGCGGAATTAAAGCTGCTAGTCGCCACGTCTCATATCTCCACTTATGGCGAAAAAGCGGTCGATGTGTTTTACGTGCGTGATTTAACCGGGCAGAAAATAATTGAAGCGACAAAACTGGATCATATTCGCACCTCATTGCAATTTGCTGTGGAGCAGCATCAATAAACCATTGTTTTCAAATATTATATATTATTGCAACGCAATAGCTTTTTCTTAAAAAACGTCCTAATTTTTTAACATTTGTATGCGATACTTAAGATATGGAAGATGAGCGAAAACCTAACAGGATAACACAATTTATGATCACCATGCTTGGTACGGTTACCATGCTATATATGGGCGTCGCCGCCGGTATGTATTTCGCTCAACGTAACATTCTTTATCTGCCGCATGTTGCACCGGCCTACCCGCGCGAGCATGCTGTCTCCGACATTGATGTGCTACGGCTACAAACGCCGGATGGCGAGAATCTGGTCGCATGGTATCGCGAAGCAGAACCGGGTTACCCGACTCTTCTTTATTTTCATGGCAATGCCGGCAGCCTGCTTGACCGCACCGACAAATTCAATCGCTTTGGGGATCGTGGGTTTGGCGTATTCGGTCTGAGCTGGCGCGGATATGGCGGCAGTAGTGGAAGCCCGACGGAACAGGGACTGTATGCGGATGGACGCACTGCGCTTGCCTTTATGAAAGAAGAGCTGGATATCAAACTGCAGCAGGTCATCGTCTACGGGGAATCACTCGGTACCGGCGTAGCTGTGCAGATGGGTACGGAATATGATTTAGGCGGTATCGTCTTAGAAGCCCCTTACACGTCCATCGTCGATATTGGTCTGAAACGTTATCCCTTTCTGCCTGTTCGCCTGCTATTGAAGGATCATTTTGATTCCATCAGCAAAATCGCGCATATTCGCGCGCCGTTGTTGATTCTGCATGGCGAGAGTGACAGTATTATCCCGGTGTCGCATGGTCGTACGCTGCTATCGCTGGCACCCGAGCCCAAAGATGCCGTTTTCTTTGCAGATACGGATCATGTGAATTTCAATCTGGTCGCATTGCGTGACGCCGTGTTTGACTTTGCCTTTGCTAATAATCTGATTACGGCGATACGCGCGGGAGCAAGCGATCCGCCAGCGCTTATTCCCCTTGCCAGCAACCGTGCATTATAATTGAGGGAGTGAGGCATGCGTATTCTTGGTGGATCGTTAAAGGGTCGCCATTTACCTGTGATCGACGGTAGTGATATTCGCCCGACCTCCTCACGTGCCCGTGAAACATTATTTAATATGCTGGAACACCGCGCCCGAACAGATGATGCCTATCCTGCTTTATCAGGCGCATCGGTGGCCGATTTATGCTGCGGCAGCGGAGCCCTGGGCTTAGAGGCCTTATCGCGTGGGGCGGCTCATGTCCTCTTTATCGACCGTTCCAAACATGCCTTAAAAGCCATTGAGTCAACCGCAAAGCAATTCGGTGTGCATTCGCAATGCTCGTTTCTCCATAGCGACATCCGGCGCCTGCCGGAAAAAGAGAAGCCGTGTGATTATCTATTGTGCGACCCACCTTACCGAGATGCCGCAGCGCTGTGGCAGCAACTCGGCGATATACTACCTACCAGTGGCTGGCTGCATGCCAACAGCGTCATGGTGATGGAAAGCGCCGCAAGCGAAGCGTTAGATACCCCACCTTTTGGCCGACTTGATACAGATCGCCGTGTGGGGGCTGCCAGATTATGG
Organism: uncultured Rickettsiales bacterium; assembly: GCA_964435165.1. Taxonomy (GTDB): domain Bacteria; phylum Pseudomonadota; class Alphaproteobacteria; order Rickettsiales; family RI-342; genus CAYSXY01. The sequence continues at coordinate 56,527 of CAYSXY010000009.1, forward strand.
CTCTTCACCTGTGCAAGCCATCAATCGTCAACGCCTCAATTGACGGCTTGTTAAGAGAATGGCAGCATATCGTTAAAACACTAAATGTAGTAGCATGATGCAACAAATTATAGTATATTTAGAGTAAGAAAATGGAGGGACCGGTGGCACGCGACATGTCTGGCCTGCAAACCTTGGTGTTGAATGCGGATTACCGGCCGCTCAGCATGTTTCCATTGTCCATCTGCTCATGGCAGGATGCCGTTAAAGCGATTGTGATGGGCCGTGTGAATATCGTCTCGGAATATGAGGTTCAAGCTCATTCACCGTCCACCACGATCAATATTCCGAGCGTTATTGCACTGAAGCGTTATATTTCATCCGGACTGCGTAAGCCTGCATTGACACGCCATAATATCCTGCTGCGCGATTTATATTTATGCCAATATTGTGAGCAGCGTTTTTCGCCGCGCTCTCTCACATTGGATCATGTGGTGCCACGTTGTCATGGGGGTGAGACCAGTTGGCACAATCTTGTTGCCGCGTGCCACCCATGCAATACGCGCAAAGGCGACAAGCATCCCGGCAAAGAATTTCGCATGCCGCTGCAATTGCCGCATCGGCCGAGTGCGCGGCAATTACAGCGCAATGCGCGCGAACTGGCGACCTATAATTTCCATGAAAGCTGGGACGATTATTTAGAATAATCGCGCGCCAGAGCTAGGCTCTTTTGAGGAATAATTTAATGTTTTGTTATGAGCAAAGATGTTCATCTCGCAAGGCAACGTGCGAAGAGAAATGTGGTTCATTTTTCAAGCGCGTTAACACAGCGAGGGGAAATCTTTTGCCACAACCTGAAAGGCCATGGCTGATCTTGTCGATGAACGGCAGAAAATATATTCTGATGATGGACTACATCACCATCAATATGCTCAATGTTCCTCCACGACATCAGTCTCATGGCAAAATCCTTAAATGATTCCTCAACAGAGCCTAATGCTACCAGATGGATAATCCCGCCGCTTCCAGCAAGTGACGTGTTTCAAATAGCGGAAGCCCGACGACATTGCTGTACGACCCATCCAGGCGCTTGACCAGGCAGGCTCCTCGTCCCTGTATCGCATAACCACCGGCCTTGCCGTGCCACTCGCCATCGGCCAGATATCCGTTTATTTCCTGATCCGACAGTGATTTGAATTGCACCATCGTACTAACTAAGCGCTGCCAGATTCGGCCATCGGTATGATAGAGCGCCACGGCCGTCATCACACGATGGCGACGCCCGGACAGTAGTGAGAGACAGGCATGCGCTGTCTCTTCATCTTCCGCTTTCGGCAGGATGCGGCGGCCACAGGCCACAACCGTATCGGCTGCCAGCAATAGCGTATGGTCATGCGATGCCCGTATTGCTGGCCACAAAGCATCGGCTTTGCCCAGTGCAATGCGTCGTGCATAGATATGGGGCTGTTCATTCGTTTGTGGTGTTTCGTCTATATTGGCAGGCATCACCTTAGTTGGCTCAATGCCTATTTGCGCGAGCAATTGCTGCCGCCTGGGCGAGGCGGATGCCAGTATCAGTGATGGTGCGGTCTGCTGTTGTCTCATAGCTCATGGGTATCCGAGCAACGACCCTCAGACAAGCCTTTACACTTGGAGGTAACGATTATGCATGTAATGTAAGCTTGGCTGTGATTTAGCTGGTATGGCGAAATTTGATCCGCCCTTTGGTCAGATCATATGGTGTCATTTCCACCGTGACTTTATCACCCTCTAATACCCGGATACGGTTTTTGCGCATGCGGCCTGACGTATGCGCCAGCACTTCATGCCCATTTTCGAGCTTTACCCTGAACATCGCATTGGGCAGTTGTTCTTCCACCACACCGGGAAATTCAAGTAAATCTTCTTTGGGCATATGATTAGGCTTCGTCGTTACTATTCTGTTGCTGTTTAGCGCAATAAGCTTAACAAACCCTTCCCAGAGGTGGGAAGAGCCGCACTCTTAGCGTTGTGCGAAGAGCCTGACAAGTAAATAATCCATTGACCGGTGCGCAATGCCACTGCCGTTATCTGAGGTGAAGGACGCAGATAAGTGTGAATAGACGCCGTGCCGTCTCAAAATTAAGCTGTATTTTTCCGGCGAGCATCTCGGCCAGGAGCTCTGACCCCTCATTATGAATGCCACGACGCCCCATATCGATCGCTTCGACCTGCGATGTGTTACCGGATTTCGTGGCTTTATAGTAGCTATCGCAAATCAGAAAATAATCCTTAATGGTCGAGCGAAAGGGGGCGACGGGCAGCACAATATCTAATTGTGCGTCATCGGCCACATCCGAGGTTACGTCAAATACAAGGCGATTATCACGGATGCTTAAAAACAGCGCATAAGGCCCGCCAAATACCGCGTGGCCATCTTCATTACACGGATAAAACTGGTTATCTTCCAATAAATCGGCAATCGCGACATTACGCTCATGCTCAATTTCAGGTGAACGACGTATAATCGAGCCTTCATCAAGCGTCAGATCACTGATGTAATGTTTTTCCTTGTAGTAGGCGTTCATTCCTTCGTTCCACGCACAGTGACGGATAAGGCGTGCGCCTGCAACCCCTCTGCCTCAGCAATCAGGGCGGCCGCACGTCCAACCGTCGCAAGATGTTTCCTCTCACATTGCATAAAGGAACTACGCTTAAGAAAGTCATAAACCGACAGGCCGCTGGCATAAGCCGCGGCTCCGGAGGTTGGCAGCACATGGCTGGGACCCAACACATAATCGCCCAGTGCTTCCGGTGTGTAACGCCCCAGGAAAACAGCTCCGGCATGGGTTATGTTTTTCATTAAATGCTGCGGTTCAGTCACCGCCAGTTCCAGATGCTCGGGTGCCAGCCGGTCGATGAGAGGCGGAGCATCCCGCATGATATCCGCTACGACGATGATCGCCCCATTATCCGCCAGGCTGCGGCGAATCATCTCGGCGCGCGGCAATGTCTTCAATTGTGATTCCATCGCCTTTATCACCTGATTGGCGTAAGTCTCCTCCTCAACCACCAGAATGCTGGACGCCATGACATCATGCTCGGCCTGCGACATCATATCCGCTGCTATCCAGTCTGGATCATTTTGACTATCGGCAACCACCAGCACTTCCGATGGGCCGGCGATGGTATCGATTCCTATGATGCCGAATAGCTGGCGTTTAGCCTCGGCGACATAGGCATTGCCGGGGCCGACCACCACTTTGACCGGCGGTATGGTGTCCGTGCCATAGGCAAAAGCGGCAACGGCCTGCGCACCGCCAATGCGGTAGATTTCTTCCACCCCACTAATGCGTGCAGCAACCAGCACGGCCGGATTCAAGACACCATCAGGTGAAGGCACCACCATGGCGATGCGCCGCACCCCCGCCACCTTCGCGGGAATCGCATTCATCAGCACCGAACTGGGATAGGCCGCCGTTCCCCCCGGCACGTAAAGCCCGACACTGTCGACCGCTGTCCAACGCGCGCCAAGCAGGATGCCTTCATCATCATGATAGCGCAGGTCCTGCGGCATCATGGCTTCGTGATAGCGTTGAATGCGCGTGGCCGCCAGCTTTAGTGCCTCTTCCACCTCAGGCGCAACAGATGCATTTGCAATCTCCTCTGCCGGTATACGCAGAGCATCCGGTGTGTAGCGCACCCTGTCAAACCGTTCGGTCAACTCGCAAAGCGCTGCGTCTCCCTCATGGCGAATCCTGGCGATAATCTCGCGCACAGTATTCATGATATCAGCATTGCCTTGCTGACTTCGCGTCAAATAATGTGAAAGCCATTGCTCCATTGCATCGGAGCCTGCCTGAAACAAGGGGATGAGGCCCGTCATGCCGCCTCTCCTCCCACGGCCTCACGACACATGGCCAGTAATTGATTCAGTTCATGATTACGCGTTTTGAAGGCGGTACGGTTGATGATCAGTCGCGATGAAATATCGGCGATACGTTCTTCTTCCTGCAATCCGTTTTCTTTAAGCGTTTGTCCCGTACTGACCAGGTCAACAATATGGCTCGACAAGCCAAGATTCGGCGCCAGTTCAATTGCGCCGTTGAGTTTGATACATTCGGCCTGAATGCCTTTTTCAGCGAAATAGCGGCGCGTGATGTTGGGATATTTTGTTGCCACCCGCACATGACTCCAGCGCACCACATAATCTTTGCGTGCTTTTTTACGCGATGCCAGGGCCAGATGGCAGTGGCCGATATCCAAATCAAGCGGTGCATAGATGTCGGGATAATCAAATTCCATCAACACATCACTGCCGCATATACCAAGCTGCGCCGCGTTGAACGCGACATAGGTTGCAACATCAAAGCTACGCACCCGAATCAGTTCAATCTTTGGGTGGTTTGACGTAAAATGCAGGCGACGAGAATCACTGTCGAAAAATTCTGCTTCGGGTTTAAGATCCAGCCGCTCGAATACCGGCAGTAATTCATTCAGAATACGGCCTTTCGGCACGGCGATAATCAAGGGCTCTGTGAGTGATACTGTCACGAATGGCCTGCTTTGTTGATGATGACGATCATGTTTATGCACGCACGTTGGCGCGCTGGCGTTTATCTACCCTGATTATCGGGATTTACGCAACACGCTTCACATCTGCGCCGATCATCGAGAGCTTTTCTTCCAGCCGCTCATAACCACGATCCAGATGATAGATACGATTGATGATGGTCTCACCTTCTGCTGCCAGCCCCGCCAGCACCAGTGACATCGACGCACGCAGATCGGTCGCCATCACCGGCGCGCCTTTAAAGCGCGGCACTCCCTTGATGGTGGCGACATTGCCGTGCAGGCTGATGTCGGCTCCCATACGCACCAACTCCGGCACATGCATAAAGCGGTTTTCAAAAATCGTCTCCGTGATCACCGACGCCCCGTCGGCCAGACAGAGAGCCGCCATCAACTGTGCCTGCATATCCGTTGGAAAGCCGGGATGTGGCTGTGTCATCACATTCACACCGTTCAGTCGGCCATCCAGCTTGGGAATCACAATGTCGTCGCCCTCTACCGTGCAAGTTAATCCAGCCTCATGGAGTTTTTCCAATAGCGCCGATAGATTTTCTGGCCGCGCGCCCACCAGGCGGCCATGCCCTCCGGTGATGGCGAAAGCCAGTAAATAGCTGCCGGCTTCAATCCGGTCTGGCACCACTCCATGCTCCGCACCATGCAACTGGCCAACGCCGGTGATTTCCACCGTGCCGCGACCGATACCGTCTATTTTCGCTCCCATCGCCACCAGGCACCGCGCCAGATCGGCCACTTCCGGTTCACGCGCCGCATTGTGCAGCACGGTAGTGCCCTTGGCGAGGCTGGCTGCCATCAACAGGTTTTCTGTGGCACCGACAGAGACCATATCAAATTGAATCTCTGCGCCCTCAAGCCCGTTGGGAGCGCTGGCTTCAATATAACCATCCTGTAAGGTAATGACCGCGCCCATTGCCTCCAGGGCTTTCAGGTGCTGGTCGATCGGCCTGGCCCCAATGGCACAGCCGCCGGGCAGTGAGACGCGCGCCTGCCCGGCACGCGCTAGTAATGGGCCCAGCACCAGCACCGACGCCCGCATCTTCCTCACCAGGTCATAAGGTGCCGTATGGCTGGTAATCTCCGGTGTGTGCAGACGAAGAATATGGCCGGTATGGCCGTCCTCACCACTCTCTTCCATAGCAATAGTGGTGCCATGTTGCCCCAGCAGATTGGCCAGTGAGCTGATATCGGCAAGATGCGGCACGCGATGTAAGATGAGCGGCTCATGGGTGAGCAGCGTTGCCGCCATCAACGGCAGGGCTGCATTCTTCGCGCCGCTGATCTGCACTGTGCCTTCAAGCGGGCGACCGCCTTTGATGCTGAGTTTATCCATAACCCGATATAACGAACGCTAGGCCGCCGTTTTAACTTCCACATGCGGCAGGGTCACCCCTTGCTGGCGCATATATTTGCCTTTGCGGTCACCGTAGGATTGTTCACAGTCACTATCGGCTTTGAGGAAGAGGAACTGGCAAGCCCCTTCATTGGCGTAGATTTTCGCCGGTAGCGGCGTGGTGTTGGAAAATTCGAGCGTGACATGGCCTTCCCATTCCGGCTCCAATGGGGTGACATTGACAATAATACCGCAGCGCGCATAGGTGGATTTGCCAACGCAAATCACCAGCATGTCCCGCGGAATGCGGAAATATTCAACCGTTCGCGCCAGGGCGAAGGAGTTGGGCGGAATGATACAGACATCCTCCTGCCGATCGACAAACCCTTTTTGGGAAAAATTTTTCGGATCGACAATCGCCGAATCGACATTAGTGAAAATCTTGAACTCGTTGGCCACACGCGCATCGTAGCCATAGGACGATAGCCCGTAGGAAATCACCCCTTCGCGCTGCAAGCCATCGACGAAAGGCTCGATCATCCCGTGTTCCTGTGCCTGCGAACGAATCCAATGATCCGGCATCACCCCCATCTGCAACCCTCCTGCGGCTGTTTATTATTTGCGATAGGTTTAAACATCTAGCCTATTCGCCGTAGGAAGCAAACAATGATTAAGGTGTTTAGATAGTATCTAGCGCCCGCGATATGCGCCGCCGCTGGTCGCCGTCATCGTCCAGCGCCGCATCGCCTCTTTTTTGCGCCCGCGAATTTTCTCTTTCATATTGACGGATTTGAGTTTCCAGAGCTGCTCTTCGCGCGAGCTGCGTTTGATGTTGCCGTCTTTATCACGCTCGCGCGGGCGGCTGCGGCGTGTGAGTGATTTGACCCGCGCTTCCTCACCGCGCTTGATTTCGCGATTTTCTGTCTCAGCGCGTCTTGCCAAGGCCATCATCAATTGAATCTTGCGATTCTTGAGGCGCTTCAGCGCCTTTTTCAGTGCCTTGCCGGACAGACCGCGCAGTAATTTTTTGGCATTAAACACCGATTAACCCGCGTGATTATCCGATGCTTTGCCTGCCGATTGCCCGTTATCAGCAGTGCCTTGCTGTTTGCGGCGTCGCAGATTGCGCCGGAGTGCTTCTGCCTGACGTGCTTTGCGCTGCCCGCCAGATGACATGTCAGACTCCGGTTTTTCAGGCGTTGCTGAAGATGGGGGCGTGTTTGATGTATCGTTCATGGGTTACTTCTCAGGCATGACGCATTCATGGGTCAAAGGAAAGATGTACCTTCACAGACCCACTTTGGTCTACATGCATAATGTTAATGATTGGCTATAGCGCTCGTTTTATCAGCAAAAAAAAGCAGTTATCCATATCCCGGGTAAACCTGGAGTCGTTTTCCCTGCGGGGCTACGAACGCTATGCGTTCGCCGTCCTGCTCCCGCAGTCCGGATACTCATTCACTCACGCCTAAAGGCCTTATGCTCTGTCCTGTAAAATGTATAGACCAGTTCCAGCCTGTTGAAAAGACTTGAGTCCAGGGCCGAAATGTGCCATGAAGCGCAACCCTAGCATATATGCTGATCACATATGTGCCGCTGTAGCTCAGTGGTAGAGCGCGTCATTGGTAATGACGAGGTCCGCAGTTCAATCCTGCGCAGCGGCACCACTTATATTTGCGATCAGCTATATTTTCCAGACAATACACCGTTATGAATGTGCGCGACCGGAATACCCGGCAACGCACAGACGACCTATTCAGCCTCAGCAACCTTTATGGACATGGCCATATGACGCAGATCATAATTTTCGGCTTCGCTTGTTAACCCGATCGCCCTGTTTTTCATGTTTTTATTAACAATCGAATGGGACTAATCACGCATCATCAGCATGCGCCGATCATTATTTCTATTTTTATTTCCTGACCGATCTTGATGCATAGCTCGGTAGGGCGGAATGTTTATCCAACGCGCAGGCTGCAGGCTCATTGTCACGGATGACGCCACGCCTAAGCTGGGCATTGATGATTACGCAGCCAATATAATCTTAGGGGCTGGCATAGATGTTTGAAACATTTATGTTGGCGAGATGAGACTAAA
>CAYSXY010000010.1:0-62750 GCA_964435165.1 uncultured Rickettsiales bacterium
ATTGTTTGTATCCGTCAGACGTCAACACGCTAGCAATTTGATCGATATGATCATTTATTTTTCTATTTACCATGCCTTTATACCATTTTTATTATAATATAAAATCAAGCAATGCCCATATGCTATACACGTGTTTCAGGCAACTTTTTGATAAATTTCGCTGCCTGCTTCCCGGAACTCCCGTGCTTTTTGCTCCATTCCCTGCTGTTTTTCTTTTGCAGCATAATCACGCACTTGCTGGGTGATTTCCATGGAGCAGAATTTCGGCCCGCACATTGAGCAGAAATGGGCGACTTTCGCTCCCTCTGCAGGCAAGGTCTGATCGTGAAATTCCATTGCTTTTTCAGGATCAAGCGAGAGATTAAACTGGTCACGCCAGCGAAATTCAAACCGGGCCCGGCTCAGTGCATCGTCACGCAATTGCGCGCCCGGATGCCCTTTCGCCAGATCAGCCGCGTGCGCTGCCAACTTATATGTCACAACCCCTTCCCGCACATCTTCACGATCCGGCAGGCCCAGATGCTCTTTCGGCGTCACGTAACACAGCATGGCCGTGCCATACCAACCAATTTGTGCGGCACCGATGGCACTGGTGATGTGGTCATAGCCGGGTGCGATATCCGTCGTGAGTGGTCCAAGTGTGTAAAATGGCGCTTCATAGCAATGCTGTAATTGCTTATCCATATTCTCTTTGATCAGGTGCATCGGCACATGGCCCGGCCCTTCAATCATCACCTGACAATCATGTTTCCATGCAATTTGTGTCAGCTCACCAAGTGTTTCCAACTCGCCAAACTGCGCAGCATCATTGGCATCGGCTATACAGCCCGGCCGCAATCCATCGCCCAGGCTGAAGCTGACGTCATAAGCACGCATAATCTCGCAAATCTCCTCAAAATGCGTGTAGAGGAAACTTTCCTGATGATGCGCCATGCACCATTTGGCCATAATGGAGCCACCCCGCGAGACAATGCCGGTAATACGCTCAGCCGTGAGCGGCACATATTTCAGGCGCACACCAGCGTGGATGGTGAAATAATCTACCCCCTGCTCTGCCTGCTCAATGAGAGTGTCGCGATAGATTTCCCAAGTAAGCTCTTCCGCCTTGCCATCGACTTTCTCTAATGCCTGATAAATCGGCACCGTGCCGATGGGTACCGGTGAATTACGGATGATCCACTCGCGGATATTATGAATATTACGTCCTGTCGACAGATCCATAATGTTGTCTGCGCCCCAGCGTGCCGCCCAGATCATTTTTTCAACCTCTTCATCGATGGAAGAGGTCACGGCGGAGTTACCAATATTAGCATTGATTTTCACCTTGAAATTACGGCCAATAATCATCGGCTCACTTTCCGGGTGATTGATGTTTGCCGGAATGATCGCGCGACCACTCGCCACCTCATCACGAACAAATTCAGGAGTGACCAGATCAGGCAGTGTTGCTCCGAATGATTGCCCACCCTGATGATGCGGATTACGCGCCGCTTCTTTGCGACCTTCATTTTCACGAATGGCGATATATTCCATTTCCGGCGTGATGATGCCTGCACGGGCATAAGCAAGCTGCGTCACCGCTTTCCCGTCACGTGCCTTTAATGGTCGTAAATTAGGATAGGGAAATTGTTCGGCCAGCTTGCCGTTACTCTGCTGCCAGTTGCGAAAACCGTTATCTTCCGGTTTTACTTGACGCCCTTCATAGCGCTCAACATCGCCGCGCGCCTCAATCCACGCATCACGTAGTTTTGGCAAGCCCTGGCGAATATCTATCTGAGCGTCAGGATCAGTGTACGGGCCTGATGTGTCATAGACCGTCAGATGCGGTTCACCAGCCGAATCAGATAAACGTATTTCTCGCATGGCCACTTTAACGTCAGGATAGCGCTCGGCTTCTACATATTTTTTCTGTGAGCCAGGCAGTGGCCCCAGGCTTAAGGATGGTGCATCAGCTTGATGATTGGTTGTCGTCGGCGCATCGGCCATGAATAACTCCCCTTATTCACATATCGGATGCATGAGTTTTAAGGGAAAAGCGGCAGGTCGTAAAGTGTTGTTGGCAAAAAAATACTAAATTAGTCCAGTTTTCATGCTTGCCTTACAGAACACATCACTCTGCGATATCGACGGGTTCGCTGATGGTGATATTGTTCGCTACCCGTTTGACTCCCGGCACTTTTGTGGCGAGCAAATAAGCCAGGCGTGAGAAGATCGCGTTCGGCACTTGTCCGCGCAATGTCACCTGGCCATTTACACTCTCAATACCAATCGGATAATCCCGCAGATACTCATTACGACTAAATTGGTAGCGCAGGGCTCGCTTGATGGCATTATCATCCGCTACATCAACAATGTTCTGCACGTCACCAGCGACTGGTGGCGTAATTTGCGTCGTTGGCGTCACACCAGGCGCCGATGGCATTTGTCGACGCATCGTGCCCAGGGGTTTGGGCGCATCCATCAGCACATTTTGCTCTGGATCCGTCAGCCGTTCAATATCGGTGCGGCCATTGCCGGGACGCACCTGATCAGCATCATACACTTCGGGCATTGTTGGGCGTGGTTCCATTGTCGACGGCTTTGCCTGCGCCTCATCCCTGGCTGGTGACGGCGCAACAGCCGACTTATCTGCCATTGGACGCTGAACTTCTTGCCTGCTTTCTGCCGGTGGCTGCATGATTTCCGGGGATTTCAACATCTTCCGGCGTGGTGTACGACGCTCAGGAAGCGTTTGACTCACCGGACGCGCAACAGGCATTGTGCTGGCAACTTTGGCCTGTGCCTCATCTTCACTGTAGCCGAGGCGCTCAAGATACTCGATCAGCGCCGCGCGGCCTTGCGTTTTATCCTCAAAACTCCAGTAATTCTCCCGCACCCCTTCCATAATGAGCGCATAGACGGCAGCTTCCACTGCCTGACGAACAGCAAGTTGTGGCGGTTCATTCACTGTAAAACCAGATTCTGCTTCCAGCAATTTATCCACGGCGACAAAGCGGAACACACTTCCCTGAACACCGGTTGAAAAAATGGTTTTCGAGGCAGTGACCGAGATAAACACTTCACCGGTTTGCACATTCACGGCACGGAGTGCCACAGTCACAATATCACTGCGATATTCCGTCGACCCGCCAATTCCCAGATAGCGCGCACCTATGCCACCGGTCAATGTATTGCTTTCATAGGCAATAATGCCGCCTTCCAAGAGCACACCGGCATATTTAAGCGCGGCAATCCCTGGTAGTTTGCTGCCGTCCGGACGGCGATATTTATCGCGCATGGCACGAATCAGTGAGCGCTCTTGTAAGAGATTTTGCAGCCCGCCGCGCTCAACTACCGTGAACCAACTACGCTCACCGGCATCAATCAAGGCTTTATTGAGAATCGCCAGCCCGCCTTGCGTTACCGCACGAGAAAATTCGGCAATACGGTCATTGGGCATATGTTGACCGGTTTGGTCGTCAAATGAATAGACCGAAACACTGATTTTTTGTGCTGCTTTGGGGAGTGATCGCAGAAGACGACTAGAATTCGTTTGCTCTTCAATCACCGGTTCAGATGACATAAAGCGCATGTCATCATCGTCAATCGATGTGCTACAAGCCGTTAATACCAGCAATAGGAGTGAAGCGATCTGTTTCATAGGTCTCATTATCTTTATTCATCCTCACCTCCCCAGGTTTCACATGGTGACTCAGAATTCCGGCACCGGCAAATCAAGTACGGTTTCCTGGCCGGTATTCGGGTCCGAAATCGTTATCTGCACCTGTTCTCCCGTGCGTACGAAATCAATAAAGGTATCACCTACCTGAAAACTGCCGGAATCGGCGGCGCTTTCGCCATAGATTGCATCGGCAATCTCGCGAGAGACGCGGCTTAAAATGCTTCGCGTAATCGTATCTTCGAAGTTCTCTAACGCGTCCGGGCGTGGCTCTGGTGGCTCTTCATAAGCTTTTTGTTCATTCGCCGATTGAAATAAATAATTGCTATTGAATGGATCACCGCCAAATGCCGGGTTGATAGGTCTATACACTAACTGTCCTGCCAGCGCCTGGCTGCCCATTGACATCATAGCGACAAAGGCCAATGCACTTAAAGCGTGTTTTTTCAGCATGTTTCCTGTCCGTTTTCTTCTTACGCGATGTATCATTCTTAACGTAACGGAGTTGTTATTCCGTTAAGTAAACATCACCAATTCGTTTACAGGGATTATCTTTTAGTATCGTATTACTGTGAGCCTTGAGTCACGGAAACCGAGAGACCATTACCGCGCTGGACGATACCAAAATTATGGTCATTACCGTATTGATTAATCTCGGCCACATTGTCATTCCCTATTTGAGCAATGGACGCACGATTACGATCACCAACCTGGGCAATACGAGCATTATTGTTGTTACCCTGTTGGAAAACGAGCGCTAAATTTTCAATACCAATCTGGCTGACAATCGCTTTGTTCAGATCACCTTGCTGATGCAGGCGAGCCGTATTCATCATGCCGTTCTGCAATAATTCAGCCTCATTCAAATCTCCAACCTGGACAATTTTTGCCAGATTCATGTCACCGGTTTGCGTCGCTTCAATTGAATTTTCATCGCCAATCTGACTGGCGATCAAGACATTCTCATCCCCAATCTGCTCAATCATCGCGCTGTTTATTGCACCTTCCTGATACAAAGCAGCCAGATTAAACTGGCCGTCCTGCGTGATGGTCGCCATGTTATCATTTCCGATTTGCGTAATACCGGCGGTTAGACTTCCGAAGGCGTCCGGATATTCGCTTAGCTCTGCAATATCGGATGCAATGCGATTGCCTTCTCCCGATTGCGTTACCGTCGCCTGATTGCCCCCAAGCTCATTATCCACTTGCTCAATGGTTACTTCCATGGCCTCGCCCAGCTGTTCAACAAAAATACTTTCCGCATTGGTGGGAGAAGCGAAGGCCAGCAGCCCAATGAATAGTGCAGCCATAATGGTATTAAGCAGTGTTTTTTTAGCGGTCATTTTCATTCTCTTATTCAGGGTATCGATCATAGCGTCTTTTTTATACATAAGGAGAGAGACAATCGCCCCTCTCCTCACGGTATAGATGATCGTCAGTTAATCAGAAACCGTTCTGATTCACACCAACATAGTTACCTGTGCCCGATTGCGACACGTGAGCAACATGTGGGCGAGCCGGATCGCCAGCGGTACCATGCTGGGTCACATTCATTGAGTTATTAAAGCCAGACTGATGCAGATCGATACGGCTGTTATCTGCTACATCATATTGATAAGCACCGGCGAAGTTGTTTTCACCCGTTTGTGCTACGTGGATTTCCAGATAATGCGACATGCTGATTTGCTCAACATCAACCACATTCATGAAAGAGTTGAACTGATAACCACCTTCCGGATCTTCATATTGCGAAACAGTCACGACTGAATCATCTGCGTCCTGCGTGATGAAGGTTTCGTTCCAGTCACCTGCCTGATAGACGTCAATGTGGTTGTTGTTCCATTCCTGATTAATTTCAACAACACCAAGAATACCTTCCTGGAAAACGTCAATCACGTTGCCGTCATTTGCCTGATGAATATTCAGCGTATTATCGTATCCAGCACGAACACTACCTTCGCCTTGAAACGCGTTGATCACGTTATGATTACCGGTTTGTACGATATCAGCATGCTGACGGGTAACACCCTGATAGAGTTCAACATGCGAATTTGAGGTATGATACTGACCTACGGACGCATAGTGCGAAGTCCAATCGGCCTGCGTGACCAGAATTGTGCTGTCAGTCGCTTCGATTTGCTCAATAAATACTTCATTCTGCTCGGCTTGGGCAACACCAGCAAAAGCCATGACAGAAGCAACAGTTGTTAAAAGAGTGAATTTTTTCACGGGAATCTCTCCATTGATTATTTTCATATTGTTATGCGCAAGGGCATATCTTTAATTTAAAATTAATGATTAATAACTATAATACTGCCGTTTTTTCAAGATTATATTTATGATAATTTAATGACAACCGCCTCTTCTTAAATATAACCCAATGTTTTTTTCACCAATTATATGATTGACTTGCCCGTTGATGTGGACGCCATCAAAGCACGGCTTATGGCCCGGCGAGACGAACTCGCCAAGCTGATAGAAACCAGTGCAACCTCGCGCGATGTCGTAGAGCTTGATCAAACCCGTGTTGGACGCCTCTCTCGCATGGACGCCTTGCAACATCAGGAAATGGCACTGGAAACAAAGCGGAGACGGCAGCAGGAATTGTCACGCATTAGTATTGCGCTAGAGCGCTTAGCCAGTGGTGATTATGGATATTGCATAGATTGTGATGAAGCTATTAGCGCAAAGAGATTAGCATTGGATGCCAGTATACTCATCTGTATTCGCTGCGCCGAAAAATCTTCCACCTCAGCGTGATATAATCGCACCTCTCAGCGCAGCATGTAGCGAAAACCCCACAATGATAGCAAACAGGCTGCTATCAATGCCACCGCTCCGTATAACGGATAGATAATTTTCATCCGATAATCTTCAGGCAACTGATCGCCATATTCCATATAATGCTCAATCAGCATCACATATGTCAGATACAGATCACGTGGCGAAGAAGCCAATTCCATCGCCTGATAATAATCGTAAATCCATTGAATTGTGATAAAAGCCACCCCAAAAAACACGGTGATCACCACACAGCCGCAGATTGACAGGACGATAAAAATCGAAATACAACGATGCATCCAGCGGTCTGCCCGAGCCTCCCGCTGCGATAATGGCTCCTCCGATACTGATTCATCGGCCATAATCACTGATAACATTCGTCATATTCGCACCTGAACTTTAAGGCAGACTTCCTAACAAACCATCACCAAACCGGCGCGACCAATCGCCCACCTCATTAACCCTAATTTCATGAAATAATTGGGTTTTATTAACCGCACATCGCTATACTGCCCTCATGACAATTGACCATTTTTCTATCGTCGGCACCATTACGTTAGGCATTCTCGTGCTTATGGTGATGTTTGCTGCATCACTACAGTTATCCGGCAGCGCCAGGGCTCAGGAACCGTCATCTATATTAAGCTGGGCGGCTTTTTATCACCAAGGGCTGACAGCCGCTGATTTTGATTCATACGATCTGATTATCCTCGATAGTGATACGGACATCTCTGTGCGCGTGCTCACGAATAAAGATAAAATTGTCCTGGGCTATTTGAGCCTTGCTGAATTGCATGATCAACGCCGAACATTTCAAGGCGTACAGGAAAAAGGTATCGTGGTTGGCAAGCACCCGCAGTGGGAAGGCAGTCATCACATTGATGTGCGCGACCCACAATGGGCCAGACATATTATCGAAGACATCATCCCTGCTATTTTGCATCGTGGATTCAATGGCCTGTTTTTAGATACGATCGATAGCGCCATTCACCTTGAGTCCACCAATGGCAAGGCGCACAAGAATATGACAGATGCAATTATTCGGCTCATCAAAGCGATTCGCATGCACTATCCTTCGATTATGATCGCCCAAAATCGTGGGTTCGACATTTTAGATCACACCGCTTCCGATATTGACTTCCTGCTCGGTGAATCCACACTCACCACCTATGATTTTGATAATAAAACTTATGAACATCAATCAAAAGAAAATAGTCGCGCCGCCATCGAAAAGATGCATCTTGCCACCTACCTCAACCCGCAATTGACGGTACTCACGCTTGATTACTGGCCGCAGGATGATGAAGACACGATTCGCCAACTCTATCAGCGTCACCGCGAAGAAGGCTTTCATCCTTATGTCAGCACCATCGCGCTGGACGCGCTTCATCCGGAGCCTCAGTGATGAGTATAAAACGGTCATTCGTGCCCCGATTTGCACTTAGCTTATTGATGGCAGTGCTGTTTGTGGCACTTGCCTCACCCGCCATTGCCTTGCCGGACACGGTGATGCATCAGCCAACACCGCCTCACAACGCGATCAAACGTGATATTCTGGCACTCTACAGCAGCCGCGAAGAACCATCGATCAAGGATACGCGTTTGCATAAATATCTTGAGATGCCCGCTAATCATGTCGGGCTTCGATTTGTCTACCATGACATTATGGCGAGCATACCTAGCGTCGATGAGCTTTCGCGTTATCGTGGCATCATCAGTTGGTTTCCGCCCGGCAGCACGATGGATGACCCTAAACGTTATATTTTATTTATCAATAAGGCGCTCGATCAGGGGCTTCATGTGGCAATGTTTGGCGCGCCATCACTAGCGGAAGATAAAGCCGGCAATGTGACGCCGCTGGAGCTGATCAACAGCATGTTCAAACGCATGGGTATGGAGCAGAGCCCCATCTGGAATTTCGTCAATTATGATAGTGAACTGACACATATCGACCATGAGATGATGCAGTTTGAGCGCCGTATGCCAACGGTACTACCGCCCTACCAGCAAATGCATGCTGTCCGTAGCGATGCCGTTGCGTATTTAACGGTAGATAGCGCAGAACACTCCGAAAAACAGAGCGATCTCGTGATTATCAGCCGTAATGGTGGTTATGTCGCGGAGAATTATGGCGCCTTTGAACAGGTGCGGCATGAGCGCACAGATGAGGGAGAAGAAAAAGACAGCTATACGTTTAAGCAATGGTACATCAATCCGTTTCTTTTTCTGGAACGTGTGTTTGATACAGCCTCACTACCCAAACCTGATTTTACAACCATCGCCGGTCAGCGTATCTTTTACGGTCATATTGACGGCGATGGCTGGAATAATCTCAGTGAGGTGCCAGGCTATAAATATCAGGACATTATATCCGCCGAAGTCATACGCCGCGAGATTTTTCTTAAATATCCGGACTTTCCGGTCACAGTTGCACCTGTGGGCGCAGAAATAGACCCGTTATGGACAGCTCATCGCACCAGCCAGGATGTTGTGCGCGAGATATTCGCTCTCCCGAATATTGAGCCTGCCACACATACGTACAGCCATCCATTCTATTGGGCATTTTTTGCCAGCACCGATCACGCGGAACGCGAAGAGCTATTCCTGGATAATTATATGTTCGGCAACTGGCAGGATCAGGAAAGCCACTGGCGCCGGTTTATGTCCTTTGTCGGCGAAGAATCGCATACACATCATGATGAATCAGCTGATTTCTATCAATGCGCCGTCGCCGACCCTATTCCAGAGAGCGGCGCACCGGAGCGGCTACCTTCAGCCTATCAAACACCACGTGCATTCGCCAATCAGCGCTTTGATCTGGATATGGAAATATGTGGCTCTGCCGACTACATTCAGCGGCTTGCCCCACCAGGAAAAAATGTGCGTTTGATTCAGTGGAGCGGTGACACTGAGCCATTCGAAGCAGCAATCCGTAAGGCCCGATTGCATGGCATGTGGAATATTAATGGCGGTGATTCACGTTTTGACCCGGAATATCCTTCGTATGCTTGGGTTGCACCGCTGGGACTCCAGGTGGGGAGCGAACGTCAGATCTATGCCTCTAACAGCAATGAAAACACCTACACGCATGATTGGACGGGACGTTTCTACGGCTTCAAATACCTGCTCCGCACAATCAATAATACGGAAACGCCACTGCGCATTAAGCCCTTCAATGTCTATTATCATATGTATTCCGGCGAAAAACTTGCCAGTTTAAACGCCATTCGCAATAATCTTGATTTTGCTCAACAGCGTTCTTTTCACCCGATTTTTACGACACGCTACGCTGCGATAGCCAATGGATTCTACACAACTGATGTTGTTGCTGAGGGAGAAAATAGCTGGCGAGTCCATCACAGAGGCGCACTCAACACGATCCGATTTGATCGCGCCTCACTACGCTCGGTTGATTTTTCGCGCTCCGAAGGTGTGATCGGGCAACGCTGGCTACAAGGATCACTCTATGTTTATCTGGATGAAGATCATCCGCAGCCTTTAATAGTTCTTAAGGACTTTACAAATTTCGGTAAATATCCTAAACCAAGCCGTCCATACTTGGTGCAGTCTGACTGGCGTGTGTGGGATTTGAATATCGAGCCTGCATCCTTTTCCTTTACCACCCAGGGTTTTGGGCATGGGGAACAGGAGTGGATCGTCCCCTGGCAACAGGAGGATTTGGTGGTGAATATGCAATTGTTAAATAATGATAATAATATATCATCTCGTCATGATTCTGTAACATCCATCACGTATAACCTCCTTAACAGTGGTGACGGCTATGCCGTATTACGCTTGAATGTGAAAGAAAACACGCATCAGCCAGCGCGCATTACAATAAGAAAAAAAAATAAAGACGCAGCCATCCTATGAAACAGTACATTGTTATTTTCTTTTTATGCGCCGTTGCGCTTGCCCTCGTCTGGAAGTTGATTCCCGGCGAGAAAGAAGTCGCGCTCATGTATATGCGCGACAAGGAATTTATCATTGCGCTGGAAGCGTATGAAAAGCAAAAAGCCAGCGGCGATTTATCCGTTGATACTGTTGGTACGCTCTCACAACTCTATTTACAAAATGGAGATGTTGAAAGTGCGATCAGCCTGCTTGAAGAATTTGTTGCCAATCACCCGGATAATATTGAGGCACGTAAAAAGCTCGGTGTCTATTATCAATATGCTCAGCGCACGGATGATTATCTTCGCAATCTCGACGCTCTGGCTAAGCTCGACCCCAAGCCCGAATATTTAGAAGAACTGGCCGACATCCATAATTATAATGCGGATTACGAATCGCAAAAAGAAGTGCTCTCCCGCATTGTTGAGCAGGAAGAAGAAGATAACCCGCAAGCGATGATCGACCTGATTTACCTGCAGGCGTCAACCGGCAAGTCGGCGAAAGCACTGGATAATATGCGCAGCTTTGCCGATGAGCATCCGGAACATCTGGACGAAGATGCTATCAAACTGTTTTTCAGCCTGCTGGTTGATAACCGTCAATATGACGAAGCTATCACACGCGTCAGACAATGGAATGAGCAAGGTAAGGGATTACGCAGTCTTTCCTATTTTGCCATGGTCATTGCCCGTCATGTCGATAGCGGCAAAGCGCTGGAGATGTTACGCCCCTATCAGGATCGGATCGAACAATATCCTGATATTCTGATGACTGTCGTTTCTCTGCAACGTGAGCGCGGTGACAATGATCAGACCTATGCCTATCTTGAAAAATTATTCCGTGAGAATCGTCTTCCGGTCGGCCTTCAGCCAACTCTGATGGACCTCGCTCTGGATTATGGCAATGATGGCTTATTCCTGGATGTCTTACAGCAAGGACAGTTAGAATCTTTCCCCGAAGAATCACTCATGCAACTTGCTGCCCTGGCGGATAATCCTCGCTATCCTGAAATTCGTGTCATTCTGCAAAATAAATTATCGCCGGAGTTTATTGCTCAACGCCCGGTACTGCATACCGCCATTATTTTAGGGACGGATGATAAGAAAGGTCAGCGCGAACATATTCGCCAGATTCATGTCAAAGATTTGAGCCTACAGCAACGCTCTCGTTTGGCAGCATTGCTGTCGCGCCATGATTACAATGCCAAAACGCGGGAATTACTTTCCTCTCTCCCTGCAAATGAGGTGGCACTGGATCCGTTTCTACCACAACTAGCGATGAGCTATGCCCGTGCCGATGCCGTGACGGAAGGACGCCGCTTTTTTGCCAAAGTGCGCGAAAACCGGATCAGCCCCAACGTGACGCATGCCGAAATTATTATGGCGTCTGCAGCCGGTGACCAAGATACCGTTACCAAATGGCTGGCATCCGAAGGAAGCAACGTGCCCAATGGCACATTGCTTGATTTGTATTACATCACCGCCGATGCCAAACAGCCGCAACTGGCACTCGTGCTGGCGAAACGTGTTTATGAGCGTATGCCGAATGATCGCGCCAAGCTTAACCTCGCCAATGCTTACATCAAAGCCGGCGCGCCGGAAAAAGCCTTGCCGGTCATCGAAGGCATGGATAACCGTGAACTGGCATCGGTGCAGGACACGTATTTCTATGCCATGCAGGAAACGGTCATGAAAAAGCGCCTGAAAGGCGAGGCATTACGTCAGGTGCGTAGTAATTTAAGTCGTATTTTACTGGCACGCCTATACGATCCCAAGATTAGTGGTGAGCGCCGCAAAGAGACCGTCTATGCGTTGATCAATCTCGGCAACAAAGAAGAAGTCATGCCGGTCGTACGCAAACTGGCCAATGAAGAACCGCATGTCTGGGCGGAAATCTATGTCGACCTTGCGCTAAAGCGCGGTGAGCGTCAGCAAGCCAAAGAATATATTCTAAGCACACTGGAGCGTAATCGCTTCACGCCGAAACAAAAAGGGCCGTTTATCTCCTTATTGATCGAAGAAGGTGAGACCGAAGCCGCCCTGCCGCATTTGAAAGAAATGGCGTATGCACTTGGCGATAACTGGGTATTTGCCTATGAAGAAGCATTGCAAAAACTGGGACGTGATGGCGACATTGCTGCCATTTGGCGTCACCGGGCAACAGCGAAGAATCTTTCCGCAAAAGAGCGCCGCACCATTGCCTTCAAACTCGCGGATTATGGTGATCGTGAGCAGGCCGCCAAGATACTTCTGCCCGTAGCCAAAGCCAGCGGCCCCGATAGCGCCGATATTCGCCAGTTACTGTATCTCTACGACGAAAAGCCGCCAGCGTCGGTGATTAACTGGATGGAATCCAAGGCACGCAGTTCCATCGGCTTAACGCAGGCACAATGGATTGAACGTCTGGTTCAAGTGGGTGCGGGCGAGCGCGCGATTGCCGTCATCGATAGCGAGCATCCGGACGAGCGCAGCATGGAGTTAGAACTCATTTATGTCAAAGCGTTACTGGAAACGCGTGATTATGATCGTATGGAACCGTTAGTTGCCACACAAATAGGCACTCTTGACCCGGCAGAGCAGTATGATGAGCTTTTGTTCCTGGCCAACAGCGCCCGTGATGCCGGGATGAATCAACTGGCACGACAAGGCTATGAAGCATTAGTTGATACCGGTATTTATAACCCGCTCTTGCTGCGCGAACTCGGTAATGTCACCTATTTTGAAGGAAATTACGAGGCGGCGCGCTATTATTATGAACATTATCAAAGCTTTCTACCGCTTGATGAGCCGCTCAATGACGAGCAGTTAGACCAGGCTCCACTGACACTGACTCCGGGCTTTATGGTGGAGAATACGCAAGAAAACTCCTCAGAACAGCAGGTGGGACAGGGCGACAGTGTGACGTTGCAGGAACCTGACCTGAGCTCTCTCGGCAATGAAGATTACATTGTCGATCTTCGTCTTGGGCTGATTTATGACAAGTTGGGCAAGCCATTCAGCGCCAGTAAGCACCTGCATGCCTCACTGGATGCCATCAAGGCATTGCCAACACAGGATCGCAACTCACGACTGGCCGCTGCCAAGGCCTATAAATACTTAGGGAATGATGAGGAAGCCGAGCGTCGATATGCTGCGCTCTATCGCGACTATCCCAAAGACCGTGAAGTTGCTGCCGATTATATTGAACTGAAAATGGCGCAGGACGATCTGGAGGCCGCACGCACGCTCATGGATCAGTCACTTGCCGGTGGCAGTGGACCGCAATCATTGCTAGTGCTTGCCTCTGCCAAACCAGACAGTGCGGAGCTTTCCAGCACCGCGCGGCTGGAGATCCTCAATGGTGAATTATTATTGAAAGAGGGGAATGTTCAGGCCTCGCTGGCGCAATATCAGCGGTTGGAACAAAGTTACCCTGACAATGTCTATCCACTCATTGGACAGGCATTTATCGAAGATTATATTGGCCGCTGGACGCTTGCCCTGAAAAAACTTGATGAGGCGTTACTCGTCTCTCCCAACAATATTGATTTGCAACGCGCTCGCCGTGAAGTGGTGAATGAGCACCGCTCCAGCATCACCGCCGGTGCCGAGTGGCGTGATGTGGAAGAAGCCGAGGAAGGCTATACCGCCACCATCCGTGGTCAGGTGTTGCGTGATAACTATGATAAAATGGGCATCATCGTTGAGCATACTGACATCAGTATTGATGAAATTGTCACGGCAGACGGTGTCAGCCGTACCGATGTGGATGACAGCGCCACGATGGGTGAAGTCTTTTATGAACATCAACTTGATAATGGCGATGCCGTGCGCGCCAGTCTGATTGGCTCAGGTAGTGGGCCCGGTGCCTCTCTTGCTTATCGCATGCCGGGAGATATCGGTGTTACCGGGTTTCTGGTGGAGTATCACCGTCCGTTCTGGGTGTTGCCGCAAGGCGTAATTGCTGATGCTGCGCGCGACCGTGTGGAAATTGCACAAACCTTGCGTATGCGTTCCAATATTTTCGGTGAAGCATTTGCCAATCTGAACCGTTACACCATTGATACGGATGATGAGGTAGCACAGTCCTTCGGTTTCGGCGCAAGCCTGGGCTATCGCATTCCGGGCATCGAACCTGTGACCGCCGTTATTTATAACATAGATGCGGAATATCTGTTTGATGAGGCAGAACAGCGCCTCGATGCATTTGGCAATTTGTTCCGTCCACTGCCGCATGTGAGCCGTGAGGTACATTCTCTGGCACTGAATTTCAGCGATACCTACTGGAACACCTTTTTCTGGGAATTCTTTGTTGGCTACGCTATCGACCGGCTGGGTGGTGAAGGTGCCTTCGTCGGCGGTAAAGCGGCTTATGATATTACGGATGATCTGACCGCAGAGGCACGCGCCAGCTCCGCTTATAACAGCAACGGGCTTGGCGGCCGCGTGAATCGCGCTGGTGGTTATGTCACGATGAGGTTTTAGAAAAACATAAGCATTTGGTTGTAAGTTACTGATAATAATTAAAGAGAGACAATAAGGATAACGACAATGGTCACGACCACTTCCCTCCCCCCGGCTCCGCACCGATTTGGAGATTCTACTCATTTTAAATCCCATCGGGTTGAGCAGGACTTACCGGAAAAGAACCCGCCGCGCTTTCTCGGGCTTCGGCGCTCTGCCATCATTGAAACATTGGTGTTTATTGCAGCGGTTCTGTTTATCGACGCCTTGTTTCTGGAAGGTGACCGTCTGCTTGGTGTCGCTTTGCACCCGTTTTTATTTATTATCATGCTCATCAGCGCACAGTATGGTAGCAGCGAAGGCATTGCCGCGACCATATTGTGTACTATCGCTCTTTATCTCGGCAATATGCCGGCTCAATCACTGGATCAGGATTGGTATGACTACCTGTTTATGATCACCAAATGGCCCATGCTATGGTTCGTTGTTGCCCTGATTCTGGGTGAGTTACGCCTGCGCCACATGCGTGAACGGGACATGCTGCGCCAGATGATCGAAGATGCGAATGAACGTGAACACACCATTACCGATGCTTATCGTAAGCTTCAGGGTCACAAGCAAACGCTAGAGACACGTATTGCATCACAAATGAAAAGTGGCTTGAGTGTTTACCGTGCCGGTATGGCGTTGGAGACGTTAGAACCGGAAGATGTGGTGGTTGGTATAGGTGAGATGGTTCACTCGCTCACGCACGCTGACAAATTTTCGGTCTTCCTCCTGCAACATGAGTCCCTCAACGCGGTGATGATGGAAAACTGGGAGGAAGAAGACGCATTCCCGAAACAATATGCCTCGAACAGTTCGCTGTATCGCGAGATTGTCGGTCGCCGTAAATTGCTTTGTATTGTCAATGAAGATGATCGTGCCGTACTCGCAGACCATGGCATGATGGCAGGCGCCCTGCGTAATAAAGATACGGGCGAAGTGATCGGGATGCTCAAAATTGAGGATACACCGTTCCGCGATATTAACCTCACCAGCATTGAAACCTTCCGCATGCTTTGCGACTGGATTGGTACGACTTACACCAATGCCCGCCGTTATCAAACGGCAAGAGATGAAAGCCTGGTCAATCCCGATATTCAAATGCTGTCCAGTTCATACCTGAAGCTGCGCACGGACTTCCTGAAAGCATTGGCACGTCGTGCCGGATTTGATGTGACCATGGTGCTGCTTCGCGTTGATAACGCGGATGAACTCGGTTCCGAAGGTGCTCGCGATGCTGCGATTACGCTCGGCCAGGCGGTGCAGGTGAATCTGCGGCAGATTGACCAGGCCTTTGACTATAGCGGTGATGATTGGGATTTTGCGATTGTCCTGCCCTACACACCGGCGTCCAATGCGCATATCGTGCTGAATAAGATTCGCAAAGCGCTGGATAAAAAGCTGGCGGGTGTGTCACCGAAACCCCATTACAGTCACGAAATTCGTGCCATTTACAGCCATAACGCGGATTCGGATGATTCGCCAGAGACAAGTGACGAACCAAAAAACACAAAAAAACGTAAGTAAGAGTCATGAATAGTACGGCCAGCATCACCATGGACAGGCAGGCGTCAGCCAGCTCAGGCCAGACCACATTGCGCAAACCCACTTATTTTGGCGTGACCTTTATCGCTATTGTGGCGCTTGTGATCGAAACCATGCTCTTTTACTGGGCGCTGCATGGAAGCTTTGGCCTGCCATTTCTCCTGCTGGTTCATCTGATCGTACTGGCGGGTATTCTCATCGCCAGCCGCATCGGCATGCGCGAAGCACGGCCACGCCACCTTTATATGCTGCTGATGTGTTTTACCGCCGTGTTAGGCGTGTTTGGTGCCGCCGGTATATTACTGACAATCATCTTGCAGCATAACTTTAAGAAACGCAGTGTGGATGATTGGTTTTCCCAGATTTTTCCGGATGACCCAACAAGCGACGGCGAACTGCTCGTTGACGAATTGTTGCGGTTCGGCCATTTGGCGGATCAACAACCGCCGGTTATTCCCTTTAATGAAACGCTGGCATTAGGAACCGCAAATCAGAAAATGCATATGATCGGGTTGATGGGGCGTAACTTCCATCCCTCCTTTGCCCGCTCACTCAAGCTGGCGCTGCAAGATCGTGACAATGCTGTGCGAGTGCAGGCCGCCACGGCCATTGCCGCCATCGAAGACCGCTACAGTATGCAGCTACAAGTACTGGAGGCCAAACATCATAAAGATCCGCAAGATATGAACACGGTGCGGGCCTTGGCCACACTTCATGATAATTATGCTTTTTCAGGCATTCTCGATGATGTCAGGGAAGCGGAACATCGTGATGTCGCACTGGCATTGTATAAACAATGCCTCTCATACAACCCGGAAGATGAACAGCTATGTCTGGCTATTGGGCGCATCTATCATCGCAACGGCAACACGCATGCGCTGGTCGAATGGATGCATGAATGCCTGGAGAAAGGCATGGAACACCCATCGATCCTGACCTGGTTGCTGGAAGGATACTTTATCAAACGCGACTATGCGAGCGTCTCCGCGATGGCGAAACGCTATCATGGTGAGCTATCCGACCAGACCATGCTGCCGCTGGAAATTCGTGAAGCGGTGGAGGCCTGGAGCGGTCAGACAACATTAGCACATGATCTGAATGAGGAGGAGGCGTCTCATGGCTAAACAAAACGCCGATATTTGCCTGATTCTGGAAGGCACCTATCCCTTCGTTCGCGGTGGAGTCTCCGCCTGGACTCATGATTTGATTGAAGGCCTGCCGGATTTAACCTTTGCACTGGTATGCATTCAACCGCGTGATGCAGAATTGCAACCCGTTTATCATGTGCCGGACAATGTGATTGATTTGCGCGTTGTCCGCCTGCAAGAACTTAAACGCGGCACAGCACCGACCGAGCAAACCTCTCAATTATTCAATGCTCTCAAGCCACTGCTAATGCAAATGGAGACCGGCAAGGGTGACCTCGCCTGCCTGGAACAAATGCTCGATCTGCTTAACAATGCCGGCAATCCCGGTATGGAAGTGCTGCTGAATTCAGAAGCCGCCTGGCAGACACTGGAAGAGATGTATAATGAAACCCAGCCGGAAAGCTCCTTTATCGATTATTTCTGGTCATGGCGTGCCTTACTTGGCGGCATGCTCTCCGTATTGCTGGCGGACCTTCCCTTAGCGCGGTGTTATCATACGCTATCTACCGGTTTTGCCGGGCTTCTGGGCGCACGCGCCTGCATCGAAAAACAACGCCCATTATTGCTGACTGAACACGGCATTTACACCAATGAGCGCCGGATTGAGATTAACAGCGCCGACTGGCTACTGGATGTCTCACCAACCAGTTTCAGCATCGATGAAGCCCACCGTGATCTGCGCAGCCTGTGGATGGATACGTTCGGCAGTTATGCGAAAATCTGCTATCAGGCATCACGGCGTATCATCACACTCTATGAAGGCAATCAACAGGCGCAGATTGATGGCGGCGCCCCGGTGAACAAGCTGGATGTGATTCCAAACGGTATTCGCCTAGAACGCTTCGCTGATTTGCAACTCAAAGCCGATACACACCCGACCATTGCATTGGTTGGTCGTGTCGTTCCGATTAAAGATATTAAAACATTTATCCGCTCTACGGCGCTGGCGGCGCGTAGAGTTCCGCATTTGCAGGCCTATGTCATGGGCCCAACCGATGAAGACCCGGAATATTACGAAGAATGCGTTGCCCTGGTCCATCAACTCGGGTTGGATGATACCCTCACTTTCACCGGCCAGGTGGATGTGACCGAGTATTTTCCGCATATTGATGCGATTGTCCTGACCAGTATCAGTGAGGCACAGCCATTAGTTATCCTGGAAGCTGGAGCTGCCGGTATTCCTGCGATTGCTACAGATGTTGGTGCATGCCGTGAATTGATCGAAGGTCGCAGCGATGAGACGCCAAGGCTCGGAAGCAGTGGCATCGTCACACCGCTAGCCAACCCGTCGGAGACGGCCAAAGCGATCGAAAAACTGATGATCGACAAAGAATTCTATCATAATGCCAGTGAGAGTGCCCGTAAGCGTGTACATCATTTCTACACACGCGATGCGCAAATGCTCTCCTATGAAGGCCTCTACATCAACACAATGGAACAATAATCATGGCCGGAATTGGATTTGTATTACGTAAAATGACACGCCGCGATGACCTGATGGGCGTTGCCGGTGCTTATTTTCATGCGGCAATGGCTGCGGCCGGGCCATGGCTGTTCACCGTCGTGGCGCTGTGGTCGGTCCTGTTCACGGGGCATCTCTATGATTTCCATCCATTGCTGGAAGAATTTCGCCTGATCGTTATTTACAATTTCTGTTTCTCGCTGGTTTTTACCGGGCCCATCTACATGGTTGTGACGCGCTATCTGGCCGATGCGATTCATGATAAAGATATTAGCAACGTCGCCGCCACCATGGTCGGGGCGCTGATTCTGGCGATCGGCATCCAGCTTCCAATCGTGGTGCTGTTTTATGGCTTTATCTTTGATTTTGACCCTGCTGTGCGCGTACTCGCCATTATCAATTATCTTCTGATTGCATCGGTATGGATTGTCTCCATTTTCGTTGCCGCACTGAAAGATTATAATGCCATTACCATTTCATTCGCCATTGGCATGGCCACCGCCATTATCCTGATGCCCTGGTTCTCCGATGATTATGGTGTTGCCGGGCTGGTTCTGGCGTTTAATATCGGCCTGATGCTGATTGTCTTCCCAATCACTGCCATGGTATTTACCCAATACCCGTTAAGCAGCAACAAATTCTTTGACTTTATCGGCCATTTCCGCAGCTACTGGGAACTGGCTGCCAGTGGCTTTCTTTATAATGCCGGTATCTGGGTGGATAAATGGGTGATGTGGTTTGCGCCGGAGCGCACCCTGCATCGCAGCGGCATGATTTCCTATCCGAATTACGACAGCGCCATGTTCCTGGCCTATCTATTTATTCTGCCATCTCTTGCGCTGTTTGTATTCAGTGTGGAGACAAGCTTTTTCAAACGCTATCTACGCTATTATCGCGACATTCTTCAGCATGCAAATCTGAAGCGTATTTATGAAAATCATCGTCGCCTGATCGCCGATATCTTTGGCAACACGCGCGGGTTTATCATTTTGCAAGGTAGCGTCTGCTTCCTCGCTTTTATTCTCGCGGCAAAGTTTTTTGAGCTATTCAATATCAACTTTATGCAGATGGGGATGTTCCGTTTAGGCGTTCTGGGTACCTTCTTTCAAATTATGGCCGTGTTCCTGATGATTGTCCTGTCCTATTTCGATAACCGTAAAACAGTGGTGATTCTGCAGGCTATCTTCCTGCTGACGAATGGTGTCTTTAGCTGGATTTCAATGAAGATGGGTTTCCCTTATTATGGGCTGGGCTTCTTCCTCTCCGCACTGGTGACGTTTGCCGTTGCCGGGTTAGTGGCATTGCGTCATACGGGCAAATTGCCCTTCCACAGCTTTATCACCAACAATGCATCAGTGCATAAGACGTGATCATGGATGACGATCTGCTCGGCGTCGTTCTGCCGAAATAGGAACGAGCCGACATCTGCCTGCACGGAGAGGCTGAAACCCTCACACTTCCACAAGATTTTGCCAACGTGATGCTAGGCCCTGTTGAGGAATTAGTTAAGAATTTTGCCATGAGACATATCATATAGAGTAATGGGCTTTGCTTCACGCTATGTATTCAGCCTGCCATAGCTGCTTCAGTCCTGTTTCCAGACTGTATGGCCGCGACTTGCCCGATAATAAGTGCATTAATTGCTCAGGGTCTCCGTGAGACGCATAGATATCGCCCACTCTGGCTGTTGCATGATGAATTGCCACTTCCTTGTCAGCGACATGCATGAGCGTTTCCGCCAGTTGATTGATCGTCACTGCCTGACCGGTGCAGCCGTTGACCAGTTCGGGCACAGGTTCTTTAGCGCGCAGTTTTTCCATTGCAGCGATAAACAACGTCACAATATCGGCCACATAAATAAAATCGCGTGTTTGCTTGCCGTCTCCATAAATGGTTACATCCTGGCCACGATGGATACGATCCGCAAAAATGGAAATTACACCGGAATAAGGTGATGATGGGTCCTGGCGCGGCCCATAAACATTGAATGGGCGAATACCGACAGCACGCAATCCAACGATCTGACGCATTGCCGCCGCATGATGATCACAGCCCAGCTTATCCAGTCCATAGGGGCCTAATGGCTGTGTGGGAGCGTCTTCACGAATAGGCTGCGTTTCCGCTTCGCCATACACAGCAGCAGAGGAGGCATACACAACGGGAATATGTTGGCGAGAGGCCTGCTCAAAGATGCGCAAGGTGCCGGTTAAATTCACCTCGTGACTCGCCGCCCACTCTGTCTGGCACCGTTGCACTGATGCTATGGCGGCTAAGTGAAAAACGCCATCGACACCACCCGCCGCTTCACTCACCTGCACCGGGTCGGTGATTGAGCCAACTCTCAGCTCTGCCTCCGGTGACACATTGGTGCGTTTGCCGGTAGATAAATCATCGAGCACGCGCACCTGTTGGCCTGATGCGATCAGCGAATCTGTCAGGTGAGAGCCGATAAAACCGGCACCACCGGTTACAAGAAAATGTGCCACCACACGACCTTTATCTTATATATCACTGTGTTACTTTCATAGGATGACGGGGTAAGGTAAATATCTGATTGCCGAAAAGTGATCAATCCTCAAATAAGGTGGCCACGAGCCGAAATCATCATTATCATGCCGACCAGAACAACAGTTTTTTCTCGTTATTATGCAGGTTATCATCCATTTTTTAAAAGGTATTCTGGCCGTTACCCTGATTGGTCTGGCGCTTTATCTCATTTTTATTGCCGCCTTCGCTTTTCTGACGATTGCTCTGGTCGTGGGATTGTTTGTCTATGCCTATGCCTACTGGGCCAATCGCTCGCGCCTGTCTAACGGCAACCCGTCTCCTCCGCCCTCTGATGAGAAAGGAACGGAGCATGTTATTGAGGCGGATTATGTGGAAGTGCAAGAGCAGCACCCGAAAGATAAGCCATAGACAGTATCTAGTTATTAGATACCGGGCATTTGTCTTAAACTGCTGATTTAACTAATCAGTAATGCCAATGAGCTAGCGTTGAGGTAAGAAGCATCTAACATAAAGGCCGCCGGAGATGGGGAGTGCATCCGTAGCCCTACACCTGCCCTGGAATGGGCATCCTGGATATTGGTTGTGTGCCGTTGTTGAATCACCGCAAACACCATTTAATCAACGATTGGAAGACGCAGGCATGGTACGCATCGATGCCAGCCAGCCGACATTTATTATGCAGACTCCGGCCAACTGGGAGCCAGCCTGGGAGAATTTGTATGATATTATTCATGCCGCCGGTGACACAGACTGGGTCAAACTTGCCTTAATCCCGGGTGGAGAACAGCCAGACCCTGAAATGATTTATTCCAACCTGCTGCCCGTCAGCACCATGGAACGCATTGCCCGCAATATCTGGCTGGGTAAAGTGCTCACAGAAAATGGCCTGCAGGTTTATTTTCAAACTGTGGTCGATAAAAAACGTAAAATTATCGGGCATGAAGCCCTGGCCCGCATTGAATCCGCTGAAGGTGATGTGATTACCGGCTATCAAATCATTGGCGCAAGCAAGGCACTCAATATCGAGCATGTGGTTGACCGCTACCTGCAAAGCCATGCGATTCGCCAATTTCGTGAAGGCAAACTGAAAGGCAAGCTATTCCTTAATTTCATTCCAGGATTCATCCACCGCCCGGAAGTGTATCTGCAGGGGCTGGAGGAACAGATTGAGGAGAAACGTATCAAACCAGAGCAACTGGTACTGGACATCACCGGCTGTGATGTAAAACAGGATTTACGGCATTTGCGCGATATCATCGCTTTTTGTCGCACACGAGGCTATCTGGTGGCACTGGATGATATTCAGTCCCTGGACAATGGCCGCATGCTGATTAACGAACTGGCACCGGATTATGTGAAGCTCGACCGCATCCTTTGCCATGATATTATCGAAGATGGCCGCTATGAGGAATTACGCCAGCTTTGCTATTTCGCCAAGCGTGCCAGTTGTCGCGTTATTGCCGAAGCAGTCGAAAATGAACAGATGTTTTCTGCGTTAGTGCGTGGGGATGTTGACCTTTTCCAGGGCTACCTCTTTTCTCATCCAGCGCCAATTACTACCGCATCCTAATTATGCGCTAATAAGGCGTGGCTTGCAGTCGCGGGCTTCAAAGCCGATTCATATAATATCTGAACATGATGTGAATCGGCTATACTATCTATCTCATAGAATGGCGCCATCTGTGCTACGCATCAAGTGTCGTTCGTTTACTCTACGGGTGTTAGCATGACTATTTTTCAAACAATTCCAACAGCATGGCCACATGCCTGCTGATTAAGATTATTTAATCTAAAAAGTAAGATAGATTAAGCTTAATAACTGTTAATATTTGTAGTTATTTCAATCGCTTATTTACCGTTCCTTAAACGCAACCTGCCATAGTGAAACTATAATCTGCCATCGCCGCCGCTAAGGGGAAAAAGGTCGCGAGATATTCAAGCAGAAGCCACATAACGACAGGGGGTGTCCGACGGTTATGCGTACTGTCATAATTATTATCCTTGCTGTGTTTGCCGCTGGCGGCACCGCATTTCTTGTAAAAAGCATGCTCGGTCTTTCCACACAGGAAGCCCGAAGCAAAGAGAATCCGCTGCCGCAAATTCTGGTCACACGCCATGATATTCCGGCCGGTTCTTTTGTACGCGCGGATGATCAATTGGAGTGGATTGCCTGGCCGAGCGATAATCTCAGCGATGCATATATTATGCCGGACAGGGGTAGTATTGAAGAGTTTGACGGCGCCGTGTCACGTCAGGATATTTCCGCCGGTGAGCCTATTATTCGTAAGCGTCTGGTGAAACCGGGCGAAGGCGGCTTTATGTCTGCCGTGCTCAATCCAAAAATGCGTGCGGTTTCCATCAGCGTCAATCTGACCTCCGGCAATGCCGGCTTTATTTTTCCCGGTGATCGGGTGGATCTGTTACTGACGCATACCGTGCCCAATGATGACGGGTCAGAAGGTTTTGCCGCAGAGACAATCATTGAGAATGTGCGCGTGCTGGCAATGGATCAACGCTATAATGCTAATTCCAATGTTACTCCCAGTACCCTTGCCTCACCTGCGCGCAGTGCAACGCTGGAAGTCTCACCGCGCCATGCCGAAATGATTCATGTTGCAAAAGAATTGGGGAAATTGTCGCTCTCGCTGCGCAGCATCGCCGAAGTCGACAAGGAACAATCCAAAGAATTGAAACTGGGGATGAAGGAAAAAGTCATTCTGGGACGCACTTATACCCGCGACAGTGATGTCAGTCACCTGCTCGGCCGTACAGCACCGCATGTCATACCAAAAACGGTCAGTGTCGTGCGTGGTGACGAAAGCGAAGATATTCATTTCGATGGTGTTCGTTGAACATCAGTATGATCGTAACGCCGTTTACAGGGAGACACGGCAGATGAGACAAGGACATAATCAAGCACACCATCGTCAGATGAACGTCATCGCGATTGATGACTGCCAGCGATGGTTCATGAGTTTCGTCCAGTGGAGCATGTTATGCTTACTGGTCGTTTGGTCGATGATTCTGGCCCTGCCCGCGAACGCTGCCCCCACGCAGATTCAACTGGAATCGGGCAAGGGTCAGATCATCCGCCTTCCTCGCCCGGCCGAATATGTTTTTATTGCGAATCCGGACATCGCCAATGTCGAAGTTCGCTCACCGACCTTTCTCTATGTGTTCGGTAAAGCCGTTGGCGACACCAACCTTTATGCGCTGGATGCACAGGGCCGTGAAATGGTCAGCAGCACGGTCATGGTGACGCATAATCTCAGCCGCCTGGCACAAACCATTACCGATATTATTCCCGAAGCAGATATTGAATTCACCTCAACCAACGGCTCACTGGTGCTCAAAGGCACGGTTGCCTCACCAGAGGAAGCAGACCGGATTAGCCGACTGGCAGCATCTTTCATTGGAGATGATGAATTGATCAATATGCTGGATATTAAAGCCAGTAATCAGGTGATGTTGCGCGTGCGTGTGGCCGAAGTCGCCCGTACGGAATTGAAGGAATTCGGGATTCATCTCGATTCACTGTTTAATGCCGGTAATTTCGTGTTTGGCATCGCCAATGGTCGCAGTTTTGTCAACGATGTCACTGGCCTTGTGACCCGTCGTGAAGGAGACGGCAACCTCTTCATGGGCAACCGCATGGGCAACTGGGATGTCAATGGTGTGCTGGATGCATTGGCCGAAGAAGGGCTGGTCAATATTCTGGCCGAACCAAGCCTTACTGCCATTTCAGGCAAACGTGCCAGCTTCCTTGCCGGTGGTGAATTTCCCATCCCGGTCGCGCTGGAAGATGACCGCATCAGCATTGAATTTCGTGAATTTGGCGTCCGTCTGAGTTTTGAGCCAACCGTCATGTCATCGAATCGCATTGGCCTGTATGTGCAGCCGGAAGTTAGCGCATTGTCGGAAATTGGCGCCGTGGAACTCAATAATTTCAATATTCCGGCACTTTCCACCCGCCGGGCAGAGACCACCGTGGAACTCGCCAGCGGTCAGAGCTTTGCCATTGCCGGACTCCTGCAAAGCCAGTCCAGCAATGATATTTCCAAATTTCCGGGCCTGGGCGACCTGCCGGTATTGGGAGCCTTGTTTACTTCCACACGTTTTCAACGCAGTGAAACAGAGTTGGTGGTCATCGTGACCCCTTACATTGTACGCGGCGTGCCAGAATCTGAACTGGCGACACCGACAGATGGTTACACCGCGCCGACGGATATTGAACGCCTGCTGTTTGGTCGCCTGCATAGTGCACATAAAACGCATGGCGACTTCACAAATGCCGGGGTGCCGGCCGTTATGAAAGATGCGCCCAAGCTGCATGGCGATGTCGGATTTATCATCGAGTAAAAGGGAGCAGACGATGGATTCAACTTTTATGACACGCTCACTTCCCTTGCTGGCACTCGGATGCCTGCTGATGATGCCGGGATGTACGCCTAAACCGGGCTATACCGATCGCCTGACCAAGCAATTAGAGGTGATGCCAGCGGAACTGACACATGTGGTGGCCTTTCACCCCAGCCAAACCATGCTGGATGAAGATGAAGAGCAGCATATCAGCGCCTTTATCGACCAGATACATCCCTCACAGGTCAGCCATGTCATTATTGAGAGCGATCAGGATCATCCGGCAGCCGATAAGCGCTCGCAATCGATCACCCAACTGCTGCATCGGGCGGGATGGCGTCATGTACCCATCGATCATGCGCCGCGCCGTGCATCTATCGGCCCGTTAACGGAGCATGATGAAAGCATGATGCAGCAAACCATTGTGCGTATTCATTATCGTAACGTCAATCTGCCGAAATGCCCGGATTGGGCACACGGGGCCGGCGCCGGAAATATGCATAATCTGCCTGGAGCGAATTTCGGCTGTTCCACCGTGAGCAATCTGGGTCGGATGGTGGCCAACCCGGGTGATCTGATTCATTCGCCTTACGGCAAAGCGCAAAGCGATGGTACCAACGCCATGCTGTCGATTCATCGCTATCATTCATCCTTTGCAGCGGAGGCCGGCAGCAGTGGCGACTAAACCTATTCCTATCTGCTATGCCTATTTAAGCGACGCGGAAAGCCGCGATGCATTCACCCAATTTGCCAAAGAGCAGGAATGGGAAAATGCACAGGTAATGGAAGGTACCATTGACACGGCCATCGATGCCCTGAAAGGTCAACGTTCTCCCAGCTTTCTGGTAGTGGATATTCCGGATGCTGACGCAGCAGCCAAAC
The DNA here is from genome assembly GCA_964435165.1 of uncultured Rickettsiales bacterium. GTDB lineage: Bacteria > Pseudomonadota > Alphaproteobacteria > Rickettsiales > RI-342 > CAYSXY01. The sequence goes on from CAYSXY010000010.1 coordinate 26,725, forward strand.
AATTAAACCGATTGGCTGACGTGTGTGAGCCTCATGTTCATGTGATTGTTGCCGGAAGCATTGATAATTATCGCTTCTATCAGGATATTACGGCACTGGGTGTCGAGCATTACCTGCTCAAGCCGTTTAATGCTGCCCAGATTGCCGAGGCGTTGAGACAGTTGCTGAAAGCCGTGCCACCGTCTGCCAATGACGGAGCGGCACATGGCTTCAAGCCATTGCATATTGCCATTACCGGCACCAGCGGTGGAATCGGCACATCGCTGCTCGCTTTGAATATGGCCGGGATTGCAGCCTTTGAACGTGGTCATCAGACCGTGCTGGTTGATGCTGATTTACATTACGGGTCGATTTCGCTGGCGCTGGATCTTGAGCCCGGGCGTGGGTTTCGTGATCTGGTGGAAAAACCCAACCGGGTTGATGCACTCTACATTGAGCGTGTCTTAAGCAAAGTCACAGAAGAGTTTCATATTCTCAGCGCTGAAGAGCCACTGGAAATGATGATTCAGGCACAGGAAGAATCATCCGACGTCTTATTACGCGAACTGACGCCACACTACCCGGTGATTATCAGCGATGTACCGCGCCGTGCCGACGCGTTTACCCATGGACTATTAATACGCGCCGATATCGTCATCGTGGTCACGCAGCCTGACCTTGGCGATCTGCGGGATGCGATGCGCATCGCCGACATGCTCAAACATAATGAAGAGCAACGCCAGCTTTTTGTCATGAATAAACAAGGCCTGCCTGGATTCAAGGGCTTGCGGCCCCATGATTATGAGAAGAATCTGGGACATAAAATACACACTCAACTCGCTTATGAGCCAAAATTGCTGGATAGCCGGGCTGACCGTGCCACAGCATTTCGTCATTTGAAAAAATCGAAAACGATACAGGCCATACGCACCCTGACGGAATCGCTGATTCCGCAGAGAGAACAAGAAGAATCCGCCACGCCTAAAACCAAAGGCTGGCGTAAAACGGGATAAGCCATGTTTGGACGTCGCATTATTGATGACAGTGCCGATCCTTCTGCCATTCCACCCGGAGGCAGAGGGCCGCAATTGCCTCCTTTGGAGGATAAGGTGGATACTATTCCAGCCTCAGCAGATGACGACAAGCCTCTGAATGGCACGTCAGAAAAGACAGAAAGCATTATTGATCCTGCGAGTACCGACGCTACATCATCTGACGATTTGCCGACCGAGCGCACGGCTAATTACGCCCCAGCATTCAGCGATCCGGAGACGAAGAATAAAGTCCATCAATTATTGATGGATCAGATTGATCTTGGCACCGCATCACGCCTGGAGCGCCATGAACTCAAGCGTCAGATTATTGCCCTGATCGGCGAGATTGTGGTTGAACAAAAGCTGGCGATGAACCAGTCGGAACTGAACCTTTTGGCCAATGAAATTGCCGATGATATGCTCGGCCTTGGCCCATTAGAGCCATTGCTGGCAGATGAAAGTGTGACTGATATTATGGTCAATGGTGCGCATCAGATTTATGTGGAACGTAAGGGTAAACTGGAACTCACCGATGTCCATTTTCGTGATGATGACCATGTGATGGCGGTGGCTACACGTATTGTATCGCAGGTGGGCCGCCGAATTGATGAATCCTCCCCTATTTGCGATGCACGTTTGATGGATGGGAGCCGGGTGAATGTCATTATTCCGCCTTTGGCCATCAAAGGCCCTTCCATTTCCATTCGTAAATTCAGCAAGAAGGGAATTACACTTGATAAAATGGTTAAGCAGGGCAATGTCTCAGAAGCATTGGCGACCACACTGAAAATTGCCTCGGCCTGCCGTCTGAATATGGTGGTCTCCGGTGGAACGGGTTCTGGTAAAACCACGATGCTCAACGCGCTGTCGCGGCTGATTGATCATGGCGAGCGCATTGTTACCATTGAAGATGCCGCCGAGCTACAATTGCAGCAGCCGCATGTCGTCTCGCTGGAAACACGCCCTCCGAATCTGGAAGGGGGTGGTGAAGTGACTATCCGCGGGCTGGTTAAGAATTCGCTACGGATGCGCCCTGATCGTATCATCGTCGGTGAGGTGCGCGGTGAAGAAGCGGTCGATATGCTGCAAGCGATGAATACTGGCCATGACGGCTCGATGTGTACATTGCACGCCAACACACCGCGTGAAGCACTGACGCGACTGGAGAACATGGTCGGTATGGCTGGCATCAACCTGCCGACGAAGGCTGTGCGTACGCAAATTAGCGGTGCCGTGCATTTAATTATTCAGGTGAATCGGATGCGTGACGGCGTACGCCGCGTCACACATGTGACAGAAATTGTTGGCATGGAAGGCGATGTAATCGTCACGCAGGATTTGTTTCGCTACGTTTATGAGGGTGAGGATAGCACCGGCACCTTGACCGGACGTTTTGAATCTAGCGGCCTGCGACCGAACTTCCTGCCCAAGGCGGCGTATTATGGGCTGGAGCAGGCACTGTTAGGTGCCGTTTAAAAGAACAATAAGAGAGGCATCATGAGTCGTTACGAGTGGCTGACCTATGGCCTGATTACCGGCATTATTTGCGTGCTGTTTGCCGCGAGCTGGCTGCTGTGGCACTTGCTAGCCAGCAGCAAAACGCAGCGTAAGCTGACGGCACTCAAACAACGCGTACGTTATGGCCAGACCCAGTTGCCTGTCTCTTCCGAGCGCGCCAGCCTGCGTAAAGAACATGAAGATATGAGCGGTTGGTTGATGCGCCTTGTGCCCAGCCCGGATTACCTGGCACAGCGTATCGCTCAATCAGGATTAAACTGGCGTATACGCCATTATCTCCTGCTCACCATAGGGCTTGTTGCAGCGTTCTCGCTTCTGTTCATACTGTTCACCGCCAACCCCTGGTATATCAATCTGTTAGCTGGCATTTCTCTTGGTGTCTTATTCCCACATCTATGGATCAGCCGGCGTATTAACAAGCGAGGCCTTCTCTTCGTCAAGCAGTTTCCGGAAGCAATTGACCTGATTGTACGCGGCCTGCGTTCCGGCCTGCCTGTGGGTGAATCCTTTCTGTCCGTCGCCAATGAAATGGAAGAGCCTGTCGCTGGTACATTCAGCGATGTGAATGAATCGGTTGCGCTGGGTGTGCCGATTGAAGACGCACTTAAGCGCAAAGCTGAATATTTAAAAATTACCGAGTTTGAATTTTTTGTCACCAGCATCATCCTTCAGCGCGAGACCGGTGGTAACCTAGCGGAAATACTGGAAAACCTCTCAGAGGCGATTCGTGGCCGATTAATGATGCGGATGAAAGTGCGAGCCATGTCATCCGAAGCCCGTGCATCCGCCTATATTGTCAGCGCCCTGCCATTAGCCGTGGTCGGGATGTTATCTATTGTCAGCCCGGATTATCTACAGCCCTTATTTGACGATTTTCGTGGCAATGTCGCCGGACTGATCGCCATCAGTAGCATGTGTCTCGGTGGATTCATCATGTATCGCATGACGCAGTTTGATATTTGAGGAGGGCAAGGCCATGAATACCCAAGGATTTCTCCAAGAATTTAGCCTGATGATCGGCGTGACGCCTGATCTGATGCTGACGATGCTCACCTCGCTGGCGGCGTTCACCTCGGTCCTTATCGCCGGGCGGGGATTTATGGCTTATGACCGGATGGGACATCGGCTGCATGCCTTGCAAGCCCGGCGTGATCATTTGCGCGCCGATATGGTTGCACCGCGTCGTCGCCCTAAAATGGTCGAAAGTGTCTCCTTCATGCAGCGGGTGGTGCAAAAGCTCAATCTGATGCAGGAAAAAGAAGTGGAGAAAATCAGCCGCCTTATGGTCTCCGCCGGTATTCGGCAGAAAGAGGCGGTGATCGTCTATATGTTTATTATTCTTGTTGCACCGTTTATCGCGCTCGGTGTGAGCCTGCTCTTTGTACCGGTCGGCGAGATGATGGCGACGAAATATAAATTATTCTACCCGGTCCTCTCCGCCTATGCTGCATATAAAGCCCCCTATCTTTATATCGTCAATAAACGCGACAAGCGCCGTATCGCCATTCGCAAAGGCATGGCGGACGGACTGGATTTGATGATGGTGTGCGCCGAAGCAGGCTTGACTCTTGGTGCAACGTTGGAGCGCGTCTCTCGCCAGCTACAGATTTCCTACCCGGAACTGGCGGACGAGCTGGCACTCACCTCGGTTGAGATCGGGTTTCTTCCAGACCGTAAAACAGCACTGGAAAACCTTCACAAGCGCACCGGCATTGCCGAAATCAAAGCCCTGACCAATGTGCTGATTCAAACGGAAAAATACGGCACGCCGATTGCCCAGGCGCTACGCACCCTCTCCAGTGAATTCCGCACGCAGCGCCTGTTACGTGCTGAAGATAAAGCGGCGCGCCTGCCCGCCCTAATGACTGTTCCGATGATTGTCTTTATTCTGCCCTGCCTGTTTATTGTGATCATCACACCGGCTGCGCTCAGCATTTATGATGAATGGATCAACGGGTAGTGGAGAGATGTATGACGTCAACGACTATGCCACACTCAGTTTTCCATCTCGTAGGCCGGCAGAACAGCCTCCGGCTCAATCGATCGACGAGCCTCGCGGTAGGAGCGATAAAACGCCATATTACCAGCAATAGCTTCCGGTTCCAGCCGTTCCTGCACCAGCAGGCGGCGCGCCGCATCATCCTGCCCGGCAAGGCCATAGGCAAGCGCCAGATTCTGGCGCAGTCGGCTTGTGCTCCGCACGGGATCCTTCACCAACGGCTCCATGATGGACACAGCCCTGGCCACCTCGCCTGCCATTATCAACGACATGGCATAATTATTCAGCACTGCTGTCTGGTCAGGCGCCAGAGTGATGGCCTGGTCATAGATCGGTTCCGCATCCCGATGCCGCCCCAGCATATCCAGCGCCAGCGCTTTGCCTTTCAACAGGCCGATATGCTCCGCTTCACTCTGCAACGCCGCTTCATAGACCGTCAACGCTTGATGATAGGCCTCGGCTTCAATCAACCGGCGGCCAATGGCAAGGGCATTCGCCACGCTGCCCGGGTTTATTTCGGATGCTTGCGACAACAGAACAATCGCGCGATCCGCGCGATCCATCTCGCGGGTGTAGAGGTCCGCCAGTTCGATGTAGGGTGTCACCTCCGTTCCGGCAACCGCCAGAGCCTGACGATACAACCCGGAAGCGGCACGCATATCACCCGCCTGTCTGGTTGCTCGCGCCATACGCAACAAACTCGCCAGTTTTTGTGCGTCATGCGGTCTGGATTGCTGCATTACCTCCGCATTCAACTCTTTTTCAAGCTCCGGTGTGACCGGCTGACAAGCAGATATCATACTCAGGCCAATAAACGACGCGCTCAGAATAGCGATAGATTGCAGCATAGTCCGTTGTTCCTCATGGCAGATGGAGTCAGGTGATGAAGAGTCCTCTTGCTTACCCTCATTTCCGGCGCTTGGCAAAAGAAGAGGATGGTGCATCATTACTCGAATTTGCCATTCTCTCGCCGGTACTGCTGCTGATTCTATTCGGTATTATTGAAATGGGGCTTATTCTATTTGCCGCCATCACACTGGAACATGCCGTCACCTCGGCCTCACGCTATGGTAAAACCGGCTTCACCATCGAAGGAGTGAGTCGGGAAGATCGTATTCGTGAAATCATCAATGGTCATATTGATAATTTTCTGGATACAGACAATATCACCATCACCACTCTAGTCTACGATACCTTTGCCAGTGTGGGACAGGAAGAGCCCTACACTGATGATAATGCCAACGGAGCCTATGACTTTGGTGAGACCTATCAGGACATTAATGGTAACGGCCAGTGGGATAATGACATGGGTGCCAGCGGTGCCGGCGGCCCCGGTGATGTGGTGGTCTATCGCGTGACCTATGACTGGAGCGTCCTGACACCGATCATCCGCCAGCTCATTACGACAGATGGCAACTTTCCATTAGAATCAAGCCTTGCCGTGCGTAATGAGCCGTTTGAATCCATCGTTGTGGGAGGCGGCACCTGATGATCCAGCGCATCCGATTGTTCATTCATCATCAGTACGGCATGGCCACCGTGGAACTGGCGTTGCTCATGCCATTTTTGTTGGTGCTGCTTCTGGGTGGTATTGAGCTGTCGCGCTATATCATGGTGCATCAAAAACTCACCCGCACAACCGTTACCGTTGCTGATCTTGTCACCCAGGGAACAGACGCCAGCACGACCGATCTGGATAATATTATGCAAGTCGTACCGCATATTATGAATCCCTTTACGTTCGGCGATGATGGGCTGGTCATAGTCAGCCATGTCAAAAAACTGCCGGGTAATGCGCCATCCATTACCTGGCAATATACCGGCGGTGGCAGTTTAAGCGAAACCAGCGCCATTGGGCTGGCAGGCGATGCTGCCGCTCTTCCGGGTGGATTTACTATGAATGATGAGGAAGGGGTGATTATTGCCGAAGTCTATTATCGCTATGACGATATGGTTGTGCCGGATGTGCTGCCGATCACAACGGTTTATAAGCGGGCATTCTATCGCCCCAGACTTGGAGAGCTCGATGTATTGCAGTGAAACGGCATCGCGGCTGCACGGCCAGGTAATATACAAGGCATCTCCAATGATGTGCTTTATCGGGAGGACATTATGATCACCATTCTGCGTTCATTTATCACCAAGCGTGATGGCTCTGTATTGCCATTGGTTGGATTGTCCTTCTTTGTTCTGCTCGGCTCGATGGGACTGGCTGTCGATATGGCACGGGGATTTATCGTCAAAAGTCAATTATCTGCTGCCATTGACGCCGCCGGGCTGGCAGGGGGCGCGGTGATGAACTCCTCGCAACTCTCGGATGATATTACGAAATATTTTCATGCGAATTTTCCCAATGATTTTATGGGAGCAACCGTTGATGGGCCTTATGTCAATGTCCATACTAACAATACAAAGCTAACAATTACCGCGACGGCAGAGGTGGACACGCTGCTGATGCAATTTTTGGGCAGCGATATGATGGATGTTGGTGCCAGCGCAGAAATTACACGCGAATTACGTGGCATGGAAGTGGTGCTGGTGATGGATAATACCGGCTCCATGCATGGCAGTAAAATGAGTACGATGATTCAGGGGGCAACCGATCTGGTCAATATTTTGTATGGTGGAGAGGAAGAACTGGACAATCTGTGGATCGGTCTGGTGCCTTATACCGCCACGGTTAATATTGGCACGCAGCATAGTGGCTGGCTTACCGCCGGATCACTCGATGCGCTGGACTTCAACCCTACCAGTTGGAAAGGCTGTGTGGAGGCACGTGCTTATCCGGAGGATACAACTGATAATCTTCCCGCCACGGGAGGCACATGGGAGCCGTTTTTCTGGGAGAGTGCATCCGACAATATCTGGCCGCCAGTGAATGATGCTATTACCTTCCGCAATGACGGAACGGGCCCGAATTTAGGCTGCGGGCCTGCCATCACCCCATTGACTGATAATAAGCAACTGGTGCTTGATGCTATCGGCGATATGGGCGCCTGGCACCGTGGCGGCACCCTGACCAATCTTGGCCTGGCCTGGGGCTGGCGGGCCATCTCACCCAAATGGCGCGGTTTGTGGGGAAGCCCTACTCCCTCGCACCTGCCGCTCGATTACAACACGCCGCTGATGGAAAAAGTGATTATCATCCTGACGGATGGAAATAATCAGCTCTATGATCACCCTCCGGCTGGACCAGACGGCTCGGATTATACATCCTATGACCGGCTGGGCGCCGGCGTGCTGGGAACGACTGACGAAGACGAATTTACCGATACGGTGAACCAGCGCATGCAGGAAGTATGCACGGCAATCAAACAGCAGGATATTATTCTGTATACGATTACCTTCAGGCTCAATAACAGCACCACACAGCAATTATTTCGCGATTGTGCGAGTGATCCTGCCTATTATTTCAATTCGCCCAGTAATGATGATTTAATCGCAACCTTTCATGCCATTGCGGATTCATTGGGTAAATTACGACTGAGTAAATAACTCAGGCAGCCTTACCGGCGGCTTCTTTCTCCTGTTGCAGATGGGTGCTTAATTGCACCAACAGGGCGTCGCTTTGTTGGGTCGGTGATGATTCCACGTTCATAGTCAGACGCGCCATGACCGAACGTCCCATCAACTCCTCCGTTATCTGATAGAGATGCCGGGAGATATCACGTGTTGACTGAGCGATGGCAGCCACTTCATCGCCTGATAAAGCAGCGCATCCTTCCTTTTCAAACTCACGCAATGGAACGGGGTTATTTAACGCTTCCCGCAAATGAATCGTCATTGCCTCCAATTGGTTGAGGCTGGATTGGTAGAGTGTTCGCACTCGCTCATCATCCATCATACCCATAGCCGATTGAAGTTGTGTCATATATTGCACGGCCAGTTCCGTATCATGCCGTAATGTCAACAGATATTGTTGTATGGCAGGTGCATCATCGGCAATATGCATCCAGCGTTGATATTCATTGCCTTCAATGGGAGCAATGGCGGCAATAAGCCGTTCCAACTCAGGAAAAGCCGCTTTTACTTCCTTTGTCGCTGCATTAAGCTCGCTTTTTAGCGCCATGGTATTGTTTTATTTTTTCTTATGGTATAGCACAACCATCATCGCCACAGCAAGAAAAGGAACCAGCACATTAATAAACGGTATATTTGAGCAGAATACCAGAAGCGCACCCGCCATCCACACCGCTGTTTGCCGTTGCTTGCGAAGCTGTTCGGCATCCTGGCGGGGTTGATGACGGCTTGCGACCATGACAAAAAACTCTCGCCCGACCAAGTACCCATTCACCAGGTAATACAGCGCCAGATTGACAAAGGGGATGAGATAAAACGGTAGCAGCAGCAGATTGAGCCCAAGTACAATAAATACAAACCGAATATCTGCCGGGATATCCTGTAATAAAGAAGAGCCAGTTCCTTCCGAAGGAATCGGCAGTTGATTCATGTGCTCCACTTGTGTCGCAATACGATCGGCAAACAGGCTGGCAATCAGCGGCAGCATGGCCGGGTAGAGCAGCCAGGCCAGTGCCATGGCCCCAAGCCCGCCCAATACATCAATCGTCGTATCCAGCCAAGCCCAGTCGATCAGTGTGAGCGATGATAGGAGCATGTAGACCAGTATCACCAGTGTAATCATCGCCGCCAGGCTCAACAGCGCCGTGTAGACAGCCAGCCTGAATACCGGTGGCCGAAGGATACTGCGCCATGCAATGATAAAACTATGCAATACCATTCGTCTGTCTCACATCATCGGGGAAAAGTAGCAGTTCATGAGATTAATCCCATAATGTTTCCCACCATTTCGTTTTAGGTTCTTCTGTGCCAGATTCTGGTTTTTTTGTACCTTTGCGGTTCTTATAGGGTGTGAATGATTGGCCATTCGCCTCCATTTGATCGCGAATCTCGGCTATATCCCAGCCCGTCATATTGGCCAGTGTCTGTGCTTCTTTTTCGAATCGATCCGGCAACTCACTGTAATAGGCGTCTGCCTGCTCGCATTCAGCCTCGTTTTTCCATGGATGACGCAGTACATAACGCCCCTGAAAATTGTGACGATCCGGCGTTTCCTTGAAGAAGATATCGTCCGGGAAGCTCTCGGCATTATAACGGGCATGCATCCGGGTTACAAACACGTCACGTGCATCACTCTTACCGGGCATACGAACTGTCGGGGGCAGTGGTGGAGACGGCATGATTGTGCGCTCTCCCGCCTGTGCAATCTGATATTCTCCGTTATCTGATGTCTCTTTCGGCAGCCAGAACACCCCAAGGTCGCGTAATTGCGATACGGAAAGCGGGTCTGCCGCACACGGGTCACACCAGTTCATATCCCACGCATATTCGAGAAAAATGACTTCATTGTCATGGGCCGTAGCCTGCTGGTCGAACATCGCAGTATAAAATTCACCGAATGCATCTTTGACATAAAGTGGAATCTCCTGATTGGATGGAATTTTCACCTGTCGATAGTTTGTCGGTTCCACCCGGCCCAGCCGCGTGAGCGTGAAAATGAAAATTTCCTGATTGCCATCGGCATTCATCGTGCCGAGGCGGACCGGTAGCATAAATCGTGACGATTCATAGGCCACCTGTATTGGGCGCAAATAGCTAAAACCGAGCCTGGACTGCTCTTCAAGATTCACCTTGGCGACAAAAAAGCGCATATCCTGCTTGATGTAACTTTCCAGCACAGCTTCCGCCCCTGTCGGTATGCGGTAATCATTCTGCGTCAACCATGTGGCAAGGCCATCACTTTCCTTGGCAGAGAGAATCAGGATATCATATTCACCCACCGTATATTCTGCTTCAATGGTCACGCCAAGTTGGGCTGCTTCCTCCATGACCAAATCAGCCATTGGTGGCGAAGGTACTGCGCTACGCATCAGCTGTGGGGCTCCCTCCATGACGCGCGGGCATGGATCGGGATCAAAATATTCCACCAGCCGTGGTGCCGTATAGGCATCGAGATGATCCAGCAAAGACGGCTCTGCCACGTTGATCTGCCCGCGCTCAAGCACTTCCGGCACAGGAATGACGATGGCAAACTCTGTCAAATCGCCCTGAAAGTCATTGGCCATGGTCATCACGGTGCGGTCTTCATGTCTCGCAATCACCACTTTGGAGGCTTTATTGAACAAATCCGTGTCCGCTTTGGCAACATAAAACCCGCAAAACGCCGCAAGCTGCTGCGGCCACGCACTCCATGCCAATAGACATAATGCAACTATCACACGACGATAGGTCATTACTTTCTCTCCCCTTATACTTCTCCTGTTCGCCACACATGTATCGGATGGTGCCACTGCAAACGGCTTGCCAGCCAGGCCAAGACCGGATTCAGCGCGCACCATACTATCAGTGCATAGAATAATCCATCCTGGATATAGCATTCAAAGATCAGGTAAATCGCTGTGGCCGCAACGCCGCCAGCGTATAGCCAGCGCCCAGCCCTGCTTTGTGGAATGGTTTTGGGGTCAGAAATCATAAAAAAGGCAAAAATCAGCAAGGCACCGCTTTGCAGATGATGGAGTGGAATCGCCAGCGGATCGCCCAGCCATAAGGCGCGGAGCAGAAGCAGACCGGCAAACCAACCGAGGAAGAAGAATGGCATATCCCACCGCCGGGCAGAGGATGAGACCATGAGCCCCAACCCACCGACAAGCATGATGAGCCAGAGCTCCCGCCCCCATTGCCCCGGAGAGACCCATGCGAGATCGGTGCTGATAAGCAGGACAATTGCCAGATTTGCCGGATTGAACAGGTGCTGTCCCTGCCAGCGAATAATGAATTTTGATCCGATGGCCAGCATTGCCGCCAACATGCACACCCATTCCTCTGTCACCCGCAGCAGCAAAGTCAAAGACAGGGCTGTAATCAATGGGCTGCGCCAGTCCCACCGACTTAACCCCACCCATCGGCTAGCCAGATATTGCGTGACCAGCGCGGCGCTAATGAAGAGGAATGCATGAAGCGGCATAATCGGCAGTGCGTAGATTGTGCTGCCCAGCAGGATGAACAGGCTGAGGAAACAGCATTGTTTATGGCGCGCATCCTGCTGCAGCCAGTTCCATAACCCGTTGATATGCATCATCTCAGCGCCTTTTACCGATCACCCCTTTGATCATATCCAGCGGCGAACGCTTCTGTTTGTCAAACGATATCGTATATTTCTGCCCGGTGAGTGTTTCAAACGCCTGAATGCAGCCCGGTGTGACCTCACTGTAATAAATACGATACAGATTCGGCATCAGGGCGCGCGCCACCGGGTGCCCCCATTTGATCGCCTGCTGCGGCACTCGAGCGAGTGCCTCGATACAGTTAATGGCTTCGGCAGCCTCCGGGTCCGACCGGCGATAGACATCTCCGGGCGGGGTGAGATTGTCCAGCATATCCGGAAATAAACGCAACAGGTTCGTGGCAAAGGATGCCTCTCCATATGGGCCGTGATGCGGAACATACTGAACAAAGGCACATTGATGCTGGCTTGCCTGCTTTAGAATACGTGCATTTGTGCGTTTCATTTGGCGATGCAAACGCTTGGTTTCTTTATCTTTAGGGCGATGCTGCTGGTGAAAGGCATAAGATTTTTCAATTTTTGCCGCCTCCTCCAGGCCAAGTCGCATCATGGTGATCTGCGCTTTTTCGGTGATCGAGACATCGTCATGCCGGGCCTCGCGCACATGCGGTTTGGGTCTGGTGCCGCCGAGATCAGCCGCATAGCGATCATAAGGATTGCCTTCCAAATCACGTTTGACATCGGCAAAATGCCCTAATTCCTGCGCAGCGATGATCATCAACCGTGCCTGCGCCGTCAGACCATCGGTTGGCTGAGCATGCTCAAATTCTTCCGGAACAAATGGATTGCCTCCCGCCGAGACATAGACTGCAAACTCTTTTTCTCCGGCGCGGCTTGCCGAGGTGCTCTGCATGCCGCTATTGCGCCCATGTTGTTGCCAGCCCCACATATCGAGCATATCGCCGATGGACTGCCCCTGCGAGATATAGATTTCCACATGTTCGGCCAATACCAGCAAGATGACGGCAGGATGAGCCGACTGCACCAGCAGACGTGCATATTGTAACTCCAGTGCCGGTGGCACAGGCAATAGTTTTTTTATCTCCTGTCTCAGCCGGGTCAGTTCTTCTTCCACCCGTGATACAATGTCGTTAGCATCATGGGCGGGAGCAAGCAGCATAGCCATGCGCTGCTCTGTTGCAGATATTAACGCAGGATCGTGCAACTGACGGTAACTGAATACGGCATATATATCGTCATACGGCAGCGACATGCGGACGAAATTAAGCTTATCGTCAGCGTCAATACGCATCAGGCCTGAAGCAACTAGCTGGCGAGTGAGCTTTTCATAGACGGGGTGAATATCACTCGCCTCCGTTCCGGGCGGTGACGCGATGACATCGTAAACCAGATTATTCATCTCACTTGATATTCCTTACTGACAGTACTTATTCTCCAATTGCGTATATGACGATACCAAAACCAATCGACTAACAGCCCGCGACTGCGGGCCGCCGCTCATGCGGCGCAACACGTTTATGTGCAAACATAAACGTAACGAACGATCATTTTACCAAATACCAAGCTTTGCGTAACGAAATCCTAAAGACTCGGCCATAGGCTGAAAAGAGATAAATAAAGGGATAGCTATGGCACAGTCTGCACTCGTCGTTGATGATTCCATGACCATGCGTAACATGATTTCTGTGGCGCTGAAAAAACTGAAATTCGATGTCATCATGGCAAAAGATGGCGTGGATGCACTGGAAAAATCCGGGCATCATCATGCTGATATCATTATTACCGACATCAATATGCCGAATATGGACGGTATTGAGTTGATCCGCATGCTGCGAGAGCAACCCAAAACGCAATATACACACATTTTGGTGATCAGTACGGAGAGCAGTGATAATGTCAAGCAGGCTGGCAAAAGCGCTGGAGCTTCCGGCTGGATCACCAAGCCCGTGCAGCCGGAAGTGCTGCACCGCGCTGTCAGCAAATTATGTGGTATTCAATCATGACGCACGCTCAACCTTCTCCTTCTTCATCTGATAGCGACCTTCCTCATCAGCATGATTGGGAACAGCTGAACGGCATGCAATTATGCCTTCTGGATGTGCTTTTGCAACAACTGCCGGAAGTACACGGCCTGTTGGAAGAAAGCATGGTGGGTATAACCGAAGAATTCGTCGCCCTGGCCAAAGATTGGCAGGAGATGAGTGATATCCTTGGCAGTGACGGGGGGGACGCCATGCTTCCCATAGATCACCGTAAATTGGAAGCCATTCAGCAGCGTTTCGGCAAGCTGACGGTCAGCATGCAATTTCAAGACCGCGTCTCACAAAACCTCCTTGCTGCCTGTGATGCGCTTCAGCAAGTAGCGGATAAAATACAGGGCTGTCTGGATCACCAAGATGTATCGTATCCGGTCGATACCGATCTGGCCAAAGCCCAACTCGCCGCCCTGCGGCTTGGCGATTTGCAAACGCGCTATGTTGAAGCATTGCAAAAACGTCAGTTTATTGCCACAGGGAGCGAGGTAGGGTTTGATCACTCCACTTCTGCACAAGCAAAGGATGATGACGATATCGATTTATTTTAGAAAGCGCCGCGCACTCCGACATACCCAGAACGCCCAGCGGTGCCATAGCTGAACACTTCTTCATATTGTTTATCGAGCAGATTATCCCCGCGGGCATATAACTCAATCGTCTCATTCAGGCGATAGCTGCCATAAAGGTCCAGCACCGTGAAACTATCTATTCGGGTGCGATTAAAGCTGAGATCATTATCCGGCCTGCTGCCGACATAGCGCACCGTCGCTCTCACTTCGGCAAGCTGATCCCAAAAATAACTGGCGGACAGGCTGGCAGTGTGCCGGGCCCTGCGTAGCAATGCCAAATTGGTTGCTTTATCTTCCGCATCGGTAAAAGTGTAATTCGCAGCGATTTCGACTGGTTCAAACGGATTGACACGCAATCCGATCTCCATCCCCTGCGTACGTGCTTCGCGCACATTCGAATAACGAAACAGAGACGTGTCAAAATCAATCAGATCATCGATGTCATTATAATAAGCCGCCACCTGTAGTTCTGCGCGGCGATTCCACAGAGGTTGCGTCAGACCAATATCGACAGAGCGCGATGTTTCGGGTTGCAGGTTCGGATCGCCAAATGAGGAATAAAGCTGAAACAGCGAGGGCGCCTTGAAGCCGGTGCCGACATTTGCCTGCAAGCGAGTGTCGGTGGCAGCCAGGATATAGGCAACCGAGCCACGGTAGGTCGTCTCCGAGCCGAATTCATCATGGCGTTCATGCCGCGCGCCAATATCGGTGTATAGGCCGGGGGCAAGCTTGGCATGATAATTGGCAAACAGGCCTGAACTACGGACATTCTCTTCACTGTTAAAGCTGGAATCAAACTGCTCATCCATGGTTTCAGCGCCAATGGTCAGCTTATCGGTGCTGTTGAGGTGCAAGTGATGCAGCCAGTGCACCCCGACACGCTGCCCATTAAACACGGATGAACCGAATGCCGATGCATCGTCCCGGCTTGTGTCATAGTAGCTCACGGATAGGTCCTGCTCCCAGAAGCCGTCGATCAGCATCGCATTCCAGCCGCTACGTAGCGCTAACTGGCGGGTTTTGGCCAGGTTGGCTGCGTCGCTGCCAAAATTATCATACTCCGCTTTCGCCGTTACATAGCGAAGTGACGTACTGATATTACCTTCATCACCGGCATCCAGCACTGTTCGTGCTGAGATGGTGGTATTGCGGTAACCGTCATCTTCTGCACCGCCGCGTTGCTCGTTAAAGCTGGAAAAGCCCTGCTGCCGCAGACGAGAGACCTGTACATTATATTTAAGTGGCCCTTCTTTGCCGCTGGTGCGTGCTCCCCCGGCAATGGTGCCGAATGACCCACCTTCCACATAGGCCTCGTGCATTCTCTTACCACCTTCATAGCCCTTGGTAATGATATGAATAACACCACCAATCGCTTCCGAGCCATAGAGGCTACTTTGCGGGCCACGCAGGATTTCGATACGCGCAATATCCTGAGTGGTGAGGTGAGCAAAATCATAAAAATTCGTCGTATTGCTGGGATCATTGGCTTTTACGCCATCAATCAACACCAGTACGTGTGATGATTCCGTCCCACGAATAAAGACACTGGCCGGTTGGCCATAGCCGCCATTTTGCGCCACATTGACACCCGGCACATGGCGTAATGCATCCGCTACCGTGTGAAAACGCTCCAGTTGTTCTGTTGTCAAAATCGTCGTAAAGGCACCGCTGCTATGCGCAGAGACAGGCTGACGGCTCGCCGTGACAACGACGCCTTCTATCTGTGTTATGGGTATTGCCTGTACGGGATGGGTGAATGAGATTGCCATCAGCGAACCGATGATCGCAGTCGACTTAAGACGATGTGGATTCAAGCGGTGCCGACATACGCGCCACGCACCCACAGAGGGGAGAATAGAAAAAGACATGTGAAACGCTCCATACGCGATTGAAACGGGTTAATACAACGGCCACCATTGGCGTTGCAGCGTCACCGCGTATGGATACAGCCTGTGCCGGCATGCGGCACAGCGCTGCGTCTTATCCCAATGAAAAAGCCCCGTTCATGGAATCGCATGACGCTCAATGGCAGGTCTCCTGGCTCACAGATCATCACACCGCCCTCACCTTCCCGGAATGTCTTCCAGTGGTTGCTCATCTGAGCCTGAGACCGGTATTCCCTGCTTACAGTTGCGGGCACAGCCCCGGTATTGCACCGGGTTCCCTCTTCAGGCAGGTCTCACACCCACCCTCCATCCGTAACGGATACCATCGCTGAGCAATGTACGGATTTTTATCTTTCGGGCAAGTCGCTTATATCAGCCCCTGACTTTTAAAACTGAAATGCCCACGGCGACTGACAATGATGTGATCATGCACTTTCAGCCCCAGCGGCTCAGCGGCCTGAACAATGCGCTGTGTCATTTCAATATCCCCGTTAGACGGCGCAACGTCACCGCTGGGATGATTATGCGCCAGAATCATGGCCGTTGCCCCTAGCTCCAGCCCGCGCTTGACCACTTCACGCACATAGACCGGCGTATGATCCACCGTGCCTGTCTGCTGTTTTTCATCTGCGATCAGTTCGTTTTTGTTATTGAGATAAAAAATACGAAACTGCTCAATTTTTTCATGCGCCATGGTGAGATGACAATAATCCAACAAGGCGTGCCAGGATGAGAGCACTGGCTGTTTCTCCACCTCACGCCACAGCATGCGTTGCATCAGTGCTTCATTGACTTTAAGCGCTGCGACAGCCGCATCGCCCATCCCCTCCACTGCCCTTAACGCTTTCGGCTCTGCACGCAGGACACCGACAACCGTCTTAAATTCAACAATCAATGCCTTGGCCAGCGGTTTCACATCGCCCCTTGGGTGCGCGGCAAAGAGCAGTAATTCCAGGAGTTCATAATCGGCCAGCGCAGCCGTGCCGCCATCCAGAAAACGCTGGCGCAAACGCTGGCGGTGGCCTTGCATATGGGCAAGCGAGTGCTTTTTCGTGTCAGGCGAGCGTTCAGCGTTTTCTGCTGATCGTGACATGGTCTTTATCTCAGCCATGTGCTCGCCTGTTTAGCTGTAAGGCGGACAATGCAGACCTTTGGGCGATTGGGTAAACAGCTCCACCCCGTCTGCCGTCACTCCCATCGAATGCTCAAACTGCGCCGAGAGTTTTTTATCCCGTGTTGTTACGGTCCAGCCATCTTTACGGTTAAGAATCGTGCCCGGCTTGCCGACATTGATCATCGGCTCAATAGTAAAGAACATGCCTTCTTCCAGGCGCAAGCCGCTGCCCGGCTCGCCATAATGCAAAATGCTTGGGGGAGCATGAAACACCTTGCCCAACCCATGGCCACAATAATCACGCACCACGGAATAGCCCTGCGCTTCGGCATAGGTTTGAATAACATGGCCAATATCGCCCAGCGTTGTACCGGGCCGCACCAGATCAATCGCTTTCATCAGACTGTCATAGGTGACCTGGGTTAAACGTTTGACTTTTTGTGAGACCTCTCCCACCCAATACATACGGCTGGTATCACCATGCCAGCCATCGCGTATCACGGTCACATCAATATTCAGACAGTCTCCTTCTTTCAGCACCTTGTCACCCGGAATCCCATGACAGACAACATGATTGACAGAGGTGCAAACAGACTTGGGAAAGCCTTTATATCCCAGTGGCGCCGGCACCGCACCGTTGGCAATGATCGTTTCATGGCAGAGCGTGTTCAGATGGTCAGTGGTCACTCCCGGCACCACATGATCGACTATATAATCCAATACCTCCGCCGCTAGTCTGCCGGCCTTACGCATACCCTCATAAGCTGCTGCATCGTGCAGCGGAATGGAGGGATTATCAGGATGAGTCAATGCTTTCATGATCACTATGGCGAATCTGCTATTATCACGGTATGTAGCTGTTTATACTACTTGCTCTGTTTGTTTTTGTCTATGGAAGGCCGCTATATGCCCTTGGATAATCATCCTACCGCAAGCATGATCGTGATCGGCAATGAAATACTCAGCGGCCGCACACAGGAAGCAAACCTGAATTATATCGCCAAAGGATTGACGGCAAACGGAATAAAGCTGGCTGAAGGACGCATTATTGCGGATATCGAAGATGAAATTGTAGCGACGGTCAACCATTGCCGGGCGCGCTATGACTATGTCTTTACCAGCGGCGGCATCGGCCCGACGCATGATGATATTACAGCCGCTGCTATCGCGCGCGCGTTCGGCAAAGCCTTTATCTCACACCCGGAAGCTGAATCTATTCTGCGTGATTATTATGGCGATGCATTGACAGAAGCACGGCTACGCATGGCGCTGATGCCCGAGGATGCCGTGCTGATTCCCAATCCCGTCAGTTCTGCGCCGGGTTTTTCCGTTGAGAATGTGTATGTATTAGCCGGCGTACCAAGCATCATGCAAGCCATGTTCGATTGGCTGCTGCCACAACTGAAAGGCGGCGATGTGATTCATTCCACCACCATCAGCGCTCAGGTGCCGGAAAGCCGGGTTGCCGATGCCGTTGCCGCGATTCAACAACGTTTTGCGGAGGTGGATATCGGCAGCTATCCTCAGATTAAAAATGGTACCTTTGGCGTGAGCATTGTCGCACGTTGTTCTGACACGGACTTGCTCGGTCAAGTAGCCGATGAAATCACACTTGCTTTGCAAGATCACACCGATCAGGTGAAGGTCGGCGAATTATAGGAATCATCATCAACAATAACCATTCGCACACTTATTGATGCCCGCTACACGGCTATCTGGCTGCGTGTCCAACCCTTCAGCTTGTCACATAAAAAGGGCGAAAGCCTGGCTGGCGCCTGGAAGCACTTATTTTCTTGAGAAACAAGTGCGCTATAGCCATTCACATTAATTTTCATACAATCTGAATGGCTATGAGGCCGCGACTGCTGCCCGCGCCATAGTTGGCGCGTAAGCCTTAGTGGCGTCTGAACGCCCCACTAATTTCTGTACAGAAATTAGTGGGAAAAGCTATCAACCTGTGCGTTAACCGACCGCTTTCGCGTCATCGCCGCCAGCCTCATCGCTTGCTTCGGCTACCGCGACCGCTTCATCAACAGCCAGTTCATCCGCCGCTTCTTCGGCAGGCGGCAGAGCTTCATTGGCAACATTTGCCGCTTGTTCTATCTCAAGCTTACGATCACGATCAGCAGCAATTTTCTTAATATTCGCCACGTATGACCCCGTACCGGCAGGAATCAAGCGGCCGACAATGACGTTCTCTTTCAAGCCGGCCAGATTATCGCTCTTACCGGAAACGGCGGCCTCGGTCAGCACGCGCGTAGTTTCCTGGAACGACGCTGCCGAGACGAAAGATTTCGTCGAGAGCGACGCTTTGGTAATCCCCTGCAGCACCGGAATGGCCTCTGCCAGACGATAGCCTTCCTTCTCAGCCTTCGCATTGGCGTGCTCGAATTCTTCACGATCTACTTGCTCGCCATTCAGGAATGTTGTCTCACCAGGGTCGCTAATCTCAACTTTTTGCAGCATCTGGCGAATAATCACCTCAATGTGCTTATCATTGATACCTACACCCTGCAGGCGGTAGACCTGCTGAATTTCTTCAATCAGGTAGGAGGCCAGCGCTTCGACGCCCATCACGCGCAGAATATCGTGTGGCACCGGGTTACCATCGAGCAGGAGATCACCTTTTTCGACATAGTCTCCTTCATTGACGATGATATGCTTGCCCTTAGGAATCAAATATTCCACGGCATTTTTATCGGCATCTTTCGGCTTAATCACAATACGACGCTTGGTTTTGTAATCCTTGCCGTATTCTATCATGCCTTCAATATCTGCGATGATAGCGTGATCCTTAGGTTTGCGCGCCTCAAACAACTCAGCCACACGCGGCAGACCACCGGTAATATCACGCGTTTTCGAGGATTCACGTGGAATACGCGCCAACACATCACCCGCATGCACTTCCATGCCATCCTCCACATTGAGAATAGCATTCACCGGCAGGAAGTAGCGCGCCTCAAGGCCGTTGGCTAGTGTGATAATCTCTCCATCTTTATCCCGCAGGGCGATGCGAGGCTTGAGATCCTGCCCGCGCGCCTGCTGACGCCAGTCGATAATCACCTTACTGGAAATACCAGTTGTCTCATCCATCACTTCGCGCAGGGAGACGCCGTCAACCAGATCGCGATAATAAGCAAAACCCTCGCGCTCAGTAATAATGGGGATGGTATATGGATCCCACTCAGCCAGTTTCTGACCTTTTTTGACAGTATCACCTTCATCAACCAGCAGGGTCGCACCATATGGAATTTTATGACGTGCCCGCTCACGCTTATGCTCACCGTCACGGAGTATCAATTCACACGAACGGCTCATCACCACCGTGCGGCCTTTACTGTCCTTCACCACATTACGGTTCACAAAATGCACGAGTGCGCCATCCAGTGATGCCTCAATGTTAGACTGTTCCGCTCCGCGCTGTGCGGCACCACCAATGTGGAAGGTTCGCATGGTCAGCTGCGTTCCGGGCTCACCGATCGACTGTGCGGCAATCACACCGACGGCCTCACCAATATTGACCGACACCCCACGCGCCAGATCACGTCCGTAGCATCTGGCGCACGCCCCGCCTTTGGATTCGCAGGTCAGTACGGAACGCACAAGCACTTGCTCAACACCGGCCGCATCGATTTTATCAACCGTTTGCTCGTCAATAATTTCACCGGCTTTGACTATCAATTCATCTGTTACCGGGTTGTGAATATCTTTTGCACTGGTACGTCCCAGAATTTTTTCAGCCAGCGTTACGACGACTTCACCGCCATCAATGATCGCTTTAGCAATCAGCCCGTTATCAGTTCCACAATCATCTTCCACCACGATGCAATCCTGGGCAACATCCACCAGTCGGCGGGTCAGATAGCCGGAGTTCGCCGTTTTTAGTGCCGTGTCTGCCAGCCCTTTACGAGCCCCGTGTGAAGAATTGAAGTATTCCAGTACGGTCAACCCTTCTTTAAAGTTGGAGATAATTGGAGTCTCAATAATTTCACCATTCGGCTTTGCCATCAGTCCGCGCATTCCTGCCAACTGCTTAATTTGCGCTGCAGATCCCCGTGCACCGGAATGGGCCATCATGTAAATCGAGTTAATCGCGGTTTGCCCTTGCGGTTTTTTCTTTTCAATACTCTTTTGACCGGAAATGTACTGCATCATGTCATCAGCGACACGATCCGTACAACGCGACCAGGCATCGACCACTTTATTGTATTTCTCACCCGTGGTGATTAATCCATCCTGATACTGCTTTTCAAACTGCTTCACCTCTTCCAACGTTTCGCTGATTTGCGTCTCCTTGGTCGGTGGAATGATCATATCATCCTTACCGAAAGAAATACCTGCATGACAGGCATTACTAAAGCCGAGCGTCATCAAATGATCGCAGAAAATCACCGTCGCTTTCTGACCGGCATGACGATAAACCACATCAATCAGGTTTGAGACTTCTTTTTTCGTCATGATGCGGTTGACCGCATCGAACGTAAGCGCCGGAATATCAGGCAGAAGTTCAGCGATAAGCATTCTACCTGGTGTTGTTTCCACCAGTTCCGTGACCTGCTCACCTTCATCATTGGTTCGGGTAAAGCGGGTCAGAATTTTCGTATGCAGCGTCACCACATCGTTATCGAGGGCGTAGTGAATTTCCGCCATATCAGAAAATGCACGCCCTTCACCAGGTTCACCTTCGATCATCAGCGAAATATAGTAAAGCCCCAGTACAATATCCTGCGTTGGCACGATAATCGGGCGACCATTGGCCGGGCTGAGAATGTTATTGGTCGACATCATTAGTGCGCGTGCTTCGAGCTGAGCTTCGATCGATAACGGCACGTGCACTGCCATCTGGTCACCATCAAAATCTGCATTAAATGCCGTGCAGACCAGTGGGTGCAACTGAATGGCTTTCCCTTCAATCAGCACTGGTTCAAATGCCTGAATACCCAAGCGGTGCAAGGTTGGCGCCCGGTTCAGCATGACCGGGTGCTCACGAATAACTTCTGAGAGAATATCCCAGACTTCAGGCCGCTCAGCTTCCACATGCTTTTTGGCGGCTTTCAGTGTTTGCGCCATGCCATACATTTCCAGCTTGGCGTAAATAAATGGCTTGAAGAGCTCCAATGCCATTTTCTTTGGAATACCACATTGATGCAGCTTGAGTTCCGGGCCAACCACGATAACCGAACGGCCGGAATAATCCACGCGCTTTCCAAGGAGGTTTTGCCGGAAACGCCCTTGCTTTCCTTTGAGCATATCCGACATTGATTTCAACGGACGCTTATTCGCCCCGGTGATGACACGGGAACGGCGACCATTATCGAACAATGCATCAACAGATTCCTGCAACATACGCTTTTCATTACGCACAATAATGTCAGGCGCACGAAGCTCCAGAAGACGCTTTAACCGGTTGTTACGGTTAATCACGCGGCGATACAGATCGTTCAAATCAGACGTTGCAAAACGACCACCTTCCAGTGGCACCAGAGGGCGAAGCTCCGGCGGAATAACCGGAACGATATCCAGCACCATCCATTCTGGCTTATTGCCGGAATCAACAAACTGTTCGATAATTTTCAGGCGCTTAACAATTTTTTTGCGCTTAGCCTCTGACGTTGCTTCTCGCATTTCCGTACGCAATCTGTCACGCTCTTCAACCAGTTCTATGCCTTTGAGCATTTCTTTGATGGCTTCCGCGCCGATCATGGCGGTGAAGGTCCCTTCACCATATTCATCAAGTGCACGCATATATTGATCTTCGGTCAGCAACTCACCGGATTCAAATGGCGTCAGGCCAGGGTCAGTCACGACATAGCATTCAAAATAGAGTACCTTTTCCAAGTCCTTCATGGTCATATCCAGCAAATGACCAATACGCGACGGCATGGATTTCAGAAACCAGATATGCGCGACTGGTGCAGCCAGTTCAATATGCCCCATACGCTCACGACGCACCTTAGACGTCGTCACTTCTACGCCGCATTTTTCACAGACAATGCCACGATATTTCATGCGCTTATACTTACCGCATAAGCATTCATAATCTTTAATCGGGCCAAAAATACGCGCGCAGAATAACCCGTCACGCTCCGGCTTGAACGTGCGGTAATTGATCGTTTCAGGCTTTTTGACTTCACCAAAAGACCAGGAACGAATTTTTTCCGGGCTGGCTATGCTGATGCGAATTTCATCAAATTGTTGGGCGGGACTCACCTGCCCGAAAAAATTCATCACCTCATGCATGCGCTCTACTCCTTATTAACAGTGGTATAAACCACAGCGACTTATCCATAGTGTATCGGTTGGCGCCGTCATCACGGCACCAGCCCATTAATCTTCGTGCTCAATCAGTTCCACATTCAGACATAGTGAGCGAAGCTCTTTAATCATGACATTGAATGATTCTGGAATACCGGATTCAAAGCTATGATCACCACGAACAATGGACTCATACACTTTGGTACGACCGGCAACATCATCCGATTTTACCGTCAGCATCTCCTGCAACGTGTAAGCTGCACCATAGGCCTGAAGTGCCCAACACTCCATCTCACCAAAACGCTGTCCACCAAATTGAGATTTACCTCCCAATGGCTGCTGCGTCACAAGGCTGTATGGGCCAATTGAACGGGCGTGAATCTTATCATCCACCAGGTGATGCAGTTTGAGCATGTAGATGTAGCCGACGGTCACTGGGCGATCAAATGACTCGCCGGTACGGCCATCACGCAAAATGGTTTGCCCGGAGCGATCAACGCCCGCACGTTCCAGCAGATCCGAGATATCTTCTTCATGGGCACCGTCGAAGACTGGTGTTGCCATGGGAATACCCTTACGAAGATTGGTTGCCAATTCAACCACTTCATTTTCTTTCATTTTTTCAATCTGAGCGGCATCTGATTTATTATCATAGAACTCTTTGAGTGAATCTTTTAATGCCTTCGGCTTTTCCCTGCCGCTTTCCACCATTTCCAGCATATTACGGATTTTACGGCCGAAATTAGCAGACGCCCACCCCAGGTGGGTTTCCAGAATCTGTCCGACATTCATTCGTGAGGGTACGCCAAGCGGATTCAGCACCACATCAACAGGCGTTCCATCATCTAGATACGGCATATCTTCAGCCGGCATGATTTTGGAAATAACCCCTTTATTACCATGGCGACCGGCCATTTTGTCACCCGGCTGCAGCTTACGCTTCACCGCGACATAGACTTTGACCATTTTCAAAACACCCGGCGGCAGGTCATCACCACTTTGGACTTTCACCACTTTCTCATCGAACCAATGGCTCAGGCGACCAACTGCATCGTCCAGTTGTGCTTTAAGCGACTCAACTTCATTGGTGATTTTCTCGTCCTCAACGACAAACTGCCACCAGTTTGAGCGCTGATATTCTTCCAGGTGCTTCTCGGTAATTTCTGTGCCTTTTTTAAATTTACCAGGCCCGCTGATGGCTTTTTGACCGATCAACGCAGCTTGCAGACGTTGATAAATATAACGCTCAATGATGGATCGCTCATCCTGACGGTCTTTATCAAGCCTTTGAATTTCCGCCTTTTCAATTGCCAATGCACGCTCATCTTTCTCCACACCACGGCGGGTAAAAATGCGCACACCGACAATCGTTCCGGCTACACCTGGTGGCAATTTAAGCGAGGAATCGCGCACATCCGCGGCTTTTTCACCAAAAATGGCACGCAACAATTTTTCTTCCGGCGTCATGGGTGATTCGCTTCGCGGAGTCACTTTGCCGACCAGAATGTCGCCCGGCTTCACCTCGGCGCCAATATGAACCACACCGATTTCATCAAGTTGGCGCAGCGCTTCCTCGCCGACATTCGGAATATCACGGGTGATTTCTTCGGGGCCAAGCTTGGTATCACGTGCCATTACATCGAATTCCTCGATATGAATTGACGTAAAGGCGTCTTCACTCACCAGGTTTTCCGATATGAGGATCGAATCCTCAAAATTGTAGCCATTCCATGGCATGAACGCTACGAGCGCATTATAACCAAGTGCGAGTTCACCTAAATCTGTCGATGGGCCATCGGCAATGATATCACCTTTCTTAATGACATCCCCTACCTTGACGATCGGACGCTGGTTGATACAAGTGTTCTGGTTAGAGCGCTGATATTTCAGCAGATTGTAAATATCAACTGCCGGCGCAGATTTATCCTTATCGGTCACGCGAATGACTACACGCCCGGCATCCACCTGATCGACCACACCGTCACGACGAGCCACAATGGCCGTACCCGAATCGTGAGCAACCACTGATTCCATACCCGTTCCAACCAGAGGCGCATCCGCTTTGATAAGCGGCACCGCCTGACGTTGCATGTTCGAGCCCATCAATGCACGGTTCGCATCGTCATTCTCCAGAAATGGAATGAGCGATGCAGCGACTGAGACTAATTGTTTGGGTGATACGTCGATATAATCGATCGTATCCGGTGTGGACATGACAAAATCGCCTTTACTTCGGCACGGCACTAAGTCTTCGGTGAAGCGACTATCCTTATCCATCGGCGCGTTTGCCTGAGCAATCGTGTAGTCACCTTCCTCGATTGCGGAGAGATAGACAACATCACCGACGACTTTACCATTTTCCACTTTGCGGTATGGGCTTTCAATAAAGCCATATTTATTGATGCGGGCATAGGTCGCCATCGAATTGATCAGTCCGATATTCGGGCCTTCCGGTGTTTCAATAGGGCAAATACGACCATAATGCGTGGCATGAACGTCACGCACCTCAAAACCGGCGCGCTCACGCGTCAAACCGCCAGGCCCAAGTGCCGATAAGCGGCGCTTGTGCGTAATTTCAGACAGCGGGTTGGTTTGATCCATAAACTGCGAGAGCTGTGAGGAACCAAAAAACTCGCGCATTGCTGCCGAGGCTGGCTTGGCATTCACCAAATCATGGGGCATGACAGTATCAATATCGACCGAACTCATACGCTCAATAATCGCACGTTCCATGCGAAGCAATCCAATCCGGTATTGATTTTCTAAAAGCTCGCCCACCGAGCGCACACGGCGGTTGCCCAGATGATCGATATCATCAACTTCGCCAAAGCCGTCCTTCAGATTCACCAGCGTCCTCAGAATCTGGATAATATCTTCTTTGCAAAGCACACGCATTTCAATTGGCTTGTCGAGCTTCAGGCGCGCATTCATCTTCACGCGACCAACTTCCGATAAATCATAACGTTCCTGTTCAAAAAACAGGCTATCGAATAATGCCTGCGCAGATTCCGGAGTTGCGGGTTCACCCGGACGCATCACTTTGTAAATTTCAAACAGCGCTTCTTCATGATTGCTGGTTTTATCAACCGCCAGCGTGTTACGCATATACGGGCCAACGCTAATATTATCAATGGCCAGCACTTCGATTTTATCCTGACCTTGCTCTTCCAGCAACTTCACCAATGCCGGGCTGAACGGATCCCCCGCCTCTGCCAGAATCTCGCCTGTTTCTTTATTTACAATGTCAGATGCGATGAAATACCCTGCAAGATCTTTCTCATCGACCAGCAAATCCTTCAGCCCATCTTCCTGCAGTTTTTTCGCTTTGCGCGGGGTCAGCTTCGTGCCTGCGGCCACTACTTTTTTACCGGTCTTGGCATCCATCAGATCCATGGCGATTTTAACGCCCCGATACTGTTCGGGATCGAACGGTATAGACCAGCCATTTTTCGATTTATTGAGCGTCACTCGATCATAGAAGGTGTCGAGAATTTCCTGACTGTCCATTCCCAAGGCACGTAAGACGATGGTTGCCGGAATTTTACGACGCCGGTCAATCCTGGCATGCACGATGTCTTTGGCATCAAACTCAAAATCCAGCCATGAGCCGCGATATGGAATGACACGGGCGTTATACAGGAATTTACCGGAACTGTGGGTTTTACCGTGATCATGGTCGAAAAACACTCCTGGGGAACGGTGCATTTGCGACACGATAACACGTTCAGTACCATTGATAATGAATGTTCCGTTCTCCGTCATGAGCGGAATGTCGCCCATGTACACTTCCTGCTCCTTGATATCTTTGATCTCACGCGCACCGGTATCTTCGTCCACAATCCAGACAATCAGGCGCATGGTCACACGCAGGGGCGCCGCGAAATTGATGCCACGCTGACGGCATTCATCCACATCATATTTCGGCCGATCGAATTGATAGCTGACATACTCCAGAGTCGCCGTTCCTGCAAAATCAGAAACAGGCAGCACTGATTTAAACACGCCATGCAACCCAACATCTTTACGTTTATCCGGCGCGATCT
The DNA here is from genome assembly GCA_964435165.1 of uncultured Rickettsiales bacterium. Classification (GTDB taxonomy): domain Bacteria; phylum Pseudomonadota; class Alphaproteobacteria; order Rickettsiales; family RI-342; genus CAYSXY01. The sequence continues at coordinate 54,200 of CAYSXY010000010.1, forward strand.
CCATTTGCATAAACTGATCATATGAATTTTTCTGCACCTCGATCAAATTTGGCAGAGTAGCAATATCCTTGATACGGCCAAAATTTTTGCGGATGCGTTTGCGAGACGTAAAAGAATAGTGCTGCATCATTACCTCAATGGTAGCGGATACGGTCGATCCAGATGTTAGACGATAATGGCGGTGTCGCCAGTTCCATTTTCAGTAGCTTGCATCAAAATCACGACATTACGCCGCACATTTATCATACAGCCAGCATTCTGCAAACGGAGACAGGTGCCGCATCATGAAGACACGGCACCTGATAACGGTAGTTTATTAAGAGAGAATTACTTAACTTCAACGGTGGCACCCGCTTTCTCGAGCGCTTCCTTGATCTTGTCGGCATCCTCTTTGGATACACCCTCTTTAACCGGCTTCGGCGCGGCTTCCACCAAATCCTTGGCTTCTTTCAGACCAAGACCGGTGATGCCACGTACTTCTTTGATGACATTGATTTTCTTGTCACCAGCAGCGGCAAGAATGACATCAAATTCCGTCTTTTCTTCAGCGGCACCGGCATCACCACCGGCAACTGCACCACCTGCAGCAGCAACAGCCACGGGAGCAGCAGCGGATACACCCCACTTCTCTTCCAGCAGTTTGGACAGTTCTGCCGCTTCCATAACGGTCAGCGCAGATAAATCATCTACAATTTTTTCTAAGTTAGCAGCCATGATCAAAACCCCAGCGTTTCATTTATTATTACACTTGATACCTTAGCCTTTATGGGCATAGGCATCGACGACCCGCGCCAGCTGGCCAGCAGGCGCTTGCAGGACTGTCGCCAGACGTGTTGCAGGCGTGTTAAGCATCCCTACAATTTTACCACGCAACTCATCAAGCGACGGCATGCTGGCTAATGCCTTCACACCGTTTTGGTCCAACATTTCATTTCCGAGGGCACCGCCTAACACCTCCAACTTGTCGTTCTTTTTATTGAACGCCATGGTTGCTTTAGCTGCGGCCACCGGATCTTCGGAATACGCAATTGCTGTTGGGCCTGTGAACATATCCTTCACACCCTCAAATTGCGTTCCACCCAGCGCTATTTTCGTTAAGGTGTTTTTTGTTACCTTAAACTTAGCACCGGCATCACGCATTTCCTGCCTGAGTTCGTTCATTTCTGCAACGCTCAGACCTTTATAATGCGTAATTACTAAGCAGCCCGCCACCTGAAAATCCTGGTTAAGCTGCTCGACATACTGTGTTTTACCTGCACGATCCATGGTTTATCTCCTACCCGACCTGCATTATGCGGCCTGCTGCAATGAAGCAGCATCCACTTTGATGCCTGGGCCCATTGTCAGGCTCATGGCACATTTTTTAATGTAACTACCTTTTGCACCGGCAGGCTTTGCCTTATTCAATGCCTCAATAAAAGCGCGAATATTTTCTTCAATCTGCTTCTCGCTGAAACTGGCTTTACCCACACCCGCATGGATGATCGCCGCCTTTTCAACGCGAAACTCGACCTGACCACTTTTTGCCGCCTTGACAGCCTCACCTACATTCGGCGTGACCGTGCCAAGCTTTGGATTAGGCATTAAACCGCGCGGACCCAATACTTTACCAAGGCGGCCAACGACTCCCATCATATCAGGCGTGGCAATACAGCGATCGAAATCCATCATGCCTTTTTGAATTTTTTCTGCCAAATCGTCAGCGCCAACAAAATCGGCCCCGGCTTCTTCCGCCTCTTTCGCTTTCGCATCGCGCGCAAAAACAGCCACGCGCACCTCTTTGCCGACGCCATGCGGCATGGCGACAACACCACGCACCATTTGGTCTGATTTACGAGGATCCACGCCCAAGCTGATGGCCAATTCTATGGTTTCATCGAATTTAGCGCTTGCCGTTTTCTTCAACAGCTCGACCGCCTCAGGAAGAGCATAGAACGTATTGCGATCGACCAGGTCATTGATCTTTTTCAGGCGCTTGCCCTTCACTCGAATTATTTGTGCTGCATTTGCCATGATGCTACTCCACCACCTCAACACCCATCGATACAGCCGTTCCTTTGATCATTTGGCTGGCAGCGTCAATGTCGTTGGCATTCAAATCTTTCATTTTCATTTCGGCAATTTCACGAACCTGGTTCATTCTGATTTTTCCGACAATCTTTTTGCCCGGTTCCTGGGAGCCTTTTTTCAGCTTTGCCGCTTTCTGAATCAAAAATGATGCGGGCGGCGTTTTGGTCTCAAAGCTAAATGTACGATCCTGATATGCCGTAATGACCACAGGGATCGGCATACCCGACTCCATGGATTGGGTAGCGGCATTAAATGCCTTACAAAACTCCATGATGTTCAAGCCGCGCTGACCGAGCGCCGGCCCAACAGGGGGAGATGGATTTGCTTTACCGGCTGGAATCACCAGCTTGATATAGCCTGCAATCTTTTTTGCCATATTATCGTTCCACTATGTTAGCAGGTGGCGCGCCATCCTGAGTTCATGTGTCCCATCTACAAGCCCCAGCACACTTTTAATAAGCACACCTCGTCAGGTAGACGGTAAATTGGATGCGGACGTAAACACTATGCCGCTCATTAAGTCAAGCGCTATTTCTGATTTCTTGTCAATCGGGCAGACTCAGGTCTTTTCAACCTGCGTAAACTCAAGCTCAACCGGTGTCGGACGACCAAAAATAGAAACGGAAAGCTTCAGTCGCGCCTTCTCTTCATCAATGTCTTCCACCACCCCAACAAAGGATTCAAACGGCCCATCGATCACTTTTACCGATTCGCCGATATCGAACATAATCGCAGGCTTTGGACTTTCAATCCCCTCCTGCACTTGCTGGAAGATGCGTTGCGCCTCAAGCTCCGTGAGTGGCTGCGGCCTTCCGCCGCCGCCTAGAAAACCCGTCACCTTCGGTACATTTTTGACCAGATTCCATGTTTGATCATTCAGCTGCATTTTAGCCAAAATGTACCCGGGGAAGAATTTGCGCTCTCCGGTTACTTTTTTACCACGCTTCATTTCAATCACTTCTTCGGTCGGCACCGTCACCTCCTCAAAGAAATCTGACATTCCTTGCTGCGCCGCTTTTTCTAAAATAGCCTGCGCTACTTTCTGCTCCTGACCAGAAAGCGCATGTATGATATACCACTGTGATGTCATCTTATGCTCCAAGACCCAGTATCGCCCGAACAGCAAACTGAATGATATTATCAACTAAAATAAAAAATAGCGATGCGATGAAAACCAACACCAATACCATCGCCACAGACACAAGCGTTTCTTTTCTCGTTGGCCAGGTAACACGGGATGTTTCTCGCCTTACCTGACGTACAAACTCAGCAGGGCTTGTTTTTGCCATAATATTTGCCGCAATTAACGTGAATCAATCTGCCAGTAAACTGGCAGGGGCAGCAGGGTTCGAACCCGCGACCTGCGGTTTTGGAGACCGCCGCTCTACCAGCTGAGCTATACCCCTGCAAAAGCAACGCCCCGGAGCGCATGACAGCCCCCCGAGGCTATTACTTCATCACTCAATGATCCGCAGTCCTATTCAATGACCTTGGATACGACGCCAGCACCAACCGTACGCCCGCCCTCACGAATCGCGAAACGCAGACCATCATTCATAGCAATTGGTGCAATCAACTCAACCGTCATGGCGACGTTATCACCTGGCATCACCATTTCCGTACCTGATGGCAGTTCAACCGTACCGGTGACGTCTGTGGTGCGGAAGTAGAACTGCGGACGGTAGTTGGTGAAGAACGGCGTATGACGACCACCCTCATCTTTTGTCAGAATATAAGCTTCTGCCTCAAATTTGGTGTGCGGCTTAATGGTGCCAGGAGCAGCCAGAACCTGACCGCGCTGCACATCTTCACGCTTGGTACCGCGAAGCAACACACCAACGTTATCACCAGCCTGCCCTTGATCAAGCAGTTTACGGAACATTTCAACGCCGGTACAGGTTGTCTTCGTGGTTTCTTTCAAACCTACGATTTCAATCTCTTCACCGACTTTGACCATACCCGTCTCAACACGGCCAGTGACCACCGTACCACGACCAGAAATTGAGAACACATCCTCAATTGGCATCAGGAACGGCTTATCCACCGGACGATCAGGCATTGGAATGTAATCATCAACCGCCTTCATCAGTTCCAGAATGGCATTTTTGCCCATATCTTCGTTTTTGTCTTCCAGAGCACACAACGCCGAACCTTTGACGATGGGAATATCGTCGCCCGGGAAGTCATAACTGCTCAGCAGCTCACGCACTTCCAACTCAACCAGCTCAAGCAGCTCTTCATCATCTACCTGATCTACCTTGTTGAGGAAGACCACGATCGCAGGAACACCCACCTGGCGTGCAAGCAGAATATGCTCGCGTGTTTGCGGCATTGGGCCATCGGCTGCCGATACCACCAAAATAGCGCCATCCATCTGCGCAGCACCCGTGATCATGTTTTTCACATAATCTGCATGGCCTGGGCAATCTACGTGTGCGTAGTGACGATTTTCGGTTTCATACTCAACATGCGCCGTTGAAATCGTAATACCGCGGGCTTTTTCTTCCGGAGCCTTATCGATCTCATCATAAGCGATAGAGCTAGCGCCACCGGTTTCAGCCAGCACCTTGGTGATTGCAGCGGTCAGCGATGTTTTACCATGATCCACGTGCCCGATCGTACCGATGTTGACGTGGGGTTTATTGCGTTCAAACTTTTCTTTACTCATTGCCGGACTCTTTCCTTCATCGAGAGTTAATTATTGCCAATTCTGTTGCGCGCACCCCCGCATATCATCTTAGGAAACCCAAGAGATGGAGCGGGTGATGGGAATCGAACCCACATTCTCAGCTTGGAAGGCTGATGTTCTACCATTGAACTACACCCGCGCAGGCATAGTCTGACGTTGCTTTCGCTCCGCCAAGGCAGAGTGCGTTATACACGCTTCCTCCCAAAAAGCAACAGGGTTCGGCACCAAAAAATCATCCCGCATCATAAGAAATTGGTCCCAGCCGATAGAGATCTTCATCTTCGTGTGGTTGGTTGCCAAACAAGTGCGCTGGAAAACAGCTTGATTTTTGGCAGTCACATCCAAACAGCCTCGCCAATTCGTAAATGCGGCGAATTGATGACGTGTTGGATGGATTGACTGTGAAGTCTATATAATCAGGCTTCACCCGCATACCAATAGCCTCAATCATCCGAATATATAGATTGTTGCCGTGGAATCCTTTTTTCACACCAATCTCCCAAATAAATACGGTGTCTTTTTCTTTAGGAGGCGGAAAGGCCGACACAAAGCCAACAATCTCACCTTTGGCCGACTCCACAACGACGCTTGTTTCTGAAAAATGCCTGCAAATCAGCAGATAGGTATAGACCGGGCTGGTACCAACATAAGGCTTATATGGCTGCAAAAACGCATGAATTTCTGCCGCATCGTCTACGCACGGCTTGCGAAAAACAAAATCAGTCACAATTTACGCCGCTGTCGCAATTTTATATGTATCTAATCCTGCTTCTTTAAGTGCATTTTTAATCATGCTTTTTTGCTGAAGATCATTGTTCCACGCAGCCCTCACATCGTCTGACAATGTGTGTAATGGATCAAAATACAGGTACACCTTATCCTCATCTATACTCGGGCTGCGGTATATGGTGATCCCCATCTCCTGACTATAATAATCATAGCTATGGACATCTCGCTTTCCCCCTCCCCCCGGCGCATCCGTAACAAATGTCGGGGTATTGAAGCCTGCTGTACTTCCTCGCACATGCCGTTCTATTTCTAATGTCGTTGCAATACTCGTGCGCAGTTCCTCAACCCCACTGACCATATCATGCTGATATACATAATAAGGCTGCACGTTCATGTAGGATAACATGCGCGTGAGCAGGATAATGTCGTCCGCTGAATCATTCACACCATGAATTAATACGGCCTGATTGCGCACTTTCACGCCGCGTTTAAACAGCACATTCATTGCGCGGCGCGAGATATCGGTAATCTCATGGGCTGTATTGAAATGGGTGTGCAAGCACACTTCTTTATGAAGTTGACGACCTTTTTCTACCATTGCCACCAACGTATCAACCCACTCCTTATCTGATAATATTTTCATTGGCATCACTGCCGGGCCCTTGGTAGCAAATCGAATGCGGCGAATATGTGGAATTGCCAGAAGCATATCGCCAATATATTGCAAATGCTGAGTTGGCAGCATATATGCATCGCCACCAGAGACAACGACATCTTCAATTTCCGGCCGCGAGGCGAGGTAGGCAAATGCCTTATTCCAACGCTTTGTATCCGGCTTATAATTCACCTTTTCTACTGTTTCTGTATCTGCACCGATTGCATAGCTCCGAGTACAGAAACGACAATAAACAGGACAGACATCTAGGGGTAAAAATAATACCTTGTCATGATAGCGGTGCACCAGGCCAGGCACCGGAGAATCCTTCTGCTCATGCAGCGAATCAAGCTTCAATCGCGGATGGTCGGGCTGCTGCGTTGAGGCGACAGGCATAAATTGTGTGCGAATGGGGTCATCATATGGGTTTTCCCAATCAACCAAACTAAGCATGTAGGGAGAAATACGCATATTCATTGGGGCAGCACTCAAGCCTTCACGCACATCTGCAATAAAATCCTGATCGGCCACCTCCTCAAGAAAGCGCTCCAACCCCTTCTTATTAGTAATACTGTTTTTGTTCTGGAACCGGTAATCTAAGAATTCTTCTTCAGATATGCTCTCATATGCTGGAATTGCCTGCCAGAATGCACCAGTTCGAAATTCAGTATGCGTTAACTCGTCTTCTTCTACCGGCTCACGAATGGGGTCTGGCACTTCAACATCAGCAATGTCGGACAATGGTGAATGATCGGGGATATTTTCCAGCACATCAGACACAACCGTGGTTGTGTCAATTGACTCTTTCTTTGCTGCTTTTGTCATGCGGTCTCCATTTACGCTGCTACGGTATTTTATTCCTATTCGTTATAGTCGGCACCCTATCGTGCATCCGGTACGCTGTAAACCGTAGCAGGATATGCGCAAGGCACCTTCGGCCTTACGCTGTATTGTTGTCTCTTTTTCTTGCTGATAAACAAATATGGCAGCAAATCTCCTTAAGACTTTGTATTAGCCTCTCTTCTAAGGTCATTGCATTTGGGTATTATGGCTAGAGGGGGACTGTCTTGAGACTCCGTCTCTACGTCTCATCTCGGCCTGTTGGCCTCGGCGTCGAACGCCGTTCTCTTCCCGACTATCATTATTCTCATTATCAAAGCGCGCTGCTGCGCTAAGCTTTGATAATGAGAATGGTGGAGAGAGAGGGATTCGAACCCCCGTACGCATACGCGGGCAGATTTACAGTCTGCTGCCTTTAACCACTCGGCCATCTCTCCGCGGCGGAGCATACGGATCATCGGCTGTTTGTAAATGAAAAATTTAGTCTGACTCAGCCGAGTGGTTATATTTTTTGTTCATGCACCACAGGGCTGGCACTCGGCCATATTCTCCGCAGCGAACAGACGGATCATCGGCTGTTTGTAAATGAAAATTTTTAAGTGTCCCGGCCAAGTGGTTATCTTTTATCCTCAGGCGCCGGTTGGCTGGCACTCGGCCATCTAGGCGACGGGAGCCAGTTGTGTTACGTTAGAACGATGTATCAATTCGGCAAGGCAGCAAACTGATGAGTGATAACGCCAAGCGGCAGCCCTCTAAACGGCAAGGATCAGATAAATCAAAGCGGCGCGGTCATAAACGAGGCGGCAAATCTCCAACCGTGATGGTCAAACACCGCCATGATCGCCATTGGATCTATGGCTGGCACGCCGTGCTTGCAGCGCTGGAAAATGATACACGGACGTTTCACCGTGTATGGGCCACGCGTAATGCGGCAGATAAGCTTGAAGCGTATCACGAGGCGCATAACCGTGCCCGCACCGCCGGGCTGGAGATTGCCGACCCTGCCAGCTTCTCCACCATGCTCCCTCCCGATAGCGTGCATCAGGGCATCGCGGCTGAAGTGGCGCCGCTGGATGACACGGGCTATGAGCAGATTGTCACCTCCTCGCGCCGTGGGCCAATTCTAGTGCTCGATCAGATTAGCGACCCCCATAATATCGGGGCGATTCTGCGCTCTGCCGCGGCATTTGAGGCGAAAGGGCTGGTGATGACGACGCGCAAGAGCCCGCAGGAATCCGGCATCATCGCCAAAGCGGCAGCTGGTGGGCTTGAAATTGTGCCGATTGCTCGGGTGCCGAACTTATGCACCGTGCTGCTCGCCATCAAATCGCGTGATTTTTGGGTGATGGGGCTTTGCGGTGATGCCGAGCAGCCTTTGCATCGCGTTGACCTGCCAGATCAGCTCGCATTAGTGCTGGGAGCCGAAGGCACTGGGCTTCGCCGCCTGACGCGCGAACATTGCGATTTACTGGCAAAACTGCCTATGTCAGAACGCATGGAAAGTCTTAATGTCTCTAATGCTGCTGCCATTGCCCTCTATGAGATGTATAAAAATGTATAAAAGTTTA
>CAYSXY010000011.1:0-50422 GCA_964435165.1 uncultured Rickettsiales bacterium
GTGGAAGGTTAGAAATAAACCATAAATATTAATTTATTCGTAAACAGGACCTAGTCTGTCATCATCATAAATTATCACCCAAAATTTTAGATTACCTTTGTTGAGGTAACGTATCCCCGTATCTGTTAGAGGAGGGCTATATGGCATTTCATGAGGTGCGCTTTCCCGATGATATTGCCTTTGGTGCGGTTGGTGGGCCGGTGTACAATACAGATGTTGTGACGCTTGTGAACGGGCATGAGCGGCGTCGCTCCATTTGGAGTCAACCACGTAGCCGGTATGATGTTTCCTACGGGCTTAAGACATCGGCGCAGAAAGAAGCATTGATTCATTTTTATCGTGCGCGAGAAGGACGTGCACATGGCTTTCGCTATAAAGACTGGCTGGATTACCAGGCGCAACATCAGCAGATTGCGACCGGCGATGGGGTCACTTTATCATTTCAGTTGGTTAAACATTATACGAGCGGTGGGGAAGATATTGTACGCCCCATTGTCAAGCCAGTCGCAGGCACGGTGGCGGTTTATGTGGATGATATTGTGCAATCAATGCCTGGTGATGTTGATGTTGACTCACAGACGGGTATGATCACCTTTGCACTACCTCCGGCCTTGAATTCAGCCATCACCGTTGACTTTGAATTTGATGTTCCTGTCCGATTTGATGTGGATGCGTTGCTGATGCAAATAGAGCATCATGAGCGATATCGCTGGGATCGTATCGAATTAGTTGAGCTGTTATTATAGTCTTGGTTAGGCTGCTTTTACGTTATTGAGAAATTGTTCCACAATACTCTGCATTTCATCAGACTTTTCCGAGACATTATTGGCACTGGAAAGCACATCGCCGGCATGCTTGGCTGTGTTATCCGTCGCTTCGACGACATTGGAAATATTGCTCGATACTTTGCCATTGCCGTCGGCGACTTGTTTGATGCTGCGTGCAATCTCCTGCGTGGCAGCTCCCTGCTCTTCGACAGCAGCGGCGATTGTGGTGGCGATTTCATCCATTTTTTGAATGATATCAGAGACCGATTGAATGGCTTTGACCGCATCTTCGGTTGTTTTTTGGATGGTTCCAACCTGCTGAGTGATTTCTTCCGTTGATTTTGCTGTTTGACTGGCGAGGTTTTTCACCTCGGAGGCGACAACGGCAAAGCCTTTGCCTGCTTCTCCTGCGCGGGCCGCCTCGATGGTTGCATTCAATGCCAAGAGGTTGGTTTGTTCAGCAATATCACGAATAATATGAACGATTTCGCCAATTTTATTTGCTGCTTCTACCAGCCCCTGAACGGTGTCGTTGGTGTCGTTTGCTGTGGTGACGGCATCTTTCGATATCTGAGTGGATTTGGTAACTTGCGTCGCAATTTCATTGATGGAGGATGTTAATTCCTCGGCAGCGGAGGCGACTGTCTGAACGTTACGGTTTGCTTCATCTGAAAGCTCAGAGACCTGCAAGGTAGCCTCTTTGGAGGAGCCGACCAGATTTTTCATACTGGAGGCTGTTTCGCGCATCATCGAGGATGCATCGCGCGTGCTTTTGAGGACCTTATGAATGTTCGCGTCAAATTGCCGGGCTAGCTCTTCCATCATCTGGCGCCGTTTTTCTTTCTCAGCATTTTCACGCTCTTGTTCTTCATCCATTTCCTTGGCGTGGATAGCGTGGTCGCGGAATACTTTCATGGCGGCGGCCATTTCACCGACTTCATCACGGCGGTCAGCATGCGGAATATCAATATCAAGACGTCCGTCTGCCATGACTTTCATGGCGGCTGTCATGCGTTGAATAGGGATGATCACTGTTTTGGTGACAATTACAGATACGAAAATGACATTCAGAATAGTGACAATGATCGTACCCACATTGATCATCATCGAAAATTCAGTTTTCTCGTTAACGGTGGCGAGTAGATTATCGATTTCTTTTTCGAGTGATTGGCGCGTCGGTTCCATGAGACCTACGGCCTCATCACCAACTTCAGATATTTCTTTAAGCAGGCGATTGGATAGGGCTGTTTTACCTTCTTCCGCATATTGAAGTGAGCGGCTGGCCAAATTGCGGATTTTCTCTGCTTGTTCGCCCACGGCATCGGCAAGATTAGGCTGGAAGACCGCTATATGGTCAATGGCTTGTATTAAATCTTCGTTGGCACTTCTAACTCTTACTTGCGCTGCTTCGTCGCGTATACTGGTGAGTTCCGTAACCCAGTATTTTAATTCATTCATGTTATATTCGAGACGTTCAACGGCGGAGAGGTGGTGCGAATATTCTTCGAGTTGTTGTGATGTTTCATGAGATGCATTAGAAACGCTTGCATTCCATACATTGAAAGCAATGGTAATCATCACAAGCATGATGAGTAGCATTTGAACTTTAAACCGAATGGTCAGGATGGTTTTTTTCTGTTCCGCCACGAGTCTCTCTCCCCATTAGATCGTCAGCATCTGAATCCGCAGATAAGTTGTGCAGCTTTTTACACAACATCTACTCTTTTTCATAGCGTTTAATGGTGAACAAAAGATTGCCAAGTCAGATGTATCTTAAGGTTTGAGGGCTTAGCGCCTGCAGTTCATGTAATGTATTTCAATTATGAGGCGAACATGCGCGATATACCATTATCTATTGGCGAGATTTTGCAGCAAGATCACTCACCATTGGTGACATGTTGGGAAATAGTGCGTCGTGATGGCCTAGTGCTCGGCTTTACCGATTATCACGCAGATATAGAGCGGGGTGGGGTGACTTTTCGTGCATCGACTGGATTTTATAGCTCAGCCTTGCAAGCAACCAGTGGGTTATCAACAGACAATATTGACGTTGTTGGGGTGTTGGATGACACAGATATTCGTGATGCTGATATTCAGGCGGGTTTATATGATGATGCGCAGATCAGCATCTTCATGATTGATCCGGTAGGTAATGTGAATGATGCTGTCATTCTGCTTGTTGGTATGATTGGGCGTATTACAGTGAATGGCCAGCGTTTTATCGCTGAAATTAGAGGAAAAACCGATCAACTTTCAGTGAAAATAGGGCAGTTGGTATCGCCACTATGTCGTGCGCGATTTGGTGATGTGCGCTGCGGTGTGGCGCTGGGAGATTATACGCACACTGGAACGGTGGTTGAGGCTGAAACATCGTGTCACTTTACGGCCAGTGGGTTAAATCAGGTGACTGGTTACTTCAATCATGGTCGCATTTCATTCACCAGCGGCATCAATGATGGTGTTGTGATGGATGTGAAGCGTTATGATGCTTCTGGCGAGATAAGGTTGGCGTTATCCCTGCCGTCGATGCCATTGCCAGGTGATCAATTTAGCATCGTCGCCGGGTGTGATAAGCGATTTGAAACCTGTGTTAATCGTTACAATAATGCCATTAATTTTCGTGGGGAGCCTCATTTACCTGGTCTGGACCGCATGTTGGAAACGGCGGGTACCATGCGATGATTTTGGCATATCACTATTCTTAAATATCATTAATTGATTGCGCGTCTGTGTATGATTCGTTACCAAGTAGACGCATGAAAAAGCCACGGCGGGGAAGTAATATGCGTAGTATGATTGCGTTTATGCGCGGTGTTCTGTATGGCCTTTTTAATGTATTTGGTATGGCCTCGCCCGTAGAAATGCGTGTAGTCGATATTCCCGTGGAACGCGGTCTCTATCTTGATAGTCGGGCATGTGGACGTAGTGTTGCTTATGTGTTGAAGCAATGGCTGGATGTTAAGTAACAAGATGATAATAAAGGAGCAGGTTCATGGATGGTGACATTATGGTCAGTGATCGGTTGCAGCAGCGTCGTAAACAAAAGCCGTCACGAGGGCAGACATCACGCCCACCACGTGAGCAGTATCGCTATCGCCGACCTGAAAGAGCCGCTGATTTCTTGCCTGACCCTGAAGTGCTGGAGGCATATAATTATGTGATAGAGGGATCCGCTGATAAGATTATTGATATGATAGAGAAGGAGCAGATACACCGTCATGAGTTGGAGAATCGCGCTCTTTCGAACCAGACGGCAGGGTTGTTTTTTGGTCAGGTGTTAGCGGCACTGATAGCATTATCGCTTGTGGTATCTGTCACGGTTCTTGGATTGAACGGGTTAGGCGAGCTGGCGGCCTTTATCGGATTTATTGGTATGTGTGCCATGACAATGGCGTTCGTCAGTGGCCGTAAGGCCGTACTATCACGTTATCAGCCTTAAAAATCTCAACCAAATCGCGCTTAGAGCGCCTGTTTTCTCTCCTGCCTAAGATGTAGGGGCTTGCATTTTTATACAGGAGTAAGCGATGAGCCGTGATGTCATTGTTTCTACTGCCCGTGGGTGGATAGGCACGCCGTTTCGGCATCAAGGGCGGATGAAGCGGACCTCAACTTGCACAGGTGGGGTTGATTGTCTCGGGCTGGTGTTGGGGGTTTTCAAAGAAGTGGGGGGGGTAATACCCGCTGAGTTACGAAGTGAAATACTGCAAGGATATGGGCATTATCCCGACCCTGCCTATTTGCAACAGCAATTGAAGCGGTTTTTATCGCCATCAGACAAGCTGATGCCAGGCTATATCACGCTGATAGAGGTTGACGGGGCTGCTCGCCATCTGGCTATTGTGAGCGACGGTGGCGGGCTTGGGCTTATTCATGCTTATGCGCCAATGAGAGCGGTGGTCGAGCATCGATTAAGCAAAGAATGGCATCACAGAATACAAGCCATCTATTCATTAAAAAACAATCAGTTTGCTTTATAGTAAGTATCGTCAGAAGGTTGTTGGTTTTAAACCGATGGAAATAATAGCAAAAAAAGTACCCAAATTATTACGTGATAGAGATGTCACCCTCTCGCTTGACGATGCAAAGATTGAAGCGATTGCAACAGACTTTCTGGCGGTGTTTCACCGTACAACAGAATTAATTGGAGATACGCTGCAGTCTTATCCTGGTGAGCGGCGTGGCATTCAATCATTGGCTCAACTATTTATGGCACCCCCTGCTAATACAGAAATTGCTCAGGCACGCATGGCATTGATGGAGCAGGTGCTTGCTAGCAGTGGTATTGGAGATGCTGATAAGCAGATGGTTGCCGATTTTATGGTTGGCATGGTTCAGCAGCAACAAGCACTGGCGCTGTTGCTGAAGCAGCATGCAGATCAATATGATATGAGTAAATATGGCAAAGAATATGGTCAGGTGATCAGCGCTGCGCTGCAGGCTTACGCGCAATCGGGGCTTGATATGTTTGATGGCAAAGAGTGGGATGAATCGGTGCGAACATTCGCCACGTCCGAGTTTTCAAACTCGGTCAATCATGGGCGTGGGACGTTGGTAACCGCAGATGATTATCTCGCAGAGTATAAGGTATTGGAGCAGCAGCTTGTTGCCATTTTTCGAGATAATGACTTAGAGGTTTAGGCGATTGCCTTAGCCTTTTTTGCCACGTAATATTAGGCTTTGTTCAATCCCAGCGCCATGTCCATTCGATGCCTGCGCGGAATTCGCGGCCGCGGTTGGTGAGCGAGAAATCCATGGGAACAGGGCCGCCTATTAAATTGGTGTGTGCCCGATAGCGGCCATCTTTGCGAGAAATGTCCATTGAGACATCGCTACTCGATGTCTCGCCACTGGAACCCATGTAAAAGGTGCCGTATGTTTCATTCTTTTTATCACGTACTATATCTGCGTCTTTATAATACGAAAACTTCCTAGGTTCGTAGCTCATTCCTGAACAGGCTGTCATCATGAGCATTGCCAGGAGATAGCATGGCGTTTGGATTGCTATAGGCTTGTGCTTTTGTGTTGTTTTTGTCATTTTTTACACTCCCACATCATCTTATTATAGCACAATTATGGTGAAATTTGAATCTTTACCTGTTGTGCAATGAATCATAAATAAGTGCTTATTATATATAAATAAAATAAGATAATTTTCGGGGGGTTGCGGCGCGTCACATGTTGTTTCGTGCGTACATTAATTAAATGACATAATTTGTTATATTCTGTGAGGTTGTATGGCTTCTGTCATTTTATCAGTGGCTGGAAGTGCGATTGGCGGTACGATTGGTGGTCCGCCAGGTGCATTTATTGGGGCGCAATTGGGACGCGCGGCAGGAGCCACGATTGATAATCAGATATTTGATAATACACGGCGCGTCAGCGGCCCTCGCTTAAGTGATTTAACGGTACAAACCTCAAGTTATGGAGAGGTGCTGCCCATTCTATATGGCACGGCGCGACTAGCAGGTAATATTATCTGGTCACAGCCTATAAAAGAAAGCGCGAGTAAGAGCAGCAGTGGCGGCAAGGGCGGAGGTACAACCGTTTCTGCCACCACCTATCATTACAGTGTCGATATAGCGATCGCTATATGTGAAGGTGAAATCGATCAGGTGCACCGGGTATGGGCAGATGCCAAATTGCTGGATTTGTCACGCGGAACCTATCGCATCTATCATGGGACAGAGATACAGCAGCCTGATTGGTATATCGAGTCGATCGAGGGAATTGGTCGAACGCCTGCTTATCGGGGCGTTGCTTATGTTGTGATTCAAGACTTTCCTCTCGCTGATTATGGCAATCGTATTCCTAATTTCACGTTTGAAGTCAGCCGTCAGAGTCCGCCAGTCGATGTGGATGGGCAGGCTATTGAGTCGATGATCGAGTCGGTAGTGATGATTCCTGGAAGTGGTGAATTTGTCTACGATACACAAGCACAGAATCGTATTCCCGGTGTGGAGATAAGCGGCGGATTTGTGCAGACCGGGCTTAAGCAGCCAGTGAATCATCATACGCATACAGGTGCGGCCAATGCTTTGCTTTCACTGGATCAGATGCAGCAAACATTACCCAATGCTGACTGGGTTGCCGTGGTGGTGAATTGGTTTGGTACCCATATGGATGCAGGCCAGTGCGAGGTGCTGCCGGGAGTGGAATATGCTATTGGGGCGACCACAGAGCCGGAAGTATGGAGCGTGGGAGCGTTTGAAAGGTCAACTGCACACGCCATTACGTTGGATACGAATGGAAGCCCTGTTTATGGCGGTACGCCCGATGATGAAAGTCTGAAACGGTATATTACCGAACTGCATGCACACGGGTACAATGTTTTGTTGTTGCCCATGTTCTTAATGGACACCCCAGGAAAACCTTGGAGAGGACGGGTGACAGGCAGTGCGGCGGATGTGAATAACTTTTTTACCAAGACCAATGGCTATAATGGTTTTGTTGAGCATTATGCTCAATTAGTTGCTGATCTAAATACAGTGACGATGATGGTGCAGGCCTTTGTCATTGGTTCGGAATTGAAGGGATTAACTTCGGTTACGGATATGCCCGGGCATTATCCCGCCGTGGACCAGCTTGTTGCGTTGGCCTCCAATGTTCGATCCATTCTCGGGAGTGGTATCAAATTAACCTACGCGGCTGACTGGTCCGAATATCACCATACTGACGGTGGCTGGTACCATCTTGACCCACTTTGGGCGAGTGCAGATATCGATATGGTGGGAATTGACGCATACTTCCCACTCACTGACAGCCCACAGGATGGCTATGATGTTGCCACTGTGAAAGCCGGATGGACGTCAGGCGAAGGGTATGATTGGTACTACACGGATCCAGAGCGCACCATTAAGGCACCACTGGCACCGGCCTATGCCTGGAAGAATATTACCTGGTGGTGGGAAAATACGCATGTTAATCCAGATATGAGCGTGACCGACTGGCTGCCGGAGTCCAAACCGATTTGGTTTACGGAGTATGGGTTTCCGAGTGTTGATGGAGCCACCAATCAACCGAATGTTTTTTATGACCCCAGTAGCACGGAAAGTGCGTTGCCCCGCTTTTCGCAAGGCATGATGGATATTCGGGCACAGCGTCTTGGCATAGCGGCGACGGAGAGCCAGTGGGCGGGCTCTGCCATGATTGAACGACGTTTTGTGTGGACCTGGGATGCGCGGCCCTATCCTTATTGGCCGGATTTGGCCGAGGTATGGTCAGATGGCGATAATTGGCGATATGGGCATTGGATTAATGGGAAGCTGGGTGTGTCCGGGTTGGGTGGTATTATAAGCGACCTGCTGGCGCGCGCCGGATTGCAGCCAGAAGAGATCATGCTCGACGGGCTGGGTCAAATGGTGGAAGGGTTTGTGCTGACACAGCGCATGTCGGTACGTGATGCGATTGAACTGCTGCAGCAAGCGTACCTATTTGATGTGACGGAGTCGGCAGGAGTACTGAGATTTCAAACGCGTGGTCAGCCGGTTGTAGAAGATATTGCTGCAGAACAACTGGTCTTGACTGGACAGGAGCAGCCGGCAGAGCATTTTCAGAAAATGCGTGAAGCGTCTCTACGACTGCCCCAGCGGGTCGATGTATCTTATTTCAGTCGCTCCGGGGATTATCTGCCCGGTATTCAATCTGCCATGCGTGATGCTACAGCCGATGACAAAGCAATGACGGTTAATTTGCCAATGGTCATGGCGGGGGCTTATGCTCGACTTGTGGCTGAAATATTGCTCTACAGTGCGTGGGCGGAACGCCTTCGTTATCGTTTTGCATTGCCAATGCACTATCTGACGCTGGAGCCGGGCGACAGTGTGACGGTGACTGACTATGATCAGGTGTCGCACCGGATGCGTATTACACGTATGTGGTTAGGGCAGCCCGGATTTATTGAGGTTGAAGCGGTATCGGAGGATGTTTCTGCGTATAGCGGCTATGTTTCCGATGCGGTTGATGATGCGCACGTGACGCAAATCGAGAGGGTAGGAGAAAGCGCATTTGCATTAATTGATTTGCCGATGCTGCCGGATGAAAATGGCTTTCCGATAAGGGCGCATGCAGCGGCAACGGGTATTACAGACTCCTGGCGTGGGATGGTATTATATCGTTCGGGTGATGGTGGCAGTGACTGGGATGCGATTGCAACGCTAGAGAATCAAGCAACAATGGGTCAGGCTGTTTCCGTTTTGCCAGAGGGTGTGACGCAGCGGGTTGATGAAGTCAGTATGGTGGATGTCGGTATTGCGGCCGGAGCGGCAGTTTATTCGGCATCGAATGAGCTGGCGCTGCTTAATGGAGCAAATGCCGCGTTGTTAGGTGATGAGGTAATTCAGTTCCGTACTGTGCAAGCACTGGGTAATGGCGTGTATCGACTGAGTGGATTATTGCGTGGCCGTTTGGGAACAGAATGGGCGATGCCGTTGCATACTATCGGTGAGCGTTTTGTGTTATTGGATGGTAATCTGCGATCGGTGATGATGGCAGGTGATGCGATTGGGCTGGAGCGCCTTTATCGGCCCGTTTCTGTTGGGCGCTCCTTGAGCGATGTTTCATCCATTTCGTATACGTATTCGGCGCGTAGTATACGGCCATATGCGCCGGTGCATTTGCGGGCTGAGAGAGATAGCAGTGGTAACGCTGTGGTGACATGGGTACGGCGGAGTCGCGGTGGAGGCGCGTGGCGTGATTATGTCGACGTACCATTGAATGAAGCTGTTGAGGCGTATGATCTGGAGGTGATGAATGGTGGCGCTGTCATACGAAATGTTCATGGTCTCACCGATCCGACCTATACCTACACGGCAGCACAGCAACAGGCCGATTTTGGGTCGCCTCAATCAGAGGTGACTATTCGCGTCTATCAGTTATCGGAACAGATTGGGCGAGGCAATATGGCTGAGGATGCGATATAGACCTATCGATCAAAAATAATGCTGCGCGTATGTTGGTATCCTAGCAGCGTAGACCATAGCATGTTCATATGATCTCGCGCCTCACTGGTTAATTGCAGGTCTTCGGGCGTGTGGATGACAGAGTCGTCGCCTGCAAGCGCTGCTTCTTTTTTGCGTATATCATGATCGCGCATGAAGGCTTTGGCATTACGCTTTGTGAATGGATAGGTGGAGCCATGTTGATTTTGCAAATCGCTGAATGATGCACCCCTGTCGCGCAGGACTTCCATACCTCTGAGTAATGTTCCCGTATTACAGGCAAAGAGGTTGGGAAGAGAAGCGAGATCATTCTCGCGCATTAACTGCTGAGCATAATTGGCAAAGAGACGGTTTGTTTCCCTTTTTGCATCAATATGGTCGCCACGTCGATAGAGTTTACGAAAATGGCCATCTATACCACTTACCTCTCGATCCAGGGCAAATGGCCCTTTAGCGGCATGCACCAGTGTATGCAGAAGTGGTGCGTCACGCGTCATCACAATGCGCATGGTGTTGGCGCGTTCTTCAGTCAACAGTGAGTGGTGAATAATGGCCGTGTCAGCCTGATATCCGCCATAGTGATTCGGTATCAGCTGGACATCATCATGTTTGTAATATTGTGTGAGCATTGGGTGTTCATGACATTCGAGTGACAATAATGCATCGATAGCAGAGCCATAACGCGCACCCAGTTCCTGTGCTGTTTTGCCAACCAGAATGCCATCTTCGGGCAGAGCGAGGTTCGGATTACGGGAAATTTCCTGCAATGTCAGGTCAGATATATCGAGTGTGACGGCCATACCTTTTGGGGCAAGTGCTTCGGCCAGTTCCTGAAAGTAAGCGAGCCCGCTGCGTCCATCGGCGAGGGTGAGGGAGTGGAAGTCAAAAATAACGCTGGCGTCTAAATCAATAACAATATGGTTGATGGGCACAGCGCAGCCTTATGGAAGAGAAAATAACGACATCAATTAAAAGTTAATTATTTAACTCGGTTGATGTTGTGGTGCAACGAAAAAAGAGGGGTGATGATGGTTGCGACACATCATATGGGGCTTGTGCTATTGGAATCAGCACAGGCACAAAAGGAAATCACGGTGAATGAGGCGCTGGTTCGTCTCGATCGATTGTGTTTACCTGTAGTGAAGGATAAAGATCTGGCAACGCCGCCTGCGAGTCCGCTAGAGGATGATGTGTATCTTGTGGGTGCGAGCGCCACAGGAGACTGGAGTGGCCGGGAGGATCACATTGCGTATTATGATCAGATATGGCGCTTTATTGTGCCTCAGGACAGGATGCGTGTGCTGGTTGCCGATGAGTCGGTGTTTTATGTTTATAATGGCTCGGCCTGGGTATCCTGGGTATGAAGCATCCGCGTTCTACTGATGACGATGATCTGCTGACTCAACATATTAAAGAAGCGGTCGCTGAGGTGCTGCATGACGAATTACTACATCATCTCTCACGTGCTGTGCATGATGCATCAACAACGGCCACGAAAGATGCTGCACAGGAGGCGGTGAAAGCAACCCTGACGACTCTGGGATTCGATCCGCTAGATACGCACAGTACACAGGCAGATATGCTCTACCTACGTAATTTACGTACCGGTAGTGAGTGGATTCGCGCACGTGTACTAGCCGGGATGCTGTCCGTCGTGGCTGGAGCATTGCTATGGTTGATGTGGGAGGCGTTTCGTCATGCCCTGCATCGCTAGCGTGTGGCTCAATATAGCTTCTTACATGATTATGGTTTTTTGCCAAAAAAGGCATTGTAGACCCGTTTTGGGTGCAGGTCTGTGAGAATGGTTTTTAGATCACTTGAAATGATGCGGATTGCTACGGCTGCATTGTGATATTTGCTGCGTAACGCAGCTGAGATGGCTGATTTGGGTTGATGCGAATGATGTTTGCGCGCCGTAAATTTAGTGCGTTGAATATGCATGATGAGCTTATCCTTATGTGACAATGAAATGAGGCGATTGCGGTGCAATCCGACATGAATACACTCAGCCTTTAGCGTGGTTTCATGTCACTTTCATGACAGGAGAGACGGTATGGTGACATTACTTGGTTCGCTGCTGGGGTTTATCAGCGCGACATTCCCGGACATCTTGAAGTTTTTGCAGGATAAGCAAGACCGACAGCATGAGTTGGCTATTATGGAACGTCAGTTAGCTCTGCGCGAGAAAGCGCAGAGTGAGCGGTTTGAGGCTATCGGTGCATGGCAATTGTCGCAGGAAATGGAGCAGTTATACAAGACGTTTCATTCCGGTATTCGTTGGGTGGATGCATTAAACGCTACAGTCAGGCCAGTGTTGGCCTACGCTTTTTTTCTGCTCTATGCCTGTGTCAAATTATGGCAGGCTCAAGTGGCTCACATGATGGGGCTGGACGGCCCGGCAATGCTGGCTTATGTGTGGACGGAAGATGATCGGGCTATCTTTGCAGGGATCATCAGTTTTTATTTTGGGCAGCGCGCTATGCGTAAAGTCCGTCGGTAACGCAACAAACTGTCGATAACTATGAGCCTGGCACCTTCCATTTATTATCATGAGCAGACGATGCGTGAGTCGGTTGAGGAAGGGCAGCACCGCCATGCCGTCGGTGGGTTATGGGAGGAAATGGGGCGATTGCAACTCGCATTTCTTAAAGAGCAGGGGGTGATGCCCCAGACGCGAGTGCTGGATATTGGCTGTGGCTGTCTTCGGGCAGGTGTTCATCTGGTAGACTATCTGGAGGCCGGGCATTACGCCGGGACTGATATTTCGCAGTCCTTATTGGATGCTGGATATGATGTGGAGTTGGCAGAAAAAGGGCTTCAGGCAAAATTGCCCCGTCACCATCTGATGGTGGATGGTGCGTTTCATTTTCAGGGCCTGCCGTTTTCTCCGGAGGTGGCATTGGCGCAGTCGCTTTTTACGCATTTACCGTTGAACTATCTGCGGCTTTGTTTGTATCGACTGCGCTCGCGAATGGCTGCAGCGGGGCGTTTTTATGCCACTTTTTTTATCACACAGGATATTGATCGCTGGGTTGAGCCGCTTAACCATTCGCCTGGTGACATTGTGACCTATCCCGATAAAGATCCGTATCATTATCTTGCGCGCGATATTGAGTTGGCCGGTAAGGATACGGGGTGGGACGCTCAGATTATTGGTGACTGGAATCACCCCCGCGCACAGCACATGGTGTGTTTTCACGCGACCTGAGCTGGCTTTTCGTCATGAATAGAAGATTGGAGGAACTGATGCATGCGTCAGAATACGCATTTGTGTTGATCCGCCATTTTGAAGGATTTCAATCCAAGCCATATTTATGTCCTGGCGGATACTGGACAATTGGTTATGGCCATCTGTTGTCGGCAAAAGAAGTCCCGCATTACAATGCTGGGATTGATGCAGAATTGGCGGAGCAATGGTTGATAGAAGATGTTGGCGTTGCGCGTCATTACGTTCAACGATTGGTTGATGTGAGCCTATCGCAGCATCAGCAGGATGCGCTGATTTCATTTACCTTCAATCTTGGTGGAGGCGCTTTGGAGCGTTCTACATTGCGCCGAAAGCTCAATCGCCATGAGTATAGGACGGCTTCCGACGAATTTATGCGCTGGGTGTGGGCGGGTGGACGCAAATTGCCGGGGTTGGTGAGGCGGCGTATGGCAGAACGTATGCTTTTTTTAGGAAGCCCAGTTGCATTCTCTATTCACTAACCATTCTTGCTCTCATTATTAGGCAAAAATGCCAAGATATTTCCTCGCGCCATGATCGAGGCGGGATATTTGTGGGGCGTCCGTTTAATCATAGTTTTTCTTCGGCGTGATAGTCTCGTCTTAATAGATATAGAGTCGCCGCGACTACAGGTGGGCCTTGATTAGAATGCCACGACTCCAGCGAATCTATCTCCTAAGGTGCATAAGAAGGTGGATGTTTGTCATAAAAGTGTCATAAAAAATAGATTGATATGCATTCAATGCATATCTTTTATCTGATTTATATGTTTGCATTACAAAAAGGAATGGCATATGTTGCTCTGCACAAGGAGAAATAGATGCGTTCTGTTATTATAATATTACTGGGCTTATTTTTCTTGGCTGCATGTGCGCCATCACAGCAGCCACGCTCAGCTCAATTGCACTCTGAGCCACGCGATTATGTATGGGTTCAGCCTTACCCAGCTTATGGAGATCAGTATAATAGTGCTTATGGCACTGTTCATAATCGTGATTTTTTGCTTTATCACGCTGATTAATTGAAGTTGGTATTTTCAATATAAATGTGCATGGTTTTTGTAATGTGCTGATTTATATGAAGGCAAAATGAAAATAATTTTAATATAATGTTAAAAACCTCTTGCATAATTATGAATATTGGTTTACTTTATTATGTAGTTGTCGCAGTGAGATTCTTCTCCCCTATATAGCTAACCATTGTGACAGCCGCTAACTCCTATATGCTGAAAAACCCGCAGGAAAATTCCTGCGGGTTTTTTTATGCTTTCCCGTCAATATATCACAAAAGGTTCATATTTCTTGGCTGCTTATGCGATAAAATGAATAATAGGTAGGTATGTCTATTGAACGGGTTGTATGAGCGCAGGAGCGACATCAGAGCCACTGTCATCTGTTGGAATACAAGGTGATTCAGGCCAAGTAGCAGCGCAAAAACCAACAGGGTTTTTGGGTAAGGTCTGGCATGCCGTCACACTGCCCTTTCGTTCGGTATTCGGTGCGGCAGCGCTGATTGCAGCTGGCGTTGCGTCTGTGCTGCTTATGAAGCCCGAATGGTTTCGCAGCATGCGCGAGCACTTAAAAGATAATCCCAGTGCACAATCCAGTATCTTTTTTGCCATTAGTGATGTGGGCAATATGCTCAATGGCTTTTTCTCGCGCGATAAAGATGGCAACCGAAACTGGGCGAAATTTGTGACCGGGCCTTTAGGTCTGATGTCCAGTTGGCATTTATTTTTGAGTGGATCGCAGGATGATGATGCGATTATGGACAAGTTTACGGGCTTATTAGAGCCTTTGAAAACAAAAGCAGCTTCTCCTGAACAAGTGGCTGATGCAGAAATTATTCAGTGGCTGGATAGGTTAGATAAAACAACGGAAGCTGACTGGAAATCGCATGGGTTTGTTGAACGTTATGGCCGCAAGATGGGCACAACGCTGGGCGGGGCCTGGATGGCCGCTGCTTCAGTATTTACCTTTTTATCCGGCTTTTTTGCGCGTGATCCCAATGTGCCCATTGAAAAAGGTGATAGCTTACTGACGCGAATTCGCAAACACACCAATGGCGATGTGTTGAACAGCATCTCCAATGCCATCGGTTTTGGGTTACTGTGGCTTTCTAATCGTGAATTGCCAAGCCAGGAAGGGAAAGGACCACTGGCGCGCCTCTATGATCAGGTGAAAGACAAATTTCATTATTATTCCGCAGGAGCATCGTTTGGTGCGACGATTACGGGTGGCGCCCAAGGTTATCAAGATCTTAAGCGCGGGGTGGCAGAAATGCAGTCGAATGACGCATCGCTGCGTGAGACAGGAAAGCAGCGTCGCGATTCCGGCATCTTTAT
Source organism: uncultured Rickettsiales bacterium (assembly GCA_964435165.1). Lineage (GTDB taxonomy): Bacteria > Pseudomonadota > Alphaproteobacteria > Rickettsiales > RI-342 > CAYSXY01. The sequence goes on from CAYSXY010000011.1 coordinate 15,274, forward strand.
TATGGCAACGCAAGCTGTGTCTGCTGGCGGTGATATTTCGCTTGCCCGGCTTAAGGCACATGAAGATAAAATGGAGCGCCAAGGCACAGACTTGCAAAGCCGGATGATGCGTGAAATGCTGCCCTTATTAGAAGGGCGTGATGAGGAGCTGGTTACGCGTTTTATGCAAAGTGTCGGTGAGTGGAATGCGGCGCAGCCTGGTGTGGAATCGCCGGCGGATGATAATTTAAATCGGTTGCAAAAGCGCTATCATCGGCTTTTACAGGAAGAGCCTGCAGAGGTTGCGGCATAGTCGGATTGAAGGTGAGATGGTGGTTCAACGAGACGAAACAAAACTGGCTATTACCAGGCGTGATGAACATGCGCAGCGCTGGCGTTTTTTCCTGCAGGAAGTGAGTGAAATCGTCATCGTGCGCTACAAAGCGGCGACGCCCCCGACGCATTTTTTTGATCAATTCAACGATGCTTATGCTGTGATCGCCTTTACCACGCTCAGTAAAATGCGCGAGGATGGACGCGTGGTTGTGCCAGAAGTGTCATCAAAAGGCCAATCGGACGAGCAGCGCACGCGTAAGCCCGATGTGCTCGGGCGTATGCCGTTTGAGGATGCTTTGCAGTTTATGCGGCAGTTGCTGGAGGATACGGTGACAACGGATCTCTATGAAGAGAGTCAGCGCTTTACAACCGGGCTTGATGAATTAACGGATAAGGCCGCGACGGTGCTGGAAGAGCTGGCCGAGTTGGTGGAAGAAGCCGAGCAGGGACTGGTTGCATTTGAAGAGGTTGAGGCCCTGTTTCAGGACTTTCAACAATCGCAGCAGCGCTTGCAGGCCTTGCTGCATAATCCTAAATTCAAACAGCTTTTTGCGGATATACGGGCCAGGCTGGGCAAAGCTTCAAAGAAGCCGGCAACACAGCAGTCGGACGCCTCACAAGATGCCGGACAGGATATACCGCCTGCCATAAGATCCGGCCAGCGCGGTGGCGGACGTGGAGCATAAATATAACAGGGTGGACAGTTTATGAATCGAACGATTGATGATGCATTAGGCCAGCGTGATGATGAAAGCTTCTCTCAATGGATGGAGCGCGTAGGCAATGCCATGCGCGAAGCCGCTGCTGCCATAGAGCATAATGAATGGGTTGACGAGCAATCGCTGGCGCGGCGGGCCATGCGGATTATTAGTGAACGTATTGAGGAAGAAGCGCAGCAAATCGATCGGGCGGTCTCGCTGGCGATGCAGCAAGGCCAAACGATAGAGCAGGCACTTGCCAGCCTTTCTGGCGACAATAAGACGGCGGAAGCCATGCTGGAAGTGATCGGCAATATTCAGGCGCAAGGCTATGAGATTCAACCCGAAATGGCCGGAGGTGCGATTAATTTCAATGCGCTATCCGCAGTGAATGTTGAGACTGGCCAGGCGGTGCAGTTTGATGTGCAGTATTCGGCCATGCAACTTTCCGTCATCCGTCAGGCAGCGGAAGGGGTGGAGTATGAAGGCAGTACCTTAACGGTGGAGTTGCCGCAAGGGCGCGATTTTGAGGATCAAATCACTGATATTATTCGGCAAATATAACATTAGGCCCCTTGCATCACTGATTCTTGCATGCTGCAAATGACAAAAAGCTGCGCTTCGGTGCTCAAATACATTAAGTATGATCCGCTCCGATGCTCTCTTTATATCATTTTCGCCAGTGCCATAATCAGTGATGCAAGAGGTCTATTCACATATTGTTAAATTTGTTAGTGATTAAAGTCGTTATCTTATGATGCAACAGACTTCATGAAAACGTCATGAATTTGTGTTACCATAATTTTGAATTATTATAATAATCTGGTCGAAATGGCACGAGAACAAACAGAAGCAGATATTGTTCGAGAGTATCTTGAAGGGCTGGTCCCTGAAGATCGTTCTGCCTTCCTGCATGGTATATACCTTAATTCTTCCACAGCATTGCCTGATAATCATGAGAATATGTCACCTTCAGAATTGATAGAGCAAATGCGCATTAATGATCTCATCAAAGCAGCGGCAGAGGCGGCTCAAGCAGATTTGTTGATCGACAATGCTGCCGAGACGGATGCAACACTCGCACAATTCAGTGAAGGTTTTTTTGATAAAGTAAATGGTTTAGCTGACGACATTAAAAGTGCCGTGGACGGAGTTTTTGGTGGTTTGGAAGTCGTGGATGTCAGTCACGATGGTCAAACAAAAGCCATTGTCGTCACATCTGACGGATTAGACGCGGAAGAGCGCAAAAAAGACAATGGCCCAGAGTTTCTTGTCTGACTATTATTAAATTCCTTATTTGCCGCCATTTCGCGGTAATGCTATATTATTCATAGTGATTCATCATTAGTCTAGTGGAACTATGTCGGACGTCGTCGAAAAAGAACGCACGCTCGTCGCCAAGCCTAAAACCAAAAAACCGCCTATGTTCAAGGTGGTGTTGCTGAACGACGACTACACACCCATGGATTTTGTAGTGGAACTGCTGCAGAGCATTTTCCGCAAATCTGCAGATGAAGCGGTGCGCATTATGATGGCGGTGCATCAACGTGGGGCAGGGGTGTGCGGGGTCTACACGCGCGATATTGCCGAGACAAAAGCAGATATTGTCGTCACCATGGCACGGCAGGAAGACTATCCGCTGCAGTGTATGGTGGAGAAGGCGTGAGAATCGTTTCATCAACTGTTTAGCGGGAACTGGCTTTTGCAAAGTTAGAGCAAAGCATTCACTGATCCTGCTATTTAATAAATCTCTTATTGGTTAGCAATGCCCAAATCTTCACTTGTGTCTTTGATACGAGTGGGATGAAGCGGTGGTAATATGCTGCTGCTTCACTTGAGGGCTTGCCCTCGCTGTTTGACACTATCTGATTTGGTTATTAGCCATAAGGAGGGTTATCACCCATGGCTACGAACGAAGAAATTCGGGAATTGCGTGACTCCGGTAAAGGCGGCACCAGCTTCTACCTCATTAAGGCAGTTGAAAAAGATGGTATGTTCCAACAGATTTCTGCCGAAGGTGAGAACGGTGTTTCGGTCACCATAACGATGTTGCCAGTGAGCGATTTGGATTTTGCTGATGGTAATCATTACATGGTGCTTGATGCATACGATGAAGGCGTTTTTGTCAATTTCTATTGGCGTTCACGTAATCTCAATCTTGAAGGGGTTGCCTCTCTCGATAATATTGAGATAACTCGGTAATCTGCGTAATTTCGTGTTTGAACATCAGAGTGTTTGGGGAGTGAGCGCGTGTTGCTTGCTCCCCTTTTTTATAGTTTTAGGTGGTTCAAATTGCACTGTTGTCAGCAATTGGTTATATAGGCCGCCTAGTTAACACTTGGACATCTCTATGCCCACCCACCCTTATGCCAATCGTCGTACCTTTGCTATTATCTCGCACCCGGATGCGGGAAAGACAACCCTTACTGAAAAATTGCTGCTCTATGGCGGGGCGGTACAAATGGCGGGTGAGGTAAAGGCGCGCAAAACCGGGCGTTATGCCAAATCCGACTGGATGGATATTGAGAAGAAGCGCGGGATTTCCGTCACGGCCTCGGTGATGACGTTTGATTATGACGGCAAGACGGTCAATTTGCTCGATACGCCGGGGCACGAAGACTTTTCCGAAGATACCTATCGTACGCTGACGGCGGTGGATTCGGCGGTGATGGTGCTGGATGCTGCGAAAGGGATTGAGCCGCAAACACGCAAATTGTTTGAGGTTTGTCGGCTGCGTGATACGCCGGTGATCACTTTTATCAATAAAATGGACCGCGAAGCGGAGGATTCATTTGCCCTGATCGACCAGATTTCGGATCAGCTGGCGCTGGACATTGCGCCCATGACCTGGCCTGTGGGGTGCGGCGAGCGTTTTCGCGGTGTGTATCATATTGCGGAGCAGCGCCTGTATCTTTTTTCGACGGTGGAGATCGGACAAAAGCCTGAGAATATCGCGTTTCAGGATGTGCATGACCCGGCGCTTGAGGAGCATTTACCTGCAACGGAACTGGAGCAGCTGCGTGAAGAAATTGAAATGGTGCAGGGGCTGTGTCCGGCATTTGATGAAGAAGCCTACCGGGAAGGCCATTTAAGCCCGGTCTATTTCGGTTCGGCGCTTCATAATTTTGGCGTACTGGAATTGTTACAGGGTGTGTTATCTTACGCGCCTTCGCCACGCCCGCAACCGGCAGACCCGGAAGCCGTCAGGCCCGAGGCAGATGCATTTAGCGCATTTATTTTCAAAATTCAGGCGAATATGGATGCGAGACACCGCGATCGTATCGCCTTTGCCCGCATTTGTTCCGGCACTTATCGGCGAGGGATGAAAGCAACGCATGTGCGGACCGGCAAGCAGCTTTCTTTGAATAACCCGGTGCTGTTTTTGGCGCAGGATCGTGAAGTGGCGGAGGAGGCCTATCCCGGCGATATTATCGGCATTCCGAATCATGGCAATTTGCATATTGGCGATGCGCTGACGGAAGGAAAAGCAATTCACTTCACCGGTATTCCAAGCTTCGCGCCGGAGATTTTCCGCCGACCGATGGTCAATGACCCACTCCGGGCAAAACATTTGAAAAAAGCGCTGCAGGAATTGTCGGAAGAAGGAGTCTCGCAATTATTCAAGCCGGTGAGTGGTTCGCCATGGATTATCGGGGTTGTCGGCCAGTTGCAGCTCGATGTGATGCAATCGCGCTTAAAGAACGAATACCAACTGGATGTGCGGTTTGAAGATGTACCGTATACCGGGGCGCGGTGGATTGCTAATGAACTTGACGAGGAGACGCTTTTGTCACTGCGTACACAGCATCTGGCGAATCTGGCCGAAGATGGAGCAGGAGTGATGACCTTCCTCTCGCCCAATGACTGGCATATTGAGCGTATTCAGCAAGACTGGCCGGATGTGTGTTTTGCGAAAACGCGCGAAATTGCGGCCTCCTAATATATATATTGCTGTGTATCGGGATTGGTATCGTCTCCCTTGTTGATGAGGTGATCATCCGGCAGTGCGGATTGCGCCCGTGAAGGGGTGACAAACCGTTTGGTGGCCTTGATGAGGGATTTCAGCGATGCATCATCTTCCGGGTGTTTGTCGATAATATCGTCGCATCGTTGGACGAATCGTGCTAATGTCGCCGTATCTATTTCATCAGACAGCATGACATTATCCCATTCCCAACGATAGGCAGCGCCATGCTGTTCTTGCTGGCGCTTGTGAAAGCGGAAGAGATCAACAATAAGGTCAAGGGTTTGCTCTTGTTCGCTATCATCTAATGCATTGAAAATGATACCGTTTGTAATCAGCATTGTCAGATGCATGGCCAGGTCACCTGCGGTGGTGAGGTTCGGCGCCGGGATATACTGAGGATTCAGCTCCAGAATGGCAGCCATCAGGTCAATACTCTCTTCGTCACGATCAGCCATCGCAGCAAATTGATGATAATAATCGAGTGTTTGCACCTGCATAAGCATCCGCTGCGTGGCACTGCTGGTGAGGTGGTCTTCATCAAATGTTTCCAGCAATTTGGCGATGCGGTGCTTTCCCAGATAGTTGTCAAAAGCCGTTTCCAGATGTGATGCAACTTCTTCTACTTCCATGCCATAGTGCTGCTGCGCCGCCGTGATGATGGCCTGACGAATTTCGGGTATCGTCACGCGCGTTAGATTTTCCGTATTACCGGTTCGATACAGTAATTCGGGGGTCAATTCCGGGTTGATTCGGGCGGCATCAACCTGCGAGATGGCCGACAGGCGCAGGCCGACCATTGCTTCCAGCAAGGTGATTCTGTCGGCGTTGGCGTCTATGCGCATCATGGCATTTGGCAACCTCTCCAGCATTTGCTCGCCGAGAGGGAGTCGGATTGGGATAGCCGGTACATCAAGCATTGTCAGATTCCGAATGTGATTAAATGCCGTAGTAATGTCGTGTTTGACATGCTCTATTTCAGCGGCGATAATAATGTCTAACCTTGTTACTTTCTGGCTTTTTTTACCTTCGGCATCCATGGAGAAGTAGCTATAATCAATGGCAATATTGCCGGTTGCCTTGCGATAAAACGCAGGAATATGATTAGATAAGTTCATTTCTCCATCGTCTTTCGATGCCGCAAGTAATGCGTCATGCTGGTCTTCCGGAATTGCGCGGAGCATGGCGGAGGTGAGGCGGCCATAACGCTCCAGCGCTGTATTTAAATCTGCCAGTGCTGCTTGCAAGCCAGGCTCTAATGCTGAGCTATCCAATAAATTTCCCCAGAACAGCCCTTTTTTACGAAAATGCATATGGAGATCATCCATCCACATGCCTAATTCCTGCGGTTTAAAGTGAGGTTGCTCGTTTTCGGGAATGGCCCGGTGAGCCGCAAATCGCTCAATTTGTAGGCGGGTTAGCTGCGTTTCTGTGTGACGAAAGGATTGTGCCCAGCGATGATTACCCCCTAACAGATCATAGGCATAGGCCTGGATGAGGGCGAGTTGCTGTTTCTGCTGTGGCGTCTTAACAACCATTTTTGTGGCCGCAAGGCCGTCAAAAACCTCGTCACGCGCACTGACCAGTGAATTCAGAATATATCCAAGCAGTGCAATTTGCGGTGTGTCGTTGCTTAACATCATCATATTGTTAATTATTTTTGGCTGTTTAATAGCAGCCAACTATGTCAATTTTATGACGCGCAGATGGCGGTGATGACTTCATCCGGTATGCGCACCGGCGCGTTCGTCGATGATGATTCCTCTTCCTGACTTTCTTCTGGCTTTGGCAGAAAATCAACGGCGGTGATCAGCATCGCAGCTTTTTGTGCCTTATTTTGCCATTCTGACATCCAGGTAAGTGCCGATACCATATCACCGGCCTCCAATGCGCTGGTTACCATCAGCGTCATCAAGCGATCACTCGGCTTTTCGAGTGCCTTGGTCTGCCAGAACCATTTTTCTTCATCCATGGCTTTGAGGCGTGTGATGATGGGATAGACTCCGCCGGGAATATTTGCTTCTTTTAAGGCTGCCAGGGCCTGCAATAATTCTTGCTCTTCATCCGGTGCATCTTCACGACGTTCGATGCGTGTTAAATAGGTCATGAGGGCAGAGGTTTTGCCGCCTTTGACCGCAGCCACCGTCACATCCGGCAGTGGGAATAAAGAAAATGCATCCGATAATAGCTGGTTATCGATGAGTAGGGTGAGGTATAAATGCGGATGGGGATCGGGCGTGGCGTCCACCGTGAAGCTGTTGCGATAGGCGGTGAGAGAATCTTTCCAACGTTCGACCTGTATTAATTCGCGTGCGATCAGACGCCAGATATCTGCCTTTTCACGGGTTATTTTGGCCTGCGCAATCGTCCCGGTGATGGGGAGTTTCAGGGCTTGCTGTACATCGGTCAGCAGACGTTCGGCCTTTTCTTCCTGAGCGAGGCTTAACGCCGCACCCGCCAGCAATGTTTTCATGCGTAATTCCTGAAGGCGATCCGTCATGGCATTGGTGGCGTTTTCAGCCTCAGCCAATGAGATGACGGCCTGTTGTTGCATGACTCGATCCGTATATTGCAAGGTGCTGAGTTTATGCAAAATGCGTCCACGCAAAAGGCTGCTCTTTAGCGGTGCTGCCCGTGCAATGATCTCAACGCGGTCATAAGGCGTGATAAACCCATCCAGGGCAGTTAAAAAACGATTTGTCTCGCCTGGTTTACCGTAGGCATCTATTTCCGCGAAGAGCCCTGATCGGATAGCACTGAATGCACTCATACGCAGGCCCTTGATATCGCCAATATCTTTTTGATTTTCCATGATGCTGATTAATGCGCTCAGCTTGCGTGGCAGGAATTCAATGGCCATGGTCGCGTCATAGGCCTCAGCAAAGGCCGCGCGGGCCGGAAAGACATGCTCCATGGCAAAATATAATCGGGCAATCCGCTTGAAGGTTGCAGAGCGCTCATAAGGATCCTCGATTTTGCGGGCGAAATCTCTGGCAAATTCCAGCATATGGGCAGCGCGTCTGCCTTTGCCCGCATCGTAGTAAATGCCCGCGATATGAATAAACACATCTGTTTTTCTAGTTAAATTATTGATTTTATGTGTGTATTCTGCGGCCTGGTGCCATTCTCCCAGGCGGGCAAGTATCAGCGGCAGACGCAAATTCAGAAATTCGCTTTTGATTGATTCATCTGCGATACTGTCGATGATTGTCTGAGTTTTATTGACCGATTGTTTGGCAAGCATATTTTCTATCAATGCGATCGACGCTTCATCTTTGAGTGACGCGGTCTGGATGGCGCGAATGAACTGCTGTTGCGTTGCCTCATCATCGCGATAATGCTGCTGTTTTAGCAACCCAAGCCGCACAGCATCCAGTAATATAGGCAATGCAGCATGGCGCGTGACCAGCGCAGGTGGGTGTTGCAGCGCGGATTCTTTCAGTAATGCCTGATAACGCAGCCGGGTTGCCATCTGACATTGATTGGAAGAAGCAGACTGTAAGTGCTGATGTGCCTGATCGAATAGCTGTGTGGCCTCTTGGTGATCGCCACCTCGCCATACGCTCTGTGCAATGTCGATCAATAATGTTGCGCGCATTAATGTGTCATCAATATCGCCCAAATGTTCCAGTGCTTTCGTCGTCTGTCCCTGTGTTAGCCAATAGTTGGCTAATCTGCGGCGAATCGGCGCTGTCTCATCATAGTCACCGGCATGCTCCAGCCAATGCTCTGCCTGTTCTATGAGGCAGGCTGGTGTTGGAGAAGAGCTGCAGGGTATGGCATCTGCCGCTTGCACAGAGTGAGCGGCAATGGACACAAACAGAAAGCAGATAAGCCAGATATGTTTGAGGTGCATAAGGCGCAGGGCGTAAAGTGATTATGTGCACTCTACTGTTGCGCAAAAGATTTGCGAAAACACTAATATCGTCGTGTGATCAGGCTGTTTTGATGTCATGCATCAACGTCTCAACCAAAGCAGCCTTAAAGCCAATTTCACGCAATCTATTCTGTAGATAGTCTGGTGAGATACCGCTTTTCGCATTGGTTCTGGCCCAATTCTCCCATTCCGGTGAGATAGCGTTCAATTGATTATATTGTTTAAATGTCAACTCTTTATCTTTGAAAAGCCAGAAATCTTTGTCGATGCTGTTTTCCGCATCATTGGCGATGGCTTGCATGGCCTCGAGCGGTTCAAGTTTTTGCGCCAGTGCCTGCTCGGCATAGTGACGCGCCTTCTCAGGCTGTCCTGCTTTGCAGTAACAGGTGGCTAGCAGCACCAACGGATGTTGCTGACGATCATAGCAGGGAGTAAACGGCGCATCGCCAATGCTTTCAACGGCAGCCGACAGCAGTGGCAGTGCGTTGAGATAATGATGTTGCCGCATATAGTTGGTTGCCAGCAGGCAATAGGCGTGCGGTTTGCTACTATCCAGGGCTAACGCTTTGTAGGCCCAGTTTTGTGCTTCCTCCTGTTGCTTTGCATGAAAGAAGCGGGCTGCCATCAATAGCGCAACCTCATATTGCCTGTTTTTCGGTGCATGAGTGCCGTTGTGATAGGTCTCGGCCAACTGTAATGTCATGTCATCATCGTTATTGTAACGAATTTGCAGCGTCACAAAGCAGTGTTGATACCAGTCTTTCGTATCATCAGTCAGTTTCGCTCCCGCCTGTTCCAGCCTGGTTGTACAACGTGATGCCATCTGCGGGCTGATACGCCGCGCGGCAAAATCAATACCGAGTAATTCCTGATATTCTGCCAGTTCCCGTGCCGAGCCAAGACCGAATTGTTCGATATCCTGGGCATAACCCGGCTCGATCGTCTTTGCCATTCCTAACAGATAATGCATACGTGCGGTTGAGCGTTTGCGTCGTTCTGTCCATTCCGGGTTATCATCCCAATTTAAGGGGCGTGTTTTGGTGACGTGGTAGATATGATAGACGGTTGGGTGTTGCGGTGAGTATATATTCCAGCCATGGGTCCAGGCGCGTGCGGCCATGCCTGCCTGTTCGCCCCAAAAATAGATATGCGGATCATACGGCACCTCTTCGAATAGACGACTTGGGGCGAAGAGCAATCCACCTGCAATGCTGTAATTTATGACGGGCCGTGGCGGTGCCTGATTAAGCGTGACCGTGAGTGATTGCTCCATCGGGATGCCTTCATCATTTATCCGTGCCGGGTAGAGATAGGTCGTAATGTCACGATTATAGGTATCCGGTGGAATGAAGCTTGGCGCATAATGCGAGAGTAGATTACGCTCCCCCTGGCATTGTGCTAGCATGTCGAGTAGCAGCCGGTCCCAATCCTGTTCGAAGCGCATATGGCTGTCGATTTGCAGGGTGTATTCCTCATCTTGCCTTAGTGACTGCGCAATATCGCGTGCCCAGCATACCCCGTTACTTTCACTGTAATGATGATGTGATTCACGCACCTGCTCCGGCCGTTCATACGGCACCTCGAAGCAATGCTGGTCTTCTGTTTCGTCAACCTGCCAGCAAATGCCGACAGTGACTCGCTCCGGCTCCGCTGCTTTGGCGAATAAATCTCGCACCGTGTGCTGGCATTCAGGGTCACGGTATGCCGGAATTTGCACAAATATACGGGGATGAGAGTGCGACATAATTCAGTCCATCTGTTGTGACAGGGGGGTATTATGCCTGTCCATGATGGCGGACGCAAATAATGCTGGTCATCATGAAGAAAAACGCATAGCCTGCGGCCACTTTTGCGCAACTATCCAATGGGTGTCTCATGGAATTTCTGTTCGATTCCGTACACACAATTATTTCTTTTCTCGTCATTATTTCCGTGATCGTTTTCATTCACGAATATGGTCACTACAAGGTGGCACGCTGGTGCGGCGTGCGGGTGGAGCAGTTTTCAATCGGCTTTGGCCGTGAAATCTGGGGATGGAATGATAAGCATGGCACGCGATGGAAGCTGAGCCTGCTGCTTATTGGCGGTTATGTGAAAATGTTTGGAGATGCCGATCCGGCAAGCTCACCCGATAGTGATAAGCTGGACGGGATGACAGACGAAGAGAAGAAAGTCGCTTTTGATTATAAGCCCTTGTGGAAAAAAGCACTGGTTGTCGTTGCCGGGCCTGCGGCCAATTATATTTTGGCAATTGCGATTATGGCCGGGTTTTTTATCTGGGTTGGCTATCCGCAAACACCTGCCGTTGTGGGCGGCGTGATGGAAGGCAGTGCCGCCGAGCAAGCCGGGTTGCAGGAGGGGGATCGCATACAGGTCATTTATGGCCGTGAGGTTACTTTGTTCAATGAGGTTCAGCGGGTCGTGCAGATGTATCCGGATACCGAGATGGATCTGCGGATCGAGCGTGACGGTAATGTGATCGATTTAATGATTACGCCGACCTTGCAGGAAAGTACGGATATGTTCGGCAATCCGGTGCGTGTAGGTCTTATTGGGGTCACGGCCCAGGCATTGGAGCGTAAGCCATTGTCCGTGGGAGAGGCGATTCCCAGCGCGGTGTCGGAAGCATGGCATATGTCGGTGCAGACATTGACCGCCATTGGCGAGATCATCACCGGGAGGCGAGGGACAGAGGCATTGGGCGGGCCGATTCGTATCGCGCAATATTCCGGACAATCGGCAGAGCAAGGCTTGCTGACGGTATTATGGTTCATGGCCGTGCTGTCATTGAATCTTGGTCTGATTAACCTGTTGCCGATTCCCATGCTCGATGGGGGACACTTAATGTTCTATGCGATTGAGGCCGTGACTGGCCGGCCGCTCGCACAACGCTTTCAGGAATATGCTTTTCGTTTTGGATTCATCATGTTGATTAGTTTGATGTTATTTGTGACGGTGAATGATCTTATGCAGCTCAATCTGTTTTAGATCATGATCTCATCATGCTGATAGCATGGTGAGTTATTCGCTGGACTTTCACCCGCAGTGGCGTTAATTCACTATATGGTGTTTGTTAACTCTAACGATACTATATATTGCGAAATAATTGGTGTTATCTTCCGCTCACCTTAACCTGTCTGCTCAAAGGAAATCAGACATGATGGGTACTATGCAAACATCATCTGATGCGTTAGTTGCTTCTCCCCTCTTCCGCCTGACCTCACTGTTGATCTGTGTCTTGTTGCTTTCGGGTACATTCGCATCGTTTGCCGTGGGTCAGACCGTCATCTCTCGCATTGATGTCGAAGGGGTGAAGCGTGTGGATGAAGACACGATTCGCTCCTATTTAACGTTAAAGCCAGGAGAAGAAGCGACCTCGTCAGAGATGAATGCGTCGATCAAATCGCTCTATGCTACGGGTCTGTTTTCTGACGTTTCGATTCAGCCGGTGGGTGATGTGCTGAGAGTATCGGTAACAGAGAACCCTCTGATTAATCGTGTGGCCTTTGAGGGTAATGATAAATTAGAATCGGATGAGTTAGGTAAAGAAATTCAATTGCGTTCGCGTTCCATTTATACGCGCACGAAAGTGCAACAGGCGGTTGAACGTATTTTAGATCTGTACCAGAAAAATGGGCGTTTTCAGGCTCAAGTCTCCCCCAAGATTATTGCGCTGGAGCAAAACCGGGTTGATCTGGTGTTTGAAATTGATGAGGGGCCGCTCTCCAAAGTGCAAAAAATCTATTTTATCGGGAACCAGGTCTACACTGACAGCCAGTTAGAAGATGTGGTGAATACTGAAGTGGAGCGCTGGTATCGCTTCTTCTCTAGCAGCGACATTTATGATCCTGACCGGCTGGAATATGACAAGGAGTTGCTCAGACGTTATTATATTGAACGTGGCTATGCTGATTTTAAGGTATTGTCGGCCATTTCGGAACTCACACCCGAAGGCGATGGGTTTGTCGTTACCTTCACCATAGAAGAGGGCGACCGTTACGCACTGAGCGACGTTGCGATCAATAGTGAAATTCCCGATCTCTCTCCGGAAGAATTACGCGGAGTGGTGTCAACGGAGGCTGGTGAGACTTACAATGCACTCGCGGTAGAAGATTCCATTGAATTTATCACGGAAGCACTGGGTGACCGGGGCTATGCCTTTGTGGATGTGCGCCCGGATATGGAGCGTAATGAAGAGAATGATACAATCGCCTTAACCTATAATATCAAGGAAGGGCCGCGCGTCTATGTGGAGCGTATTGATATTGCAGGCAATGTCAGAACATTGGATGAGGTGGTGCGTCGCGAATTCAGGTTAGATGAGGGTGATCCATTTTCGACTTCCAAGTTACGTCGGAGTGAGCAGCGGATTCGTAATCTGGGATTTTTTGAGCGTGTTACCATTGATACAAAAGAGGGGAGTGCGCCAGATTTAGCCGTCATTGATGTCGATGTTGAAGAGCGCTCTACGGGGGAATTGACGCTTGGCGCAGGGTTTTCAACCGTTGATGGCCCCTTAGCGGATATTGGCGTTCGCGAGAACAATCTGCTGGGCGAAGGGAAACAACTTAATTTGAATTTGATGCTGGCGGCAGAGCGTCAGGAGATTGATTTGGGCTTTACTGAGCCGTATTTCCTCGGGCGTGATATTAGTGCCGGTTTTGATCTTTTCAGCATAAGGCAGGATCTGCGGGCGGAAAGCTCGTTTGACCGGCAAATAACCGGCGGTACATTACGCGCGTCCTATGCGATGTCTGAGCATTTGCGTCATGCGTTGAATTACACGATCCGTCAGGATGAAGTGACCAATGTGGCCGCGAATGCTTCACGCTTTATTCGTGATCAGGAAGGCGAATATATGACGTCGATGGTCGGGCATACACTGACCTATGACAAGCGTGATAATCGTTTTGAGCCGACGGAAGGCTATATATTGCGCCTGCGACAGGATGTTGCCGGTCTCGGAGGGGATGCGCAGTATTTGCGTAATGAGGCGCGTGCAATGTGGTTTCATTCTATCCTGCCGCAATGGGTGTTTAGCGTGTCCGGTGATGCTGGCTATATTGTTGGGCTAGGGGAAGATATTCGCATTAATGACCGCTTCTTTATCGGTCAACGCCAGATTCGTGGTTTTAATAATGCGGGGATCGGGCCGCGCGATCTGACAACCGCTGATGCCCTGGGCGGTAACATTTATTATGCGGGTTCCATGGAGCTGTTGATGCCGCTGTTTTTAGAAAATGATGCAGGTTTCCGCTGGGCCGTTTTTGCGGATGTTGCGAGCCTATGGGATTCGGAAGAGAGCGACCCCAATGTTGTGGATGAGATGACGCCTCGTGTGACGGTGGGCGTAGGCATTGCATGGCGTTCACCGGTTGGCCCATTGCGGCTGGACTTTGGCCATGCGATTGTCAAAGAAAGCTATGATGAGACGGAGCTGATTCGCTTCAGCTTTGGCACACGTTTCTGAGGCTATCTCAGCGATACAGTCATGCCTCCCGTCGATGTCGCATTGACGGCACGACAATATGGGTTATGGTATGCGCGAGTAAATGCATGTGTATGAAAGGAAATGTTATGCGTAGAATGATGCTGGTTGTACTGGCTTTTGCCTTCATGTTGGGACATCCGGTTTCAGCAAAGGCTGATGAGATAGGTGCACGTGTGGCCGTGCTGAATCTACAAAAACTGATGCGCGATTCGAAAGCATCACAATCGATTCGTAACCAGATCGAAAGTCGGCGCGAACAGTATCAAAAAGATATTTCAGCTGATGAAGAGCGCCTGCGCCAACGTGATCAGGAGTTGACAGAACAGCGCGCCTTGTTATCTGCCGAAGCATTTGAAGAGCAGCGTCAGCAATTCAAGCAGGAAGTGACGGATGTTCAGCGTGACGTGCAACAGATGCGTGCCTCGCTTGATAAAGCGTACGGTTCGTCGTTAGCAGAAGTACAAGAGGCGATTACCGATATTATCGCTGAACTATCCTCGGAAAAAGGGTTTGCCGTGGCATTGCCTGCCGGTCAGACGCTCTATTTCAGTCAAACGCTTGATATCACCGACGATGTGTTAACACGTCTGGATTCTCGCTTGCCTGAAGTAGAAGTGAAGGTTGAGCAGTAGATATTCAAGCTGTTGGCAGGGTAGGTGAGGGCGGCGTAATATGGCAGATCGTCGTTTTTTCGCGAGAAAAGGGCCGTTCACGCTTGCTGAGTTATGCGATATCGCATCATGTGAGCTCGACGGTGAGTCAGGGCAACAGGTAGAGGATGTTGCGCCGCTGCGTGAGGCCGCAGATGAGCATATCAGTTTCTTCGATAATCGAAAATATCGCCACGCATTTGAAGAATCACAAGCGGGCGCATGTATTGTTAAGCCGCAAGATGTCGAGCTGGCACCGGACTCTATGTCACTGTTGATTACACCTGCTCCTTATGTTGCGTATGCCATCATCGCTTCCACTTTTTACCCTGACGCAATCAGGCCGGTATGCCTGCGGTCATCTGGTGTCGAAGCAACGGCGTCGATTGCTGATAGTGCCTTTGTGCATGATATGGCAACGGTTGGCCCACATGTGTCGATTGGAGCGCGTAGTGAAATTGGCCCTTATGCCATGATCGGCCCGGGAGTGGAAATTGGCGATGATGTTATCATCGGTGCCGGTTGTACTATTACACACAGTCTGATTGGTCATCGGGTGATTATTCACCCTGGTGCCAGTATTGGGCAGGATGGGTTTGGTTTTGCCCCAACGGATGAGGGGATGGTGAAAGTTCCGCAGTTGGGGCGCGTCATCATCGAAGACGATGTTGAAATCGGTGCGAATACAACGGTCGATCGTGGTAGCGGGCCAGATACGGTGCTTGGGCGTGGCACCAAAATAGATAATCTGGTACAAATCGGGCATAATGTGCGCATTGGTGAGAGCAGTGTGATCGTCGCGCAAACGGGCATTGCCGGAAGTACCCGCATTGGCCATGGTGTGGTCATGGGCGGGCAGGCCGGCATTGCCGGTCACTTATCGATTGGTGATGGTGCGCAGATTGCGGCGCAAAGCGGGGTGGCACAGGATGTTGCGCCAGGAATGAGTGTTGGCGGCACGCCATCGGTACCAATTCGTCAATGGCACAGACAAAATAGTTCACTCAGTCGGTTGGCAAAGCAGCGCGGTAATATGCGTCCAAGACATGAACGCAGCTCTTATGATGATGACGCGATCTAGGCGTATTTTGTTTGCTTATTGCGAGAGTCATTGACGTTATCACATTTTTGCAGGCAGACAGCTGGGTTATTGCTTGCGATAGCCGTGTGTTCGCCTCATGCTATACGGGGGTTGTCTAATGGGTAAAATACTTGTCACGCCGCTATGCTGCGTGCTACTCAGCACTGACCAATCTTTTACTATCAGGTATTCACCATGGCCGCTAAAGAATTAGATATTAAAGCCATCATGCAGCGCATCCCGCACCGCTATCCTTTTTTACTGATCGATAAGGTGTTGGAAGTTGAGCCGGCCAATCGTATTTTGGCGCAGAAAAACGTGTCGATAAATGAGCCATTTTTCAATGGCCATTTTCCTGGCAATCCGGTCATGCCGGGCGTGCTGATTGTCGAGGCGCTGGCCCAGGCGTCTGCCTTGATGGTGGCTGAGAGTTTGGGCGATGAACGGGCCTCATTAGTTTATTTTATGTCCATGGAAAATGCCAAATTCCGTAAGCCTGTGGTGCCGGGCGATGTGATGATGCTGGATGTTACCGCATTGCAAAATCGCCGCAATGTATGGAAGACGCATTGCGAAGCCAAGGTAGACGGCGCTGTCGTTACGGAAGTGAATATGACGGCGATGATTGCCGAGACGACAAAAGAAGCATTGCCTGCATAATATCGCCCATAATATCGCTATGTGCACCATCGCCGGTGATTGAAATATTTTGTTGATAGATGTGCCTTTTGCTGTAGCGCAGCATTGCTTATAACAGCATCATGAATTTATAGCCGATTCACTTTATATTCAGACATGAAATGTAACGGCTATAAAGTCCGCGCTGCGGGTTGCGCCTTATGAGCGCACAATTTTCCACACATTTCTGAATAGGAATGTGCGGGATAAACTAAAATATATGAATAAACGAGGTACTGCTCCGATGACAACGCACATTCACCCTTCCGCCATTGTTGAAGACGGCGCGGTTATTGGCGAAAATACACGCATCGGCCCCTATTGTGTGATCGGGAGTGATGTCCGCCTTGGCTATGGTGTGGTGCTGGAATCGCATGTGGTTATTCAGGGGCAGACCACCATCGGTGATCGTAGTCATATCTATCCCTTTGCCTGTGTTGGCCATGCCCCTCAGGATTTGAAATATCACGGCGAAAGCTCGTCGGTTGTTGTCGGCTCGCACACCGTCGTGCGGGAGCATGTGACGATTCATCCGGGTACGGAAGGCGGCGGACTGGTGACGGAAATCGGCGATCATTGCCTGCTGATGGTCGGCAGCCATGTTGCACATGATTGCCAGTTGGGGCACCATGTCATTCTGGCCAATAATGCCACGCTTGCCGGGCATGTCACCGTCGGTGACCATGCCATTATTGGTGGCCTGTCGGCTATTCACCAATTCGTGCGTATCGGTCAGCATGCCATTGTCGGCGGTATGTCCGGTGTTGAACATGATGTGATTCCCTATGGTTCGGCAATGGGTGAGCGGGCGCATCTGCAAGGGCTTAATCTGGTTGGGCTCAAGCGGCGCGGTTTTGATCGGGATGCGATCCATCGCCTGCGTCATAGCTATAAGTCACTGTTTGAGTCGTCATCACACAGCTTTCAGGAGCGCGTTCAGGCCCTTGCGAAAGAAGCAGCGAATGATGCAGAGGTGCTTGATATTATTCGTTTTCTACAGGCTGATTCGTCCCGTTCTATTTTGCAGCCACCCCTTCCATCCACCACAACAGATGCTGTATCTGCCTGAGGAGGTGATTGATTGCATCTCATGAAGCGCTTATAAGCAACAAGCGTGTTCAATTCATAATGCGGCAAATTCTATGTCAGATGAGCCTGCACCGCTTGGTATTATTGCCGGTGGCGGTGACTTACCCCGAATGATTGTGCAAGGTTGCCACAAGCAGGGTCGCCCTTGTTTTTTGGCGGCCGTGGAGGGAGAAGTGCAGCCGGAAATAATGGCGGAAGTACCATCTTGCACCATTACGCTTGCGCGATTAGGGCCGACCATTAAACAACTGAAAGAAGCAGGTGTAGAAAAGTTAGTGCTGGCAGGGCGTGTAAAGCGGCCGGCATTGTCTTCCCTAAGGCCTGACATGATGACGGCTCGGCTGTTGACGATGTTATCAAGCGCCCGTAACCAAGGTGATGACGCGATGCTTTCGACGATTATTCGTTTTTTAGAAAAACAGGGATTCTCAGTGCTCGCGGTTCAGGATGTGCTGGAAGATATTGTGGCTCGGCACGGTGTGATGGGAAAACATCGGCCAGATAAGCGCGCCTTGCAGGATATTGAAATCGGTGCGCATGCTATTCGTCATATGGGCGTATTGGATATCGGTCAGGCCGTGGTGATACAGCAAGGGCGTATCATGGCGGTGGAGGCGGCTGAAGGAACGGACGGGATGCTTTCACGTGTTAAACCTTTGCTTGCGGATCAGGCGGGTGGCGTATTGGTAAAAGCAAAAAAACCCGGGCAGGAAGAGCGTGTGGATATGCCAGCCATCGGGCCAGATACGGTTGATCGCGTGAAGGAGGCCGGGTTGAGTGGAATTGCCGTTGAAGCTGGGGCCGTCTTGATGCTGGATATTGAAATGGTGACGGAACGTGCCGCCGAGTGCGGTATCTTTATTTATGGCTTTGCCGGGCCAGATAGCTCATGACGCGCATTTACGTGATTGCCGGAGAAGCGTCCGGTGATGTCATCGGTGCGCGTTTAATCACTGCGTTGCAAGGGCTGGCACCAAGCTGTGAGATTACAGGCATCGGCGGGCTGCGAATGCAGAAAGCCGGGTTGAAAAGTCTTTTTCCTATGGAAGACATCAGCCTGATGGGTTTCGCGGAGATTCTGCCACACCTCCCAACCGTACTCTGTCGCATTCGCCAGACGGTACAGCATATTAAAGCCTATCAGCCTGATATCATTGTGACGATTGACTCGCCGGGCTTCTGCCGCCGCGTGGTGAAAGCACTTCAGCATGAGCGTCATCAGGGAATGCGCTGTATCCATTATGTTGCACCAACGGTTTGGGCGTACCGGCCAGAGCGCGTTCGAAAGTTCGCCGCACTTTACGATGCGATGTTATGTTTATTGCCAATGGAGCCGGCCTATTTTGCCGAGGCAGGATTGCAGGCGCAGTGGGTTGGGCACCCGGTATTGGAAGAATCGGCAACTGGCGATGCTGTGGCATTTCGATTGCATCATCAGCTTGATGATGCCGCGCCGCTTCTGACCATGCTGCCGGGGAGCAGGCAGGGAGAGTTGGGACGCTTGCTGCCTGTCTATGCTGAGGTGGCGGAGCAGCTTTTACGGCGTATACCCGGATTAACTGTGGCTATACTCGCCGCCGGCAATTTGGAGGCATCAATCCATGGGCATGTGGAGCACTGGCCTTGCCAACCCTTGATTGTCTCACAAGCTGAGAAGGCAGATTTACTGGCGGCAACGACAGCGGCTCTGAGCAAATCGGGCACGGTGACATTGGAGCTTGCACTGGCTGATGTGCCCATGGTGGTGACACATAAGGTGAGTGCCTCGTCTGCGCGCTTGATGCGACGGATGATTCAGATTCGTTTTGTCACACTCGCCAATATCCTGAATGGCTATGAGGTGGTGCCGGAATTGTTGCAGGAATTTTGCCGTTCCGACATGCTACTGAATGAGTTGTTACCCTTGCTTCATCATGACTCTGCGGCCAGTGAGCGCCAGTGTGCCGGTTTTGCCGGGTTGCGTCAGCAGCTGATGGGAGCCAGGCCGGATATGCCGCCATCCATGCAGGCGGCGCGGGTGATTTTACAGCTTACAGACACATAGGGACTCACCATTATGTCATTACTCTCATCCGACCATGCCTTTGTTGTGTTGATTGATGTGCAGGAACGTTTCATTCCGCATATTCAGAATGCTGACCGTTTGATACAACGATGCCGGGCGATGCTGACCATTGCTCAGCGTCTTGCTTTGCCGGTGATTGTGTCTGAGCAATATCCACAAGGGTTGGGTGCAACGGATGCACGTTTGATGGATGTGTTGCCGGATCATACGATCTGTCATCCGAAGATGCATTTTTCCTGTATGAAAAACTCGCTGCTGCGCGAATTGATTCTGGCCGAAAAGCAAAAAGGCCGCCATCAGGCGATCATTATCGGTATTGAGGCGCATGTGTGCGTGTTGCAAACGGCGCTGGATATGCTGGAAGCCGGGCTGGAGGTATTTGCCGTGACCGATGGGATTGAGGCTCGTTCACCGGTGTCCTGCGACATGGCGTTTGCCCGCATGCGTCAGCAGGGGGCACAGATGGTGACAATGGAGATGGCCCTGACCGAACTGGTGCAGGATGCCGGCAAGCCGGAATTCAAAGCGTTGATGGGGTTGATGAAAGAGGCGTGATAGAAGAAGAGGTGCTTCAGACGAGAAGCATATCCTCATCACGTTCTGTCAGGCGTGTCAGGCGCTGCTGTGCCTGTTCAACATTAGTGCCGCAGGCAGCATTCACACCGCCTAGCTCAGCCATTTTCATATCGCACATGTCGAAAGGAATCAGTCCCGCAGCAGCCATTTTGATTTTGTGCTTTTCGGTTTCAATTTGTGCCTGTTCGATTTCCGCCTGGCGGCGCTGGGCTTCCAACTCGGCCTGTTCTTCAGCCGTGAGCTCTTCCTCTTCCGGCACCAGTGACGGATCGTCGGCCTCTAATGTCGCAGCCTCATCCACCACGGCATCTTCCGTTGCCTCGGCGCTGACCGATTCATCCGTCGTCGCCACATGGCCTCCCTGCACGAGAGAGCTGAGTGTGCGCGTGATGTCAGTAATCCAGGCCATATCAGAATCTATCGAGATTATCAGTGACCGGGAAGATTTGGAGTGTCTGTTTCTTCACCCGGAACATAGTCATCTTCTCTGAGGCCATGCTCAGGTATGTCAGCATCAACTTCATCGATTTCTGCGCCACTAAGCACTTCCAGTGCATCGTTGAATGACATGTCTTCAAGCTCTCCATCCAAATTGAAAATCCCAGCCATTTCTGCTCTCATTTCATCTAAATCTGGTAATCCAGCACCGTCAATAATGGCTTGATTCCACTCATTCGTCATAGCAACAAACTCTTGATATTGCTCTTCACTAAGCGGGATTGGAAACTCAACTACAACACCGTCATCGGGTGTGCCTATTCTAAATTGCACAAGCCCATTTTCGGGGTAGGCATCTCCTAACACTGTTATCGTTTCGCCGCTTTCAAATGCTTCTGTAATCCTATCACTTAATTCAATTACTGGTTCAACGTAAGTTGCTATGAGAGCTTCTGTAGCTGCGTCAACATCATCGCTTACACCTGAAGGTACCAGCGATAGATCTGTTGGCCTAGCGATTGTTGGGTCTAATCCAGGAACACCGGGTGTTCTGTCTCCTCCATTGATCAACACCCCAATTTCTAGCACTCCATCTGGTATATATACGTGAGGGGGCATGACGTCGTCATAGCTATTTTGATTAGCCTCATAATAAGGTGTGTTGTTACTGTCATAACCGATTAGGTCATATTGCAGCGGTTCTGCTATAAACATAGGCATATCACCTAAGGGTGGGTCGAGCACAATGTTAGTTCCCAGTGCATTTGCCAGAATGTTTAGAGCATTTTCATTATCAGAGCCAGGTGCACCTCCTGTTAATGCACCCGTTGCTCTTAAAGCTTCAATGTCTTGGTATGAGAGTCCATCTTCTAATGCATTTGGTAGGCCATAATGTGTAAAAAGATTAGCAACTAATTGGTATTGGGCATTGTTCATCATATCTACCGAAATACTATCACCCGGACCAAATTGGCCCTCTAGCTGTTCGGCTACTGACAATGGTTCTTCTGCCATTAACACAGTATTGAGACCATCCTGTGCTGGCGAGCCACCGGCCTGTTGCTCATTTTCTGGTATGTCAAAGCCAAGGCTACTGAGAAACGGGCCAAAGATATTCAATACCATGTTTGTTAAAAAGTTATCAGAACCCTCAAAGTCTCCATTCATGGCGTTGGTTACGTCCAATTTAAATTCATTGAAGAAGCGTTTGAATATATTTTGAATCCCTCTATCAATATCATGCTGTTTTGATGATATTTTGTCGTATATCGCTTCTTTATCTTCCCCTGTTATTCCTTCTGCAGTGTACTCTTTGAACATCTGTGTATAGTCAAATCCGAGTTGAGTTGCCCATGCTTTGTTTGGATCACTATATTTGTCGCCAGCTATATCGAGGAATGTGCCGTGGGCTTTAATCACGCCGATATGATTGTTGATCTCATCGAGTTGCTGCTGAGTAAGTTGACCAGATGCCAAAAGCGATTCGATGCGCTCGCTGTGTGAGTCACCACCATTGTAGTAATCCTGACCAACCAACTGACCAATAAGAAACCCTGCGGCTTGATCATCCGTAAGCATTGAGATGTGTTTATATTCATCATCGGTTAAAGAGAAATTTTCCGTATTAAATAGGGCTCCAATTTCTTTTGAAGCAACTTCAGCATCATGGCGGATGATATCTACCATAAACTTCATAGCTTCCTGTTCACCTTTTCCAGCATCTTCACTGATAGCGCGATAGACATCCCGCTGTCTGCGCTCACCAAAAAAAGCGGTACCTAAATCGGCAAAGAAGTTTTCACCAAATATGATGTTGTCAGGGTCATTTGGACCGTCTGGGCCAATGTTACTGGAGGGGATGCCGTAAGAGTTATATATCTGTCGTGCAGTAACTTCTCCATAAGCATCGGTTAAATGGTGGTTGAACAATTCATTATAGTAGGATTCAAACGATCTATCCTGACCTATGATTTCTTGTAGTATCGGGAATTGTTCAGCTAAATCAGCAGGAATGGTTCCATTAGGATCGGCTAAAATTCCTTCAAGATACGCAGTTAATTCATTTAATTCCTGCATTCCTTCAAGTTCAACCGTTTGAGTTCTGGCATTACCAATTGGGCCAGAAAGTCCAGATGAAATGAGTGCATAAGTACCCGTAAAAGGAAGTAATACCGTACGTTTAAGTACCATGCCTGGGTCATCTAAATGCTGGAAAAAATCACGGTCAGCATCAAGCGCGTCGACAGCACTGCCATACATGTCTGCTGTGACATTCTCACCTTCGCGTGTTGCTCTGCTGTGAACACTAGCCGCTCCTAATTGGGTGATAGTGGATAGCATGTCTGCAACTGCATATTTTTCGGCTAATTGCATGGCGTTATTATTGATTGTTTGATAAAAAGTGGTTAGTTCCGCATATTGTTTCGCAGCATTTGGGTCATCCATGTCCATGTGCAACGTTTCGGATAATGCCTCTTTTTCTTGATCAGTAAGTAACTCAAAATCTTTGAAGCCAGATATTCTTGGCATCCCAGAAAGAGAATCTTCATCAGATATGACCGCGATGATTCCCTGGCCTTGAGGAGGCGGTAAAAACAAGGAGTCCATACTACGAATAATGGTGGTGTATGAACCGTCTGATTTTGTATCGTGGCCTAATTCATCTTGCCAGCGTTTCGCTTCGGCCTGATATTTTTGTAAAGCTGCTTGTCGAGTTCGATCTGAGATTGCAAGGTTGCTTTGCAACATGCGATCGAAATCTTTGTGAATACCGGATATATCGCTGCCAATGCCTGCAATACCTGAAGCAGCTTGAAGAGGATTGCCTGTAGCGATTCCGATACCTGCATTGGCAATATTTCCTGCTTCTGTTTCTAAGCCAGCCATGATATTTATCCTTCTACTTTTTACATAATCCCTCAGTGAATCATACTAACACATAAATGCTTAGTGTTAGATGAATCTTTTGTGAATTTATGGCTTAAAGCCAATATTTTGAGGGTATTTTATTATAGCGATTTGCTTGATCGCTAAGTAGCCACCACTCGATGATCAGAGTGGCGGCAAACTGGGAGAGGTGTTGCTTAAGTTAAGCCGAAGGGTCCCAATCCTTCGGCTTTTTGTAGCTTAGAGCATGTAGCCAGTTCCACGGCAGCACTGCGCGCGCTGTGCGGGCGCGGCGCCACTGCTTTAGTCGGCGCTCTTCGATGCTCAAGCCCACTACCTCGCCGGCTTTGTGCATGGCGAAGCCCATGCCGATGAATGCAGCGAACACCAACAACGGTCCGATGACCGCCATGGCATTTCCGCCGTCGAGCGCGGTATCTATGGCCACGATGGCGAAAGACGCCAATGTGACCACGACCATAATCTTCGCCCCGAGGGGCCAGGACTTCCACATTTTGATCATCTGTACACCTCCTAACGGTTCTCTCTGTTGTGCCATTTGCACAATTAGGGCAGAGAGAAATGTAAGTGATCGCCGATAGAATATCATAGATATGTTAACCTTTTGCGTCAGATGGTTAACGGCTCATCAAGTGGTTTTTACGTGTGTTTTGCCGCGCTTGGCCATTGCCAGTGTCGTAGCTTGGCGCTATAAGCATGGCTCGTTGGTTAGGGGCGGTTAGCTCAGTTGGTTAGAGCGCTGTGTTGACATCGTAGAGGTCGGAAGTTCGAATCTTCTACCGCCCACCATTAAAAATAGCGCCCTTGTGGCGCTTTTTTTAATGGGATGGAAGGAGGCGATGAGAACTTGTTCGACAATAAGCTTAGCGAGCTAAGGCGAGCTTAGCGTTTGCCGCGCAACCCAAAGGGTGAGCACATCTTCTACCGCCCACCATTCATTGTGTATTACCCTTTTGCACCGCAGCATGGCTGCGGCTTGACCGCAGTTCCTCGCTTGATAAGAAGGATAGTAAATATCTATCAATAATATCAATCAGGGATGTTTCATCATGCAGCAGGGAGAGGTATCAGGGCCAGGTATGTCAGAGCCGGTGGACCCGGTACATCACCATTTGAGTCGTATTTCGCATACGGAGCAGCAGCGGTTACTGGAGATGGAACTGGTGACGCTGGATGATGGGCCGCATCATGATGTCTATCCCAAGGGGGCGATGCGGCGCGATGTGCTTGGTGGTATTTTCATTCCGGCAGTGTTTAATGATGAGGGTGAGTTGGAGGAGGTTTACTGTATTGTTCAGAACGGCAATGGTAAGCCGGAGGCATTGTTTCCACGTGGCGGGCGTGAGGTGAGCGCTGCCTATTTTGCGAATTACACGGCCAATAAATACTATGTGCCGCAGGTGCCGGTGCATAATGCGTTCCATTTGATGGAACTGGCGGAGGAATATCTGGGCGACCCGCTTCGGGCTGTGGATGCAATGCAGAACGGCGATCATCCATCAGCGCTGTCATCCTATGATTATGTCAAAAAAATAGCGTTCGACCATGGCACATTCGATGCCAAAAAGGCTTATTGGTACATTCACAAGCTGATTGGTGGGTTGGTTGATGTCTCGACGGCATTGGCCGATGAATATCACGCGCTGATGGACGAGCATGATGCGCTAATGGCCAAAGCGGATAAAAAATCAGGCAAAAAAGCCCGCCATATGCGAGATGAGGCGCAAAAATTGGCGGAGAAAGCCGACATGATTGAACCCTGGGGAGCGGAAGAAGGTGAATTGATGCAGCTATATCTCCGCACAGCCCTGTGCGAAGTGCGCGATCATCTGAAAGATGTGCTGGCACAGCAGGAGGCAGCCGAGCCATCATCCATTGCCGCTTATTGGGAGGCGCATGAAGAAGCAGGTTTGCGTGCCGGTATGCTAGAAAGCCCTGTGTATGGCGTGGGGGTATATCGCGTGCCGAAAACTACCAATTTGGAATATACAGGGGCACGCCCCTTGCAGCCATTTGGGGTGTATGGTGCTGCTGTGGCAAAAGAAGCACTAGCCGAACAAAAAGGAGATTTGAAAGGCGGATGGTGTAAGGTTATTCGTCAAGATGGGAAGATTGTCGGGGTGGATACCTCATCGCTTGGTGCTAAGTTTCATTCCCGCGTGCAACAGATCATGGCGGATGGGGCATTGGATCGGCTGGAACTTGTCCATCAGCAATTCAAAACCGAGCAACGCGCCATGGCAGATGATGCGGTGACTATGCTGCCGGAACATCGGCTGACCCGCATTGCGTTGGTGCCGCCGCAACATGGCGCTGTAGTGGGCGAGTAACTCACGCTGGCCAACTGTGGGTGAACGCGATACAAGACGCTGGATGTAAGCGTTACAGGAGATGGTGCGATGGCGTTGCAGGTACAATCATGCCCGATTGAGCATTTTCAGCAGTGGTTTGAGGAAGCCCATCACTGTGGATTAAAAGAACCGACAGCGGTGAGTTTGGCCACGGCAAGCAAGGATGCGGCGCCCTCTTGCCGGATTGTGCTGCTGAAAGGCATCGATGAGCGCGGCTTTGTGATTTATACCAACAAAACAAGCCGCAAGGGACAGGAGCTTCTGTCGAACCCGCAGGCAGCGCTGTGTTTTTACTGGATGCCGTTGAATCGCCAGGTGCGGGTCGAAGGCAAGGTGGAAGAAGCCAGCGAGGGTGAATCGAACAATTATTTTGATACCAGGCGGCGTGAGAGCCGCCTAGGGGCCTGGGCATCGTTGCAATCGCAGCCTATGGCGAAACAGGACGATTTGCGCAAACGGCTGGCAGAGCAGGAAACTCATTTTGACGGCAAGCCCGTACACCGGCCTGAGCATTGGGGTGGGTTTCGTATTATTCCGCACCGTATTGAGTTCTGGCAGGAAGGGGAATTCCGTCTTCACGAACGATTAGTCTATTCACGCGATACTGAGACAGAACAGACATGGCAGACACAGTATCTCTATCCGTGATCCTATGGACTTTTTAATTGCATTACAGGCGCTCGATGCTCAGTTCCGATTAGATTTTGGCTGCCGTCCAGTCATCGGCGTTGAGATCGAGTGCTATGTCAACTCGCCCGATGCGTCAGATCTTGAGCCGGTGGATAACATGGACGCATTGCTCAAGGATTTAGAGTCTGCGCTGCGCGAGAGTGGCATCTCACTCTATGATGTGCTGCAGGAGCGGGGCGACAATCAGCTGGAAGTGGCACTGAAAGAACAGGAAGAGATGCAACGTTTGTCAGAGCAGATTGCATTGACGAAAAAGACCATTCGCAAATGGGCCATTGATCAGGACTTAGAAGCCTTATTTGCCGCCAAGCCATTTCGGCGGCATCCCGGCAGCGGCTTGCATATCCATGTCAGTATGAAGAACGACAAAGGCAATAACGTCTTTTTCAAAAAAAATGACATGATGAGCTTGCCGCTGAAACATGCGTTGGGTGGGTTGATGGCGGCGATGACCGAATCGATGCCTGTTTATGCGCCCAAAGCAGCATCATATCAGCGATTTTCCGGCGAAGATCCGGAAGCGCCTTGCACCGTCAGTTGGGGTGGGAATAATCGTACCACCTCACTTCGTCTGCCGGATGATTTGAGCGGGCACCGGCATATTGAGCACCGCGTTCCTGGCGTTGATGCTGATCCGCTGGCGGCCATTTTTGTGACGCTGGCGGCCATTCACCATGGTATGGCGCACCAGCTGGAGCCGGGCGAGCAGATTTACGGCAATGCGTTTTTGCCGCAGTATAATCTTCCTTTCTTGCCACAAACATTGGAAGCGGCGCAGCAAGCCATGCATGAGGGTACCATTCTGCAGCCATATCTTGGCGATAGCTGGGCGGGCTTTGCCGGCAGCTAACACCAGGCTGTTTCTGCTCCAGTAAATTTCCCACTCCCATCACAGTGCATCTGCCTGACATACTCATTTTAGAGTATCTGAACAGGAGAGGTGTATGGGTGTGTGGACGCAATGGTGGGATAGCGCAACGTTATTACCCACCGCTATTTCAGGGCTTCATTTTTGGCTGGATGCACAGGATACCCAGAGTCTGACGCTGATTGACGGGGCTGTGGATGCCATTGCCGATAAACATGAAGGGCGGGTGCTGAGCGCGCCTTCTGTGGCAGATCGGCCGTCTAGGCAGGCAGATGGCGGGATTGTGATGGATAGTACGCGCACCTTGGTTGGAGGCGATACCAGCTCATGGGCTGCCTTCCATCAAGGCCCGGGAAGTTGGATCGCCTGTATGCGACTGCGCGATATTGTCGATACACTTACCTATCTGTTTGGCAGCTTTACCATTACCAGCAACAATCACGGATGCGCCTTGATTGTCGATTCACGCAGCACGTCGAGCTTTTCACGCATGCTGCGCTTTGCGGTGGGTAACGGATCAGCCAAGGCGGTGGATACGCTCAGTAGTGTTCCTCAAGGTGCCTGGAATGACGATGAATTGCTGATCATTGGCGTGCGCTATGATGGTGAACGCTGCGATATTCACCTCAATGGCTGGCAATATACGACAGGGGGCCTGTTTACGAGTTTTGGTGGCGTTGCAACCAGCGCCTCCCCCTTTAGCCTTGCGTCGATTGCCGGCAGTGCCGGTGCAAATCTGACGCTCTATGAGCAATGTTTTTATGACCGCTATTTGCAGGAGGATGAATATCACGGTCTCATGCATTACATGATGCAGCGCCACGGGGCGGCGGTTCGGCCTATTCAGCCCGTGCTGCTGTTGATGGGCCAGAGCAATGCGCTGGGCCATGCGGAAATTGCCAATATGCCGCCTGCGTATGACCAGCGATTCGATAGCATGTATCTATGGAATGACGGAGCAGCAAGTTGGCAGTTGCTGGAAGCAGGGGTGAATAATGAGGGAGATGACCTGACGGAAGCCGGTGCTGAATTATCTCTTGCTTATGAGTTGGCACAAATTGACGCCAGCCAGACGCATTATCTCTTTAAATATGCCGTTGGCAGCACGTCGGTGAGTAGCCAGTGGAAGCCTCCGTCCGGCGCGCAATATAGTGAGGCAAAAAACCGGTGGCTCGATGCGCGGCAGGCATTGATTGATGGTGCCATATGGCCACAAGCATCTACACTTTTTTGGGTTGAGGGCGAAACATCCGGTGCCGATAGTGTCACGGCGGCGGCTTATGACTCGGATTTAAGCGAGTTTGTGCAAGGAGTAAGGCGTGATTTTCACCCCAATCTGCAGATTCTCGATCGTGAGATTATGACGACATCCGAGAGCCTCATTGATGGGTATGCTACGGTAAATAGCGCCAAACACAGCGTTGCGGCAGCGCAAGCATCTATGGTGACGGTCGACGGCATCGATTTGACGACGAATGATAATATCCACCAGGATGCGGAAGGACAGATCGAAACCGGTCGACGCTTTGTGCAGCAATGGTTAGGGCGAGCAGATGAGCCTTATGACCCAACGGTTGATAGTACGCTGCAAGGGTGGTGGCGGGCATCAGCACTGACGCCCGATTCTCTCACATATTGGCCGAATGAGGGCGCGGCCAGCGGCGTACTACAACAACTCATAACGACGTATCAGCCAGGCTTGGCAGATATTGATGCTATCACAGCAGTTGATTTTGATGGCATGAATGACTTTCTGGTGACTGATCGGCCAAAATCAAGCTGGAATTTTCTGCATGAAGGTAGTGCGACGCTTTATCTGGTGTTGCGTACTACGAACTTAAATATCGCTAATCATATCTTATGTGCCACACGCCTGGCCGGCGGTTATTCGGAAAATGGTGGCATCTTTTTCTCGCTGGACAATCAGACCGGCGCCGGGCGTGATCATTGGTTTCGCTATGATATTGGTAATGGCAGCGGCACGATTGGCAGTTTGCTGCCACCGGTAGACGGCATCATTCCAAGTAGTGGCTGGTATGTCATTTCAATGCGGATGGCAGATACGGTCACTGGGCGCAACTTATCTGGTTATGTCAATCATGACCTGGTGGCAGAGGCGACCAGTTTTAGCGCTGCGCAAGGTGTGGGTGATTCCGGCGCTGACCTGACCGTTGGGGCGTTTCCCGGCGCGGCATCTCCTTTCAAAGGCCAGATGGCGGAAATCCTCATCAAGAACAGCCGTGACTCGCTGCAGGATCATCATCGTACGGTGGCGTATTTGATGGAGAAATACGGTATTCAGTAAATGTGAATCAACGATAGAACACGTACTCATAGCTTTTCCCACTAATTTCTGTACAGAAATTAGTAGGGCGTTCAGACGCCACTAAGGCTTACGCGCCAATTATGGCGCGGGCAGCAGTCGCGGCCTGATAGCCATTCAAATTGTATGAAAATTAATGTGAATGGCTATATTTCATAAAAACACAATGATATTTAGCTATGCTGAAGGCGTACCCTATTGTTTCACAATTTGCTGATTGGGTGCAGTAGAATATGCCAAGGAGGCATTACGATGCGCGAGTTAATTAAAAAAGTTGCATCTGCTCTTACCGGTGAAAGCGAAGAAATTCGTTCGCTTCGCCAGCAGTATCTCGTGGCTAAGCCCGGCTCCGATGAGGAAAAGCGCGCCATTGAGGCGTTGCTGACGCTCGGGGTCGATGTGAAAGCCGAAGAGAAGTTGCATGAGGCGACTATCATCAACCACCCCTAATGGTTGGTGAGCCGGTCCATGGTGAGGGAATTTTCTCTCCTCATTGGTTTTTTATCGCTATGACAATGCGCCAGCCAGCGATGTCACAAATGCATGAGCAGCCTCAGCTACATTCTCGCCATTTTGCTGTGCTTCTTCCATCACTTTCACCAATGCAGAGCCGACGACGACGGCATCGGCATGGTTGGCAACCATAGCAGCTTGCTCCGGTGTTTTGATGCCAAAGCCCACGGCAATGGGTAGTGCAGTGTGCCGGCGAATCTGGGCAACGCTTTCCCGAATGCTATCTTCATTTGCACTGGCAGCGCCGGTGATGCCGCTGACGGAAATGTAATAGACAAAGCCACTGGCGGACTCGGCCAGCAAGGGCAGACGATCCGGAATGCTGGGCGGGGCGATCAACCGCACTAAATCGAGCGTGTTGCTGTATGCTTTCAGTTCGCCTTCTTCTTCCGGCGGCAGATCAACGATGATGAGGCCGTCAACACCAGCCTGCGTCGCGTCACGGCAAAATGCCTCGCGGCCATAATGATAAATCGGGTTGTAATAGCCCATCAGGATGATGGGGGTGTCATTGTCTTGTTTGCGAAACTGCCGCACCATATTCAGTGTGTGTTTTATGCTGCCCCCTGCCTTGAGGGCGCGATTGCCTGCCATTTGAATGACCGGGCCATCGGCCATCGGGTCAGAGAAGGGCATGCCGATTTCAATCAAATCCGCCCCGGCAGCGGGCAGACCATCCAGCACTGTCTGAGAGGTGTTGTGATCCGGATCAGATGCCATGATGAAAGGAATCAGGGCGGTGCGCTGTTGCTGCTTGAGCAATTGAAAGCGCTGGTCAATGCGGCTCATAATTCCACTCCCAGCGCCTCAGCGATGGTGAAAATATCTTTATCGCCACGGCCACACAGGTTCATCACCATCACATGGTCTTTCGGCAGGGTAGGGGCCGTGCGCATGACATAGGCCAGCGCATGGCTTGGCTCCAGGGCGGGCAGGATGCCCTCCATCCGTGCGCAGAGTTGAAAGGCTGCCAGTGCTTCGTCATCGGTGGCGGACTCATAGCTCACTCGTCCACTCTCTTTCAAAAAAGCATGTTCCGGGCCGATGCCGGGATAATCCAGCCCGGCAGAGATGGAATGCGCGTCTTTGATTTGCCCGTCCTCATCCTGCAGCAAATAGCTGCGACAGCCATGAAGAACGCCCGGCTCTCCTGCTGTCAGTGAGGCCGCATGTTGGTTGGTATTCAGTCCTTTACCGGCTGCTTCTACCCCAATGATGGCAGTTTGTTCATCTTCCAGAAAAGGGTGGAATAGCCCAATGGCGTTAGAGCCGCCACCAATGCAGGCCACAATGCTGTCAGGCAGGCGGCCTTCCGCCTCCATCATTTGTGCTTTGGTCTCGCGGCCGATGATGGATTGAAAATCTCGCACCATTTCAGGAAATGGGTGAGGCCCAGCGGCGGTGCCGATCAGGTAATAAGTTGAGTCCACATGCGTTACCCAATCACGCAGTGCTTCATTCATTGCATCTTTAAGTGTTTTGCCGCCACTTTCCACCGGCACAATCTCTGCACCCAGCAATTTCATGCGAAAGAGGTTAGGTTTTTGCCGTTCAATGTCCTTTGCACCCATATACACCACGCAGGGCATGCCAAACAGGGCGCAGACGGTAGCCGTGGCAACGCCGTGCTGTCCCGCGCCGGTCTCAGCAATAATACGCGTCTTACCCATTTGCCGGGCCAGTAATATCTGGCCGATGCAATTATTGATTTTGTGGGCGCCGGTGTGGTTCAGTTCGTCGCGCTTAAAGTAGATTTTTGCGCCACCCAAATGGTCACTCAGGCGCTTGGCATAATATAGTGGGCTTGGTCTTCCAATGTAATGCTTAAAATAATAGTCAATTCGCTGTTGAAATTCCTTGTTATTTTTTGCTTCATTGTAGGATTTTTCAACCTCTAATATGAGAGGCATCAGGGTCTCTGCC
The DNA here is from genome assembly GCA_964435165.1 of uncultured Rickettsiales bacterium. Lineage (GTDB taxonomy): Bacteria > Pseudomonadota > Alphaproteobacteria > Rickettsiales > RI-342 > CAYSXY01. The sequence goes on from CAYSXY010000011.1 coordinate 47,771, forward strand.
ACATAGCGACCACCAAAAATGCCAAAATGACCGTTATTGTCCGGTTTGTTTTGTAAATCAATTTCTTGCAATGCTTTATTCACGTTAATTCTCAAGTAAAATGTGTTTGGGCTGAGGGTGCGCTGTTTATGCTGACCTCAACATTGAGGTTTTTTCTAAAAAATGCTGAATTTTATCACTATTTTTGACTCCTGGTGCATCTTCGACGCCGGATGAGACATCCAGATGCTCCGCACCTGTTATTTCTACTGCTTCTGCCACATTTTCTGCCGTCAGTCCACCGGACAAAAACCACGGAATATGGGGTTGAATCCCTTTGAGGATCGACCAATCAAAGGGCACCCCATTGCCGCCGGGCAGGGTATCGGTTGGCCTCGGTTTGGCATCGAACAGCAGCATATCTGCAACGCCTTCATAGGCGGCAATCAGGAATAAGTCATCCGGTTTGGCAACCGGCAATGCTTTGATGACCGGCAGGCCGGTTTTTTCTTTCACATGGGCAACGCGCTCCGGCACTTCCTGCCCATGCAGTTGCAGCATGGTGGGGTGGAAGACTTCTAAAAGATGGTACAGTTCATCGTCCGTGATGTTAACGGTCACCGCTACTTTATGCATCGATTCCGGTACACCAACGGAGATATGACCGGCCGTCAGCGGGTCGATATGCCGTGGTGACGGAGGATAGAAAATAAACCCCAGATAATCTGCGCCGCCCTCCACGGCCGCTTGCACCGCATCTGCATGGTTCAATCCGCAAATTTTCGTTTTTATTGTCACCGTTTATGCTTCTTTAGCCATGCGTTCAAACCCGGCTTGCAGATCGGCGATCAAATCATCCGGGTGCTCCAGGCCAATATGTAGTCTGACGAGTTGCCCTTCCTTATCCCATGGCGTGGCAGTGCGGTGTGGTGACGGATCGCACGGTACAATCAGGCTTTCATAGCCGCCCCAGGAGAAGCCCATGGCAAAATGCTCCAGTGAATCGACCATGGCAGCAAGCGCTTTGCGTGATACTGGTTTTAATACAACACTGAACAAACCACAGGCTCCGCTGAAATCACGTTTGAAGATGTCGTGTGCGGGTGCTTCCGGCATAGCAGGGTGTAGCACTTCCTGCACTTCATCGCGGGTGCGAAGCCATTCTGCCACCTTTAATCCATTCTCTTCGTGGCGTTTAAGGCGTACATCCAGCGTGCGTAAGCCGCGCAGCAGATAATAGGCATCCTGAGCATTGGTACACATACCCAGTGTTCGGTGCGTTGCCTGCAGACGTTTGGCATGCGGCTGGCGTACCGTGACAGCGCCCATCATCAGGTCAGAGTGGCCAGACGGATATTTGGTGAGTGACTGAACGGAGACATCCATACCTAATTCAAAGGGGCGCATATTGAGCAGCCCACCCCAGGTGTTGTCGCCAATGACGATAGCGCCGCCATCATGGGCAGCGGCAGCAATGGCCGGAATGTCCTGCATTTCAAAGGTGAGAGAACCCGGGCTTTCCGTGTAAACCACCCGGGTGTTCTCGCGCATCAAGGTGCTGATGTTACCGCCAAGTGCAGGGTCATAATATTCTACTTCCACTCCCCAGGGTTTGAGCATGCTGTTGCAGAATTTACGGGTAGGGTCATAGACGGTATCGGCGATAAGGAGATGATCTCCGGGTGAGAGGAATGTGTAAAGCGAGCAGATCACCGCCTGCAATCCCGTGTTGGTAAGCACGGTTGTCTCACCGCCTTCCAGCGCGGCAATGCTATCCATCAATGCCTGCGTGGTGGGGGTGCCCTGGCGTGCATAGCCCGGCTTGTCATAGGTGCCGGCAAAAGCACTGTCCAGTGCCGCTAAATTGTCAAACACCAGCGTACTTGCCGGGTAAATCGGCGTGTTGACAATCCGACCATGGGTGAGCGGGTCACGCCCTAAACTGCTTAGTTTTGTTTCGGTTTTCAGGTTTTTAGTATGGTGCGTCATGCAGGTGACTTTTTCATTGAATGTGTATGAGATGCGTTATGCCATCTCGGTATACGCAATCCGCACTCACAGTGCAATTGTTGTGGTTTTTGCACCTGCTCACACCAAGAATAACAACTTGTGACGTGATTTGTGGTGTGACAGCTATCCTATTCATCTAGCTTATTGAATAAAATGCATTTTCTGCTATAAACGCTTCAAGCCTTAAGTACCATTTTGATTAGAGGCTCTAGTTGGTATCTACCGAAAGGAAGGTGGTGAGAGATGACAGATTTTCGTCTTCTCCGTTTGGCATTATGGATTCCGATAGTAAGAGAATTTGCTCGCCTGTGGGCGAAAATGCTCTACTGGAATATTCACAATGCGTACTATTACCCGCCGAACCAGGTGAGGGCCAACCCTGCGGCTGACGAAGCCATGGAAGCCAAAATGCAGGCGTTGGAGCAGATTGCAGACTATCATGGGTTTCAATACTTTTGATGTGTCGCAGCCATGGACGGGAGAGATTCTCTCGTCCATTGGCCATTTTCCCCTATTATTCTGTCATAAGCACGTCACAGAGCGCTGATATACTGATAGTGTAACTTGTTTTACTTACTCGCAGTGGGTTCCGGTCCGCTGCGGAATCGTTAGGTTCTGTTGTGATTTTTTTAACGGGATGGATTTATTGATTGGCAAACGGAG
>CAYSXY010000012.1:0-50365 GCA_964435165.1 uncultured Rickettsiales bacterium
AGTGGAAGGTTAGAAATAAACCATAAATATTAATTTATTCGTAAACAGGACCTAGCATATAAATTTTTATTCGCTATTTTTTCATTATAATACATTATTATTGTTACATAATTGCTAAAGCTACTGGCGCGTATGTAAGCAATAGGTCATGTTTTCTTCGCCAGTAATTTCACGGAGAGTGACGCGACATCGGTGGCGGCAGTGCAGTTGGGAGAACGGGTGATAAGAGGCGCCTGGGCGCGAATGGCATCGCGCACTTTATTATCTTTGCGGATGATGCCCATGAGTTTGGGTTCGAAGTTCAGAAAATTCTGACAGGCGGTTTTGATGGCCTGATAGGTCTTCTCCCCTTCACGCTGCGAGCTGGCCTGGTTGACCACAATCTGAATTTCGGTATTTGGGTGCTGGCGACGACAGAGTTTGATGAAGGCATAAGCATCGGTTAGCGAGGTTGGGTCTTCCGTCAGCACGACGACGCAGCGGGCTGCCAACCCGGTGAGAAAACGCACATGCTGTTCCACCCCGGCGCCTAAATCCAGCAGTATGAGCTCATAGCTGCGCGCCAGTTGCCGCATATCTCTGGCGAAAGCGGCGAGGCGCGGCACCGGCAGGCTGGCCAGCACACCGGAGCCGGAACGTCCGGCAATAATGTCGAACCCTCCCAGATGATAATGGATGGGGATTTTTTCCAGCGGTGCTTTGCCGGTGAAATAAGTGTTGAGGTCACGGTCAGGGGTCAGTCCCAGCTGCACATCAATATTCGCCAGACCGATATCACCATCAAAAAGCAGCACACTGCGTCCGGAACGGGCAATGCTATGTGCCAGCGTTGAGGAAAGCCAGGTTTTGCCTACCCCACCTTTGCCTGACGCGATGGCCACGACATTATCTGCCAGCGGCTTGTGCTTGCTGGCTTTGGCGGTTGGTTTGGCTTTTGTTGCTGTTTTGTCGTCCGCCATATTAATGCTCCGGTTGTCGGGTTTGGAGGAAGAGGGCTGTTAATTCCTGAGGAGTGATAACATCCAGCCCGTCGGCCACGGCAGGCGTACGGCTGATATGGCTGAGGGCCAACCCGCCACTCTGGGCAGCAGCCAATATGCCGCCATAGCGCCGCGCTGCGTCGATTTTGGTGATCATCAAATAATTGGCACCCAGATACGCGAAATTACCGGCAACATCCTGCGCTTCATGCACATCCATGCCTGCTGGTAAGACCAGTACGGGTTCGACATCTGCTGCGCTGATCAGCGCACCGGTAGCTTTCAGTTCGGCAGAATCGTAGGGGTTGGCTCCGGCTGTATCGATGATGATGAGGTGTCCTTTGTCGGCCTCGGCCAATGCTTTTGTCAATTGCTTGGGTGATTTGATGCGGGTCAGGGTGATATTGAGAATATCGGTAAAGGCCTGCAATTGTTCGATGCCGCCTGCCTTGTTGGTGTCTGTTGTCATCACGGTCACAGGGCGTTTATGCAGGATGGCCTCTGTGGCTATTTTGGCAGTCGTGATGGTTTTGCCCACGCCCGGTGGACCAATCAGCATGATGGGCAGGTTGCCCGGGGTCAATGGCGCCGTATCGAACGTGAAATGGTGTTTCAAGACACTTGTGAGTAAAGTGTCCGGTTTTTTTGCTTTGCTGTTATCAGCAGCATCGCACAGTGCCTCGGCCAGGTGGCGCGGGACATTATGAAAATGTAATGCTTTGGCGAATTCGCGGCTGGCGTCGCTACTGCGTGATGGCATGGGCATCGCCGGGGCGGGCTCGCGCATCGCAGGAGCGGGCGCCTCTGATGTAGTAGCAGATGTCGTATTCTGCCGTGGCTGAAGTTCATCAGATGCGACATTGATGGCGATGTTCTCCAGCGGGTCATCAACCTCCAGCATCACCTCATCATCTTCTTCCATCACTTCGATAGCGGCGGTGACCTTGACGCGTTTCGAGTCCTTTAATCGCGTGGTTGAAATGATCACGGCATCTTCACCCATGCTGTCGCGGATCATCCGCATGGCTTCATTCATGTCCGTCGCTTCAAAGGATTTGAGTCGCATCGCCGTTACTCACCCCCATTGCCTAATTGTCCAAGGGTTTTAATTTTCGCCTTGGCATGAATTTCATTTTGAGACAAGACCGGGATACTCGGGCGGAAACGCTCAATAATCGAGCGAACATAGGGGCGGATCGCCGGGCTGGTCAGTAGCACCGGCATGGCACCTTGCATCGCCAGTTCATCAAATAAACTACGCACGGCACCAATAAATTCCTGAATCTGGCTGGGCGCCATAGCAAGCTGGCGTTCTTCACCCTGGCCGCTTAATGCTTCGGCAAAGGCTTGTTCCCACTGGGCCGACATGGTGATCAACGGTATATAACCATCCGGCGTGGTGTGCATGTGGCTGATCTGGCGGGCGAGGCGGGTGCGTACATGTTCTGTGATGATGGTGACATTCTGCGTGACGCGCGTGGCCTCGGAAATTGCTTCCAGAATTGATGGCAGATCGCGGATGGAGATGCGCTCACCCAATAGGTTCTGCAAAATACGCTGGACGCCGCTGATGGATATCTGGCCGGGAATCGTATCGGCCACCAGTTTCTGATGCTCCTTATCCAGCTCATCAAGCAGCTTTTGGGTCTCGCCATAGGAGAGCAGTTCGGCCATATGTTCTTTGATGATCTCGGTCAGATGCGTCGTAATGACCGTTGGCGGGTCGACGACCGTATAATTTTTGAACAATGCCTCTTCGCGCATATCTTCGGCAATCCACATGGCAGGCAGGCCGAAGGCCGGTTCCGTGGTTTCTTCACCCGGCAGGTTAATTGCCTCGCCACTAGGGTTCATGACCAGCAACATGTCCGGGCGGATATCGCCGCCGCCGCATTCAATATCTTTCACCTTGGCGACATAGTGATTGGCAGGCAGCTGCATATTATCCTGAATGCGCACCGGCGCCATGACAAAGCCTAACTCCCGGGCTAATTGCTTACGCAGCGCCTTGATTTGTTCGGTCAGGCGATGACCTTTCTGATAATTGATGAGCGATAAGAGCCCATAGCCCAATTCCAGCTTGAGGGCATCGATATGCAGGACGGTGCCAATCGGCTCCTCCGCCGGTGCTGCGTCGGCAGCGGCCTGAACCTCAGCTTCTTCGGCGCTGATCTCTTTCGCCTTACGATTGGAGATATAGCTGAACCAGCCAAAAAAGGCAGTGATGGTAGCGAGCGTCAGAAATGGTATCGGTGGAATACCCGGCATGGCGGCGAGTGCCATCAGGACAAAACAGGTCATTCCCAGCGCTTGCGGAAAGCTACCCAGTTGGGTGAAAATTGCTTTGTCGGCAGAGCCATGGACACCGGATTTGGTGACAAGCAGACCGGCAGCCGTGGAGATAATAATCGCTGGAATTTGCGAGACCAGCCCATCGCCAATGGTCAGGATGGTGTAGGTTTCTGCGGCCTGGCCAAAGCCCATATCGCGCTGCGCCACTCCGATGATAATGCCGCCAATAAAGTTGATGAAGGTAATCAGCAGGCCGGCAACGGCATCACCGCGGACAAATTTGCTTGCACCATCCATCGCCCCAAAAAACGTGCTTTCATCTTCTAATTCTTTGCGCCGTGTGCGGGCGGTATCTTCATCGATCAGTCCAGCGGATAGATCGGCATCAATCGCCATCTGTTTACCGGGCATGGCGTCCAGGCTGAAGCGAGCGGAGACCTCTGCTATGCGGCCTGAACCTTTGGTAATCACCACGAAATTAATCAAGGTCAGGATGGCAAAAACAATGGCCCCGATCACGACCGAGCCTCCCATCACAAAGCCGCCGAAAGCCTCTATGACTTTGCCTGCGGCGTCTGTTCCTTCATGCCCGTTGGTCAGAATCAATCGTGTAGAGGCAATATTCAGCGAAAGGCGAAACATTGCGGCGATGAGCAGGATACTGGGGAAGGCGTTGAGGTCGAGTGGTTTTTCGACGAATAAGACAGTCATTAAAATGATGACGGAAAGCGTAATGGAAATGCCGAGTAAGGTGTCGAGTACCCAGGTAGGAATGGGCAATAGTAATACAGTCAGGATGCCGACAATGCCCAGAGCCAGCATGATGTCGCCGCGTGCTTTGACGCCGCCGGTGACACGACCGGCCAGTGCCGGGAGATTCATGGAGTTGCCTGTTGCGCCCTCGGCCATCTGGCTTAGTTACCTGTTTGCGAATAATGGTCGTTGCCATCACGCGCGGGGGGAACTTTGACTCCACTTTCGGCGTAATGACGCAATTTGTTGCGCAGGGTGCGAATGGAAATACCGAGAATGTTGGCGGCATGTGTACGGTTGCCCAGGCAATGATCCAGCGTGTGAATAATCAAATCGCGTTCCACATCTTCGACTTTGCGCCCGACGAGCGGCGCCATGTCCGGATTGACCGGATCTGCGGGCGTCTCCGATGAAGTGTTGCTTAGCGCAGCGCTTCCTTGTTCCATTTCAGCGGTCAGAAGAATGGCATCAGGCCCGATATCATCTCCCTGCGCTAACAGCACGCCGCGATGCATGGTGTTTTCCAACTCGCGGACATTGCCGGGCCAGTGATAGTTGAGTAATTTGGTCAGCGCGTCATCGGCTAAAGGACGGGCGGGAAGGCCATTGGCTTTCGCATATTTATCGATAAAGAACTCCGCCAGCGGTTCGATATCTTCCTTACGTTCCTTGAGGGACGGTAGCCGCAGATTGATGACATTGAGGCGGAAATACAAATCCTCACGAAACGTACCATCGGCGACTTCATCCTGCAGGTTGCGGTTGCTGGTGGCAAGAATACGAATGTCGACTTTTACCGGGCTGCTCCCGCCGACGCGATCGATTTCACGTTCCTGAATGGCACGCAATAATTTTGCCTGAAGCTTGAGATCCATTTCGCTGATTTCGTCCAATAGCAAGGTGCCGCCATTGGCTTCCTCAAACTTGCCAATGCGGCGGGCAACGGCACCGGTGAATGCGCCTTTTTCATGACCGAATAATTCCGACTCAAGCAGATTGTCGGGTATAGCGGCGCAGTTGACGGAGATGAATGGTTGGTTGGCACGCTTGCTTTTCGCATGAATATAACGTGAAAAAACCTCCTTACCCGTGCCGGATTCACCGGTGATCAGTACCGAGGCATCCGATGGCGCGATCTGGTCGGCCATTTTTAAGACATCTTTCATCGCATCGGAGCTGAAAATCAGATCGGTACTGTCTTCCGTAATGGCCTCGAATACTGCGGCGATCAATTCTTCCTCCGGCGGGAGAGGAATATACTCCTTGGCTCCTGCCTTGATAGCGCGCACCGCATCATCGCTTGTGGCATTGACGCCGCAACCGATCACCGGCACATGGATGTGCTCCTGTTCCAGCGCGTCGACCAGCGCTTTGACATTGCGTTTGACATCGATCATCACCACATCGGCACTCTGGCCGGAGCGCAGCAGGTCCAGCGCTTCTTCCGTGTCGCCGACCTGAGTGACGGTGGCACCGCGCTTGCGGGCAATAGTGGTGGCGGCACCAACCTGACCGTCAAGATCACCGATAATCAATAGCCTCATCGATATCCCTTTCTTTTTGTCTTACGTAAAATAATGAATGCGCTTGGCCGGCGGCAGGATGGTGTTGAATAATGCTTCCAGCTGACGTGGGTTTTCCTGGCGGGCGATCGACAAGACGCCTTCCATATAAAGCCGGTTGATCAACACTTCTTCTGCCGTATTACGTTCAAGCTTGGAGGCAAGTGGCGAGAACACCATGAAGGAAAGCACGGCGCCATAGAAGGTGGTGAGCAAGGCAACGGCCATGGCAGGGCCAATACTATCAGGGTCATCCAACTGCCCCAACATTTGAACAAGGCCGATCAGCGTGCCGACCAGCCCCATGGCGGGGGCAATTTCCGCTGCTTTGCGGAAAACAGCCGCCCCCTTGCTATGGCGTTCGACCAATGAGTGGATATCCTGGCTCATCAGCTGTTCAACGATTTCGGCTTTGTTGCCGTCAACGACCATACCCAGGCCTTTCTCCAAAAACGCATCCACTTTGTCGGCAGCGACTTCATTTTGCAGGGCGAGTGGGGTTTGTTTGCGGGCAATTTCGGCGTAGCGCATGAGCTCCATCGCAATCTCGGATGGATTTTCCTGTTGATAGAAAACGGTGCGGACGAGCAACCCTTGAGAGCGCACAATTTCGGGAATGGTAAAGCTGGCCGTGGTGATGGCAAAGGTGGCACCGATAACAATCAGCAGCGATGGCGGGTCGATAAAGGCCTGGGTATTGCCGCCTAAAATAATCGCAGCTATTACCAATGCGCCGGCGGTCAGAATGCCGACAGCGGTCGATGGATCAACCATACGTGTGGTGCTTGCCATGAGATGCTCCCCTTGTTGCCTGCGTTACTTATCGCTCTTGATGATTTCCGTCATGGTGATGCCGATGCGATCTTCCACCACGACGACTTCCCCGCGCGCGACGAGTCGGTTATTGACCAGTATGTCTATGGGTTCGCCGACTTTTCGGTCCAGTTCAATCACGGCACCGCGACCAAGCTTGAGTAGTTGATTGACCTGCATATTGGTGCGGCCAAGCACCACGGTGACCTGCACCGGAATGTCATAGACCGCTTCCAGGGTTAGATTTTGTTCTTCCATTTCTGCGGCGAGGTTGTCGCTGTCAGCATCTACCATAATCAGGCTCCATTATCAGTCGTGGGTGGGGCGGGGCGTGGCTCAGTGTCAGCCCCATCGTCAGGTGGTTGGGCATCAGAGGAAGGTGGAGATGACGCGTGCATTTCCGTTTCTGCTGCTTTATGCGTGTCGACTGGTGCGTCGATAAGCGAGTCTGTTTCTGATAGTTGATTCATTGCCGTGGCGGCGGCAGAGACTTCTTCTGCCGCATCGAACCGGTTCATAATATTGGTCAGAGCGTTGATCAGTGTTTTGCGATCGCGTACGGCCTCGCCTTGCTTCCAGCGGATATGGTAATCTCCCGCCTGCATGGCCGGGTCGGCATCGACGTGAGTGCTGCCCTGAAATCCGGCACGGCGGGCCAGTGCATCCAGTTCGGATTGCAGCGGTGCGACCAAATCGGATGCAACCGTCAGGCTCACTTCCGGTTCGCTATGCAAGGTTTCAAGCATGTCTAACACATCACGTTTGATCGCCTCGGCTGCGTTTGCCTCCAGTGCCTCACCGGCAATTTTGCTCGCAATGATCATTGCCAGATCAGCCAAGTGATGCAGCGTTTGCTGTTTGGTTGTCGCGGCGTGCTCAACCGCTGCTCCGAACTGTACTGCGATATTGTCCAATACCGCTTTCACCGCCTGTTCATGCGCACTGACGGCAGCGGCAATTTGTTGCTCGGCTTCTGCCATCACCGCGCTGCGCCCCTGCGCTTCACCTTCTTCCAAGCCGACGGTTTTGCCTTCATCATACCCCTTGGCATGTGCATCTCTGGCGGTTTGTTCGAGCGCCTGTGCGTGTTGTTCTTTCAATGCCTCAATCTGTGCCTGCAGCGCAGCGGCGAGACTATCGCCGGCAGACGTTGCCTGGCGTTCAATAAAGGGTGTAAAGGCCTCCGGGTCGGCGGCGACACCGGCAGGCTGGCCGTCTTTGGGCGGTTCTTCCTCGTATTTATAGACACGAACCATCAGTGACTCTTACATCCTTGCTTAATAGATTAGTTGATCTTCGCCACTGGCATCGGCAATGACGATTTCGCCTTTAGCTGCCAGATCTTTCGCTTTCAGAACAATTTCCATTTGCGATTCATCCACTTCCTTCAGGCGAACCGGCCCCATCGCTTCCATATCTTCCTGCATGATTTTCGAGGCGCGCTCTGACATGTTGGAGAAGAAGAGATCGCGCAGCTCTTCGGTCGCCCCTTTCAAGGCGATGGACAGTTTATCCTTATCGATGCCGCGAATGAGGGTTTGAATACCAACCGGATCGATTTTGCTCAAATCTTCGAAGGTGAACATCAGATTACGAATACGTTCGGCCGATTCGGCATCGCGATCTTCCAGAGAGGCCATGAATTTCGATTCGGTATTGCGATCGAAATTGTTGAATACATCGGCCATCATCTCATGGCTGTCACGGCGCTGTGTTTTGGCCAGGTTGCTCATAAATTCGTTGCGCAGTGTTTTCTCGACATCGTCCAGCACTTCTTTTTTAACCGATTCGATTTTCAGCATCCGCATGATGACTTCCATCGCAAACTCGTCCGGCAGTTCAGACAGTACTTTGGCTGTGTGATCGGGTTTGAGTTTGGAAAGGACAAGGGCGGCGGTTTGCGGGTATTCGTTTTTGAGGTAAGCGGCGAGGACTTCTTCGTTCACATTGCCCAATTTGTCCCAGGTCGTACGCCCGGCCGGGCCGCGAATTTCTTCCATGATACGGCCGACACGGTCCTTGCCCAACGCTTTGGAGAGGAGGCGCTCGGTTGAATCATAGGTGCCGACGACAACGCCGGAGCCCGACATTTGATCGACAAATTCCAGAAAGATTTTTTCAATAGTCTCTGCGCTGATTTGCCCAAGCGTTGCCATGGCATGGGAAATTTCACGAATCTCGTCATCATCCATCATGGCGAAGAGTTTTGATGCATTGTCTTCACCAATCGACATCATGAAAATGGAGGCTTTCTGAACACCATTGAGGGCGCGATATTCTTCGAGTGTTGATGCCATCAGACTTTCCCTTCCATCAGCCAGGCGCGTAAGACGCCCAGTGATTCTTCCGGATGTTTGTCAATTAACTCGTTGATACGGCGTACGGAGGAAGATTTGACGCCGCCTTTGACTCCTTCCATGTCAATGAGCATATCGTCATCATCTCCGGCGATGCCCAGCATGGCGGTTGGATCGTCACTATCGGTCTGATCCGTCAGCTGACCGGCGACATCCGGGCCCATGAGCGATTCAATATCTTCTTCTTCCTCAAACTCGGTAGTGGTCTCTATTGCACGGTTCACCAGTGGACGCACAACCAGCAGAATCGCCAGGATTGCCACCACACCCAAAATAAGGGTTTGAACAATGTTATGGAAATCTTGCTTGAGCCAGCCGAGTGGGGATTCTTCAAATATTTCGCCCGCCGGCTCTGAGAAGCGTAGATTGACCACCTCAACGGTGTCGCCGCGCTGTTCATCATAGCCGATGGCTGATTTTACCAGCCGCTCCAGCTCTGCCAGTTCTTCCACGGTGCGTGGCTCGTAGACCGTGTCTCCTTCCTCGGTCAGATCATAAGTGCCGTTAACCAGCACAGCGACCGCGAGACGGTTGACGGTGCCGATTTCCTGCACATGATTGATGACTTCTTTGGAAATTTCAAAATTGGTGGTCTCATCGGTTTTTTCGACATTTTTTTCGACGACAAGCCCCGCCCCGCCCGGATCAGGGTCGGGCAGGTTGTTGGCGACCGTGACATTGGTATCGAAATCGCGTTCGCGCGTTTGTTCATTTTCCGAAATACTCTGCACGGAGCGGGCGACCTGGCCTTCCGGATCAAAGGTTTCCGTTTTACGTACAATACGGTCGAAATCGATATAGGCAGTGACATCGACCTGGGCATTGCCGATACCCACCGTACGTTCAACCATATCCTGCAACCGATTACGCAGCCGCTGTTCGTATTTCACGCGGTATTCATCCGCATCGGAGACCATATCCGAGACATCTTCATCATCTTCAGCGCCGCGCGCCAGCAAGCGGCCATGATTATCGACGATTGTGATGCGTTTGAGGTCCAGCCCAGGGACGGAGGTGGCAACCAAATGGCGGATGGCCTGAATTTCCCGCTTAGAGAGTTCGTCTCTTGCCGCCATTTTTACCGCTATGGACGCTGTTGGTGGCTTTTGATCGCGTGTGAAGAGTTCGCGTTTTGGCACAACCAGATGCACCCTGGCAGATTCGATTTTGCCCATAGAGCTGATGGTGCGCGCCAGTTCACCTTCCAGGGCGCGTAGTAAATTGACATTCTGGACAAAATTTGATGTGCCAAGTGCATCATTACGGTCAAATATTTCATAGCCGACACCGGAGTTTTCGGCCGGAACCCCTTCTGCTGCCAGGAGCAGGCGAATCCGATTGACGTCATCGCTTGGGACAAAAATCTGGGCACCGCCGCCTTTGACATCGAACGGCACCTGATTCGTATCCAGATACTGCACAATTTCAGCGCTGTCCGAGGCGGTCAATTGCGTGAAGAGGGGAGACATTTGTGCGCTGGATGGGCCGCTGCTACTGCTGCCCAAGGCCAGGAACAGGAAAAAACCAAGCATCACAACCGTTACGGCTGCAATCATTCCCAGCTTGGCAGGCCCTAAATCGCGGATTGACTGGACCATGGCATTCATATGGCGGCTTTCCTTCGTTATCGCTTTTGGGGCGATGGCGCATCACGATATAGTTCTATCATATTTTATAGGGGGTTTGGTTAATCATTCCCTAAAGATAGGCAACATTTGCCTATAATGCGTGAAAAGTGACAAGCTGTTGCGTTATCGCCACGCTTGTTATGCCGATAATCAGAGGCTGATGCTAGATAGTGTTGTCACATTCTCCATCTCGTGACGACACTATATAAGTACCGTGTCATTACATGGATAATTATTAAGAAAAGGTGAGTAGGTGCGGCAAACGTCTGTATTATTCAGTCTTGTTCCGCATCCGGTTTGTGCTTTGTAGGATAAAGCTGGAAAACTCGCTTAAAAAGACAGAGCCCTTGACCGTGCGCTGGATATAGACCAGCCGCTTATCATTATCATCACGCTTGCGCTTCACCAGCCCTTGAGTCGAGAGTGTATCGATGGCCCGGCACACGGCCGCTTTGGAGATATCAAACTGCTGTGCCAGCGATTTGATGGAGTGTGGTGGGGAATCTAAATAAATTGTCAGTAGAATCGCGGTTTGGCGTGTGGTTAAATCGAGCGATTGTTCGCGGATGAGCAGAGTCAACACTTGCTGCCAGAAGCCGAGCGCTTCCAAATTAATGCTGGTTCGTGGGTTAGTCAGAGTATCTGTGCTCATTTAACTGATATCGTGATTGATGGTTGAGATGAACATTTTTCATTATTCGGTGAAGCATAGCGTTTCGCCTGCGTTACGAGGCATAGCGTGATTCAATGAGTTCGTAAAGTGCCCGCAATCCCATTGCTTCGCCTCCTAACGGCCGACCTGGCAGCGCGCGCGTATTCCATGCCATGACATCCATATGGATCCAGGATGGGCAGGTGACAAATTCCTGTAAAAACAGTGCGGCGGTGATGGCGCCACCGAACGGGCTTTTACTGATGGAGCAGATATCGGCATATTTGCTGTTGAGTTGTGATCGATAGGGTTGCCAGAGCGGTAATTGCCAGAGTGGATCTGTCACCTTTCTGCCGGATTGTATTGCCTCTGTCGCCAATTGATCATCATTGCTGAAGATGGCCGGCACTTCCGCCCCCAGCGCCACACGCGCCGCACCGGTAAGGGTGGCGGCGTCAATCAGTATTTCCGGTGATTCGCTGCACGCCTCAACCAATGCATCGCTGAGAATCAGGCGGCCTTCAGCATCCGTATTGCCGACTTCAATCGTTTTGCCATTGCGACCACGGATGATGTCACCGGTGCGAAAGGCATTGCCACTGATGGCGTTTTCCACGCTCGGCACCAGCAGGCGAAGTCGCACCGGCAGGGCAGAGGCCATGATCAGCTGTGCCAGCCCGATAGTGATAGCGGCGCCACCCATATCTTTGCGCATCAATGCCATGTTGCCGGATGGTTTGATATCCAGTCCACCTGAATCGAAACATACACCTTTGCCTACGAGCGTGACTTTCGGGTGCGATGGGTCTCCCCAGCGCAGATCGATCAGTCGCGGCGGGCAGGCGCTGGCTTTACCCACGGTGTAAATCGCTTCATATCCCTGGCTGAGCAGGCTCTCTCCTTCAATGGTGTTGATACTCGCATCAAAACGCGCGGCCATCTCACGCGCGATCGCTTCCATATCGGATGGCAGCATATCGGCGGCGGGACAGTGAATCATGTCGCGGCACAGGGTGATTGCATTGGCCATATGATGCAAACGTGCCGTGTCGATGTTGTTCGGCACAAGTAACTGGCTTGGTTCAGCAGTGTCACTCATGTAGCGGGTGTAGCGGTAGCTGCCGAGCAGCCAGCCAAGCGCCAGCATGAAACCATCATCACTTGTTTGAGGATTGTCGAATCGATAGACGCTTTTTGGTAATGCATAAGGCAAATCAGCCGCAGACCACAGGGTGAGCGGAAATTCTGCACCATGCAGAACCTGTGACAGATTGCCCTGATCGTCAGGGATGGAAAGCGTTTTGCCGGCGGCGGCTTCAAACTGATGGGCTGCGATCCAGCGCTTGACAGATTCCGGCTGTTCCTGCTGCCACATTTCCAGCCCTTCCTTATCAAGGATGCGAATCGGCGTTGCGGCAGTGGTGTCAGTGATCAGACGTGTCGGCATAAACAATCCTGCGTATTGATTCTATTTACACGCAGTTATGGCGACCGCCTATTATCGAGACAAGTAAAATGATGATCAATTGATCACTCGCAATGAATTAGTAGCGCCCCATGCTTGTGGGCTGACCGCTATCCATGACGGAACCCGGTGCGTAATCCATGCCGCCCATATCTTGCGACTGATCGCTTAACAATAATAAATGTCCCAGAAAGTCCCGATGTTGATAGGCGGCATGCTGCTGACCATAGGCGGCTTCCGGCCCATAATAGCGATATCCCGGACGTTCCATTACACCGCAGCCCGAGAGGCTGAACGCCATGACTGGTATCACCCACTTTACTTCCATTGTCCTTCTCCCTCACATTTATCTTTTTGTCATATATCTGTCACATTCACACATAGCAAATTTTGCTGTGCCTGTCGATAACTTTGGCAAGCTATTTAATTATATATTATATTTAGCTTTCGGTGGTGCAACTATTTGATGACACATCAGAAATTTAATATGCAGCTAAGTCGGTATAGGCATGGCAACTTATGCAAATTTTGCATAGCTAGTGTGCGGCGCAGCATTTTGTGGAAGCTGCTTGCCTGACGTGATTACCTATTCGCGAGATGTCTAGCGGGCAGGCTGTGGCTTCAGGCTGAGTATTGCTAATACGGCAGGAGAACTGACAAACAGAACACCGCTGCTCGTCATGGCGGCGTCCAGCAGCGTGGCCGAGGCAGGCACCAAAGCGACGGTGCCTATGAGGGTGATGATAGTGACAAAAATGAGAAAAAGGCCATCTTTCATAGATGGTAGTTGACGCGAGAACCCTTAAGATTCGATTAGTCTGCTGTCAGCCAGTTGGCGGCCCGGTGAATTGCTCAGGATCATGCCAGAACACATTGAGCTTGTTGCCGTCCAGATCGCGGAAATACCCGGCATAGAAGCCGTCCCAGCGCATGCCGGGTGGGCCCTCATCCGTGGCTCCTGCATCCATCGCTAGCTGGTAGATGCGGTCTACTTCCTGTGTTGATGCGCATTGAAACGCCACCATGGTACCGTTACCTGCTGTGGCGGGGTTGCCGTCATAGGGGAGCAGGACACCAAAACTGGCACTGCCATCGGGTTTGCCCCAGATAATGCCGCGGCCCAGATCCATCATCCGGCCGATGCCAAGGGCTTCCGCCAGCTTATCATAGAAAGCGACGGCGCGTTTCAGGTCATTGGTGCCGAGGGTAACGTAGCCGATCATGTTTTGCTCTTACAGCTGAGTGATAAGTATAACGGTAATAATACTAGAGGTGGGGTGAGGCAAGGAGATTGCTTTACTTCGTCTGGCGAGACAGCAAACGTGAAATTTGCAGCTGCTAACCAAGCTTAGTGTCGAAGCGATATGCTAATTTTACTAAACAGGGGATTGACGCTCGCCGTTTTACGGTCTCGCGCCCTTCGGGCGGCGAATTTTATTCGCCGTCCAACGGCCTTTCGGCTCGTTGTCGAACCGAGGGGTTCTCTGTGTTACCCCTTCACTGTGCCATATTTAGAGCCAGCATTAGGCTGGCTCTAAATATGGCGGAGGGAAGGGGATTCGAACCCCTGAGAGGCTTGCGCCCCAACACGCTTTCCAGGCGTGCGCCTTAAACCGCTCGGCCATCCCTCCGCATCGGGGTTGCAGGGATAGCATTTTTCGACTGATCTGCAAGTCAAATTTCGCCAATAAGCGCTTTTTCAAGTACTTATTGGCGAAATGCGCGTGGATAAAGTGCAATCCACCATCGTGGATTCATGGGCATTCCTGTATCATATCCACAACTGGTAAAAATGACTATGATTTCCATATGTTATGGTGAGTTGACACCAAATATCAGCGTTTTTATTTATCAGAGAGGATTTGTCTTATGTTCCGGCCTGTTCACCCTTCCCAGACCTTATTGATTCACGAGCAATCGCAGCAAGCGGTAAGCGGCGGGCGCACCGTCTATCGTTTCGGTTTTGGTCAATCACCTTTTTTGCCACCTATGTTCGTGATTGAGGCGCTGAAGGCCCATGCTCATCGCAAGGAATATACTCCGGTGGCCGGTATCCAGCCATTACGCGATGCCATTGCTCATTTTCATGCACAGGCAGACGGCCGTGACATTGATGCTTCGCAGGTGTTGGTTGCCCCAGGCTCTAAGGCGCTGCTTTATGCGGTGATGGCTGCGTTTGAACGTCTGGAGGTATTGATTCCGGCCCCGGCATGGGTATCGTATGGCCCACAGGCGGCACTGCTTGGCCATCGGGTTGTGCCGGTGCCGTTGGCCTATCCTTCGCGTTGGCGTGTGACACCTCAAGGGTTGGAGCAGGCACTGAGTGGCACCGATCCCAACACACCGAAGCTGCTGATTTTGAATTATCCCGGCAATCCGGATGGGTTGAGTTACAATGAAGAGGAATTGCGCGCATTGGCTGAGATAGCACGTCGCCATGCATTATGGGTGGTTGCCGACGAAATTTATGGCCTGCTGGACCATGCCGGGCAGCACCGGTCGTTTGCCTGCTACTATCCTGAACGGACGATGGTGACGACCGGCCTGTCTAAGTGGTGTGGGGCCGGTGGCTGGCGTCTGGGGGCGGTGATATTGCCGCCAGCCTGTGAGATGTTGCAACAAACGCTGATTGGGATTGGCTCGGAAATTTATTCCTGCGCACCAACACCTGTGCAATATGCCGCGCTGGAGGCCTATCAATGGGAAGCGGTGCAGCCTTATCTGCAGCATCAACGGCGTATTTTGTCTATGATCGGGTGCACCGTAGTTTCAGCATTGCAGCAGGCAGGGTTGGATGTGCATGTGCCGCAGGGCGGGTTCTACCTGCTGGTGGATTTCCGTCCTTTTCGTGAATCGCTGGCGCCGCATGGCATCACGACCAGCACGGCGCTGTGTGAGCATCTTTTTGCCGAGACCGGCGTGGCATTGTTGCCGATGTCAGCCTTTGGTATGGAGGAGCAATATCTCGCTGCACGTTTGTCTTATGTCGATATTGACGGGGCATCGGTGATGGCCGCTTCAGAAGCAATCGGGTTAGGCGCGCCGTTACCGGATGATTTTGTGCTGCAGTATATGGTGCACCAGATGGAAGGGATTGTAATGCTTGTTGACTATATAACGGAGTATGAGACTAAACCGGTCAGGAATGTGTCCTGAATTTAGCGTGATGTGATGCATTGGCGGCTTGTGCTGCCGCGACCAATGTGTGGAACTCGTCAACATACTGATTGCGCAGTGTTTCCCATTGCCGCAGTTGTGTGTTGAGAAAATCCACGGCGCGTTCCGGGCGATCGGTGATGAAGCCATCGGCACCCAGCCGAAGCCAGCGTTTGAAATGTTTGGGCTTGATCAGAGTGAAGGCGTGGACATCCATATTCTGGGCATGTGCCTGTTCAATGATAGGCTTTGGGTGACGAATTGTCCCTAGTGGCAGTCGATGTGCGCCACTGGCGAGCCAGTCATGGCTGAGGCCAATCGCATCCGGCATCACGCCGCCACTGGTGAACTGGTAAGTATCCAGTGAAAAAGGCAGGTGCGAGGTCGAGGCTTGTGTGCGTATTTGGGCGCCGGGTGTTGTGTCCACTATCTGTTGTTTGGCAGCGGCGATGGCCAGATGCCCTTCCATATTTTGTGCCATGAGGATGGTGGGAACATCTTCACTATATGGCAGGAGTGTTTCACTCAATTGGGTGATAAATTGTTCTGTACGTGGTGGTAGGATTGGCGTATCGAACAGGCGGTCACGCGACAGGCTACGCAACATCAGTTGCAGACGCAACATGACTGGTTCCAGCACTTCCGTGGTGCCACCGAGGTCAAGTTTCAGGTCGATGCCAAAGCGAACAGATTTGTATCCCAGCTTTTCACGCTCTTTATTGGCTGTTTGGATGAGTATCAGGATCTCTTCCAGCGTAGGAATACGGATGTCGTCTTCTGCAATGGCAACATGCAGGTTCTGAGTGTTATCACGCGGTTGGTCCAGCATGGTGGTGCGCCCCGGGTCACAGCGTTTATCGCTGCCTACAATCTGCCGCACGGTTTTGAATGATAGCTGTTGCAGTTGGTCGAGCGTTTTATCGCGGACAAGTCCGGAAGAGTGAGTGACACGCTCAAGCCTGGCATCATGAAAGATGATGATTTGCTCATCAGCCGACCAGCGCACATCGCATTCCAGCCCGAATTGTAAATGCGGGTGTTGGAGAGCAACATTGAGTGCTTCTTTGAACGAAGCCAGTGTATTTTCGGGGTAGCGGCGTGGCATGCCCCGGTGACAGAAAATGGTTTTATTGAGCAGTTGATGCATTTCCGCTGCGATGATCAGAGGGATATCGCTGGCAGCCGGTCTAGTCATTATCCATTTTCAGGGCGGCGATGAAGGCGCTTTGGGGGATTTCGACCTTGCCGAACATGCGCATTTTCTTTTTCCCGGCTTTTTGTTTTTCCAGGAGTTTACGCTTACGGGTAATGTCGCCGCCATAACATTTGGCGGTGACGTCCTTTCGCAGGGCGCTGATGGTTTCGCGGGCGATGATTTTGCCGCCAATCGCTGCCTGGATGGGAATGGCAAACATCTGGCGAGGGATAAGGTCTTTGAGTTTGACGCACATGGCGCGGCCACGTTTTTCGGACATGGTGCGGTGGACCATCATGGCTAAGGCATCGACGGGTTCGCTGTTGACGAGAATAGAGAGTTTGACGAGATCGCCTTCGCGGTAATCCGCAAATTCATAATCAAAGCTGGCATAGCCTTTGGTGGCGCTTTTCAGACGATCATAAAAATCAAACACCACTTCATTCAGTGGCAGGCTATAGACCGCCATAGCGCGGCTGCCGACATAGGTGAGGTCTTCCTGCACGCCGCGTTTGTCGGTGCAGAGTGCAAGCACGCTGCCGAGATATTCATCCGGCACCATGATAGTGGCGCGAATCCATGGCTCTTCAATACGGGCGATGGTGGTGACATCGGGTAGGTCAGCCGGGTTGTGCAGATCTATTTGTGAGCCATCATTGAGATAGACGTGATAGACCACGCTTGGCGCGGTGGTGATCATGTCGAGGTCATATTCGCGTTCCAGGCGTTCCTGGATAATTTCCAGATGTAGCAGGCCGAGAAAACCGCAACGGAAACCATAGCCGAGTGCCATGGAGGTTTCGGCCTCAAAGGTGAAGCTGGCGTCATTAAGGTGTAGTTTGCCGAGGCTATCGCGCAGATGCTCAAACTCGGCTGAATCAGCAGGGTAGAGGCCGCAAAAAACCACCGGCATGAGTGGTTTGTAGCCGGGAAGTGCCTGACTGGTGGGCCGTTTATCCTCGGTGATGGTGTCGCCGACTCGACAGTCCGCGACTTCTTTAATAGCGGCAGTCATGAAGCCCATTTCACCAGCCTTTAGTTCGTCGAGTACGGTTTGTTTAGGGGTGAAGGCGCCGACGCGTTCTACCTGATAGGAGGCGCCGTTCGACATCATTTTAATTTTCATGCCCTTGCGGATGCTGCCATCAAAAACGCGGATGAGGATCATGACGCCGAGATAGGGGTCATACCAGCTATCGACCAGCAGGGCTTTGAGCGGTTCGTCCGGCTCCCCATTGGGAGCAGGGAGTTGCTTGACCAGTGCTTCTAACACCGTTTCCATGCCGATGCCGGTTTTGGCGGAGACTTCGAGCGCGTCTGAGGCATCCAGCCCGATGACATCTTCGATTTGCTCTTTGATGCGCTCCGGTTCGGCGGCAGGGAGATCGATTTTGTTGAGGACCGGGATGATTTCATGGTCATGGTCAATGGCTTGATAGACATTGGCTAAGGTTTGTGCTTCCACGCCTTGCGAGGCATCGACCACCAGCAATGATCCTTCGCAGGCTGACAGTGACCGCGATACTTCATAGGCGAAATCAACGTGGCCGGGTGTGTCCATCAGGTTGAGCTGGTAGGTTTCGCCATCTGAAGCTGTGTAGCTCAGGCGCACGGACTGGGCCTTGACCGTGATGCCGCGTTCACGTTCAATGTCCATGCTGTCCAGCACCTGTTCTTTCATCTCGCGCTCGGTGAGGCCACCGCAGAGCTGGATCAGGCGGTCGGCAAGGGTGGATTTGCCATGGTCAATATGGGCGATAATGGAGAAATTGCGAATGCGAGAGAGGTTGCTCATTGAGGGAGTACGCGTTGCATGTTTTTCTCTTTCGCATAGTGCATCAGGGCGTCACTCAGGCGGGTATGGCCGGATTTGAGGGCAGCGGCCATGATTTTTTCGCTGACCGTGTCGATGTCGTCTTCGGTGAGGGTGGCATCATTGGGTTGCAGGGTGACGCGCAGGGCGATGGATGTTTCGCCAGCTGATTTTGCTGCATCATCCTGATAAGTGCTGATGATGGCGACATCCTGAATCAGTTTTTTATCTGCGCCTTTGATTGCTTTGACAAGGTCAGCGGAGGGCGTTTCATCGGACAGGATGAAGGAGAAGTCGCGCTCGACGGGCAGCAGGTCCGATACATTATAACTTGGCCGGGTGGTTTTGGCTTTACCCTGCGGGATGGAGCTTAAGAACAGTTCACAGATGGCGGGACGGTGGTTGAGGTCATACTCTTCCATCAATGTTGGATGTAGCTCTCCGAAATAGCCAAGCACGGCCTTGCCAAGGCGGAAGCTGCCGGAGCGGGTGGGGTGGTAGTAATCCGGGACATCGCGGCTAATTTGCAGGTTGGCGACAGGCGCGCCGCAGGCTTCCAGTGCAGCCAATGCATCGGCCTTGATGTCGAATAGGTCGGTCGTACGTGGTTCTTCATGTGGTGTGGTGCTCGGCATGATGCCGGTGCGGAGCATGGCGGCGACTGGTTGTTGGCCATCTGGCGTGACATCATGGTAGGTCAAGCCAATTTCGCAAAGATGGATGCGTTCCGCGCCGCGATCACTGTTATACTTTGCCATGTGCAACAGGTTGGGTATGAGGCTGGGGCGCATGGTGTCCAGCTCACTGCTGATGGGGTTCGCAAGGCGCAGATTGTTTTTCTGGCCGCCAAATGTCTCGGCAATATCATGGTGCAGGAATGCCCAGCTTCGTACTTCTCTCAGGCCGCGTGCCGCCAGGCTGTGACGGGCAATGTTCATGCGGTGGGCGTCTATCGGCAGTTCTATGGATGGCAATTCATCCGGCTTGGGCAACGGAGTGGCAGGGATATGTTGCAGGCCGTTGATGCGCAGCACCTCTTCGACCAGATCGGCTTCGCCTTCAATGTCGGGGCGCCATGAAGGTGGGGTGACTGTCCAGTTATTTTTGTCAGTGTTCTCCATTGAGCAGCCCAGTGCTGTGAGAATGCGTTTACTGTCTTCGGCTGAGATGTCGATGCCACCGAGGGCTTTCACCCGCTCGGGGCGGAAGCTGATGGTGCGCTTCCATTTAGGTGCTTCTCCGGCGATGGTGAGGTTGGAGGCAGAGCCGCCGCAGAGGTCCAGGATCATCTGGGTGGCGATGGTGGCGCCATCCATCAGAAATGCCGGATCGACGGTGCGTTCAAAGCGATAGCGCGCATCAGATTCAATCTGGTAGCGCCGGCCGGTAGTGGCGATGTCAATGGGATCGAACCAGGCGACTTCTAAAAAGACATTGGTGGTCTCGTCGGTGCAGCCGCTGCTTTCGCCGCCGACAATGCCGCCTAATCCCAACATGCCTTTACCATCAGCAATGATGGTGGCGCCAGCATCCAGCTCGTACTGTTTGTCGTTGAGGGCGTCAAATGCCTCACCTTTGGTCGATTGGCGAACATGGATGTTACCGTTTAGTTTATCTATGTCGTAGACATGAAGCGGTCGCCCTAGATCCACGGTGATGTAATTGGTGATGTCAACCAGCGTGGAGATGGGGCGCAGGCCGATGGCTTTGAGGCGTTGTTGCAGCCAGTCAGGTGCGAGGCCGTTTTTCACCCCGCTGATGGTGCAGCCAACAAACATGCGGCAGCTTTGGCCATCATCTTTCAAGCTGACCGTAACGGCGCTATCATCTTTTGCGTCGATGGTAGGAATGTTCAGTGGTTTGAGCGTGCCGACGCCTGCTGCGGCCAGATCACGTGCGATGCCGCGCACGCCAAGGCAGTCGCCCCGGTCAGGGGTGATGGCGATGTCGATGATGGGGTCATCCAGGCCAAGCTCTTTGGCGAATGGTTTGCCGGGCTTTGCTGAATCAGGCAGTTCCATAATGCCTTCATGGCTGTCGCCAAGGCCGAGTTCTTTTTCCGAGCAGAGCATTCCGTTGCTCTCGACGCCACGGATTTTTGCCGGTTTAATCGTCATGCCATTGGTTGGGATGCAGGTGCCTTCGGTGGCCAGCACCACTTTGATGCCAGCTCTGGCATTGGAGGCGCCGCAGACGATCTGGCGGGTGGTGGTGCCGTCATTGACGCGACAGACTTTGAGTTTGTCTGCATCGGGGTGCGGGCTGGCTTCGAGAATTTCAGCTACAATGAATGGTGCGAGTGTCTCGCTACGGTCGATGATTTCTTCTACTTCCAGGCCGATCATGGTGAGCGTTTCGCTCAGTTCGTCCAGCGTAGCGGTGAGGTCCAGGTGGTCTTTGAGCCAGCTCAGGGTAAATTTCATGCTGACACTCCTTCTGCCAGCGTTGGGCGGCGGAGCGGGTGGAAGCCGTAATGTTTCAGCCAGCGGAGATCGCCTTCGTAGAACTGGCGCAGGTCAGCCATGCCATATTTGAGCATGGCGAGGCGTTCGACACCCATGCCAAAGGCAAAGCCCTGCCATTCATCCGGGTCGATATTACAGTTTTTGAGAACGTTAGGATGGACCATGCCGCAGCCAAGAATTTCCAGCCAATCATCGCCTGCACCAATGACGACGCCATCCTTGCTGCGTTTGCAGGCAATATCGACTTCGGCTGAAGGTTCGGTGAAGGGGAAAAAGCTGGAGCGGAAGCGCAGCGGGACATCCTCCAGCTTGAAAAAATGGCGCAGAAATTCGATCAGGCAGCCTTTAAGATGGCCCATATGAATGTCTTTGCCGATAACGAGTCCTTCGACCTGATGGAACATCGGGGTGTGCGTGGCATCGGAATCGCAGCGGAAGGTGGAACCTGGAGCGATGATACGAAATGGTGGCTTTCCAGAGCACATGGTACGGATTTGCACAGGCGAGGTATGGGTGCGTAGTACTGGCTTAGGCTGGCCCTCTTCAGCCTGCAGGTAGAACGTGTCGTGCATCTGGCGAGCGGGATGTTCCTCCGGGATATTCAGTGCGGTGAAGTTATGGAAGTCATCCTCAATATCCGGGCCGAAACGGGCTGCAAAACCCATACCTGTGAAGATGGTGATGATTTCATCCATCACGCGGCTGATCGGGTGGATAGACCCGGTCGGTTGCTGATCACGGGCAGGGAGGGTGACATCGACCGATTCGGCGTCGATCTGCCTGGCGATAGCCGCTTTCTCTAATGATGCTTTGCGTTGCTCCAGCAGTGCGGCGACATCCTGCTTGACCATGTTGATTTGCTGACCAGCAGATTTGCGCTCTTCTGCCGGTAGTTTACCCAGATTTTTGAGTTCTGAGGTGATGGAGCCTTTTTTGCCAAGCAGGCTGACGCGAAGCTCCTCCAGTTGATTCAGTGTATCGGCGGCATGGATGGCATCCTGTGCCTGTTGTTTGAGCTCTGAGAGATCGGGCATGGCAGTTCTTACGCCCCTGACGGGCTAGTTGCGCTCAAGCGCCGCTAGGGCTGCGCGCCTCAAAGGCGCTAGTCCTCGCTACGCTCGTCCACTTAGTCTCGCTTGAAGAAGAGAAAGTGGTGAGCTTGGTTAAAACACAAAAGGGCCTCTTGTGAGAGGCCCTTTTTAGTAATTCTTGAGATTGGATACAAGCGTTAAGCAGCTTTTTTTGCTTCGGCTTCCAGCGATTTTTGGGCTTGCTCAACCAGCGCTTTGAAGCTGTCAGCTTCGTGAATGGCCAGTTCGGAGAGCATTTTGCGGTTGAGGTCAATGCCTGCCAGTTTGAGGCCATGCATGAAGGTGGAATAGCGCAGGCCATGTTCGCGCACGGCTGCGTTGATGCGCTGAACCCACAGGCGACGAAAATCACGCTTGCGGTTGCGACGATCACGATATTGATACTGAAGACCTTTTTCGACCTTCTCAATAGCTATGCGAAAACAATTTTTATTGCGACCACGATAGCCTTTCGCTTTCTTTATCACTTTTTTGTGGCGTGCATGCGTGGTAACGCCGCGTTTGACCCGTGCCATCTTAATTCTCCTGGTGTTAACGTCCGTAAGGGATAAA
Source organism: uncultured Rickettsiales bacterium (assembly GCA_964435165.1). Lineage (GTDB taxonomy): Bacteria > Pseudomonadota > Alphaproteobacteria > Rickettsiales > RI-342 > CAYSXY01. Next base: position 22,775 of record CAYSXY010000012.1, read on the forward strand.
TTTTTTCACAATGCGCGCATCGGCATCGCAGAGGATGGTGGTGCCGCGCTGATCGCGGATTTGGCGCTTGCTGCGCTTGACCATGCCATGTTGCTTGTTCGCCTGATTGCTGCGTACTTTGCCTTTTGCCGTCAGCGAAAAGCGCTTTTTAATGCTGCTTTTGGTTTTCATTTTAGGCATATGCTTATCCCGAATTCACTCGCTGTTTGTGTCAACCTTCACTGTAAAGGGGTATTTCTTATAAGCGCTTTTTCTTAAATGACAAGCGATTTCCTCGTCGATGATTCAAAAAACAGGACTAAATTGGGCCGGTTTTCCTTGAAGCAAGGAGGTGTAACACTTATAATAAGCATAAGTCTTATATGTGTTAAGACGTGACAATGGAGGAAGTCAATGAATTATTCGGTCAATCAGGCCACTGGCGCTCGCGCCGCATCACGCGATGAAGGGCTGCGCCAACATATGCTCCAAACCTATAATTTAGTAGGGAGTGGGTTATTTTTAAGTGCGATTATTGCGTTTGTCAGTGCCAATATACCTGGGCTGATGCAGGCAATCTACAGTTCACCCGGGCTGCGTATGGTTGTGCAGTTTGCACCGCTCGGCGTGTTGTTTTTCCTGATGTTTAAGGCAAACAGCATGAGCGCACAGGGATTGAGAATTGCTTTTTGGAGCTTCGTCTCGTTGAAAGGTCTGGCGTTGTCTTATATCTTCCTGGCCTATGGCATGGGTGATATTTCGCGTGCGCTGCTTATCACTGCCATCGTGTTCGGTGCGCTGAGTTTGTATGGTTACACGACGAAGCGCCACCTGACCGGCATGGGGATGTTCCTTGGAGCCGGGGTTATGGGCCTGTTTTTCATCATGCTGGGCACGATTGTTGCTGGCTTTTTTGGCGTCGAAACGTCAGGCATTGCCTTGGTGATTCAAACATTGCTGGTGGTGTGTATCATTGGGTTGACAGCTTATGAAACTCAGCAGTTGAAGCATAGCTATTATACTATGCCAGCGGCCATGCGGGAAAAAGTCTCGATTTTGACCGCGGTTAATCTCTACATTAACATTGTGATTCTGTTTCAGTATATTTTGCAGTTTATTGGCAATCGCGAATAGTGCATAATCATCACATATTTTTCAGGAGCCCGGGGTCAAAAGCCCCGGGTTTTTTTGTGTGATGCGATCAGTAGTAAGATGTTAATCAGCATGGCTTAAGCCGGTAGAGAGGTGTTATCACGGGGAGATACTGGGCTATTCTATGACCCGCTACTCAGACACATATTATCAGCAGCAACATTCGCGTTATGTTGCTCGTTCAGCCGGGTTCAGCCTGGTGGAATTGGCGATTTTCATGACAGTGCTGGCTCTGATTATGGTTGCGGCACTGAGCTGGTTGCAACCAAGTGCCCGTGATGAAGCATTGAAAATTCTCTATACTGAGCAGCGTATCCGCGAGATTCAGCAGGCACTCAGGCATTTTCGGGTCATGCATGGTCGTCTGCCTTGCCCGGCCTCGCCTACCCTGACCGAGGTTGATGCTGCCTATGGCTCGGAGGATTGTACGGGCATCGCACATGGTGGCGATGATTACAATGTTGGTGTGGTGCCGTTTCGCTCACTTGGCTTAAGCCAGGAATTTCGCATTGATGGCTGGGGGCGCCGCTTTACCTATCATGTCTCACGCCGCTATTGCGATCTTGATGCGTCTGGTGACCCGGTGAATTGTACGCCGACGGTTTATGAGAATGGCAGTGGCGGGGGAGATTTTCTCGTGGTGCGCACGGCGATTCCGGGATTGGCGGCGGGGTTTGACCCGGGCAATGCAGCCAATTACACTGAAAATGACCGGGTGGCCTATGTCATTGTCAGCCATGGCGTGAATGGAGACGGTGCGTGGATGGCCGGTGGCGCACAGCGCCTGTCGGGGCGAGCAAATTCGTCCTGTAGCTTTCCCGGTTCCTGCCCGGAGGAGTATAATATTGGCAATGCAGCGCGTACGGCCGGAGATCCGGATGCGCCGGACCGGCTGTACTGGTCGGTGAAATACAGCGCTGAGTTTGATGATTTTATTTCTTTTGAAACCCAGGAACAATTAGACCGAGTGACGCAGGATTTTGAACAATGGGTGCTCACCAATGCAGAATGTACCAATGCGGATGGTACGGCTGATGACTCCATTGTTGAATATATCAATAATTATGCCGCCGGTGATGGCACGGCTATTTTGAATGATGGTATTGCCGGGGGTGCGCAGGCCGTACTTGGCGTGATGTGGACCATGCAGGATGTCTGTTCCCGCTATTATCCTGAATCGTTTCTGCTGAATTCGGATTTCGCCTGTACGCCTGCGGCAGCGGCAGCCTTTCTTTCACCACAACCGTTTGATCGTGCGCCGCAGATTGGTATCAACAGCGATCCAGCGCTCGATGGCAATCGGGGTTATTGCTTATGAGTACGCATCGAGCCAGTACAGAGCGCGGCTATACGCTGATTGAATTATCGATTGTCATCGTCATTCTGGGGTTGCTGATCAGCAATGGGCTACAGCTTTATCAACGTCGCAGCGAGGCGCAAAAGCAGGATGAGACTCTTCTAAAAATGCAGGAAATTGCGATAGCGCTGCAGGGTTTTTATGATCGCAACGGGTTTTTGCCGTGCCCTGCGCCCGGCAATGCCACGCCGACCACAGCCATTGAAGTACCTGCCGGTGGCGGCACAAGTTATTTCGCCGGGGAGGCAGTGGCGTATGACACTGCCAATGATGCGTGTCATGAGCCGCAGGGAGGTGTGACGACCAATCTTGATGGAGCGGTGCCGACGCGCACACTGAACTTATCCGATGATATGATGCTTGACGCCTGGGGGCGTAAGATCGGCTATCATTTAGCGTCCGGTCTCGGCGAGCGCTTTGATTTTATTGATGATGTGAACTTTCCCGGTGATATTAGCGTGGAAGATGCTACCGGGGCGGAGCTTACTCCCATTGGTACGGATGGTGCAACAACGGCTGACACCAGCCCCTATGGCGCTGCCTTTCTATTGATTAGCTATGGGTTGAATGGTGGATATGGCTGGACGCAGGCGGGAACGCAGCGCCTGGCACCGGCAAGTGCCCCGCTGGAAGTGGAGAATGGTGATGGCGATGCTGTCTATCGTCAAACGGAAGTGAATACTGACTTTGGCGGTAGTAATAATTTCGATGATTTGGTCATCTATCGCACCAAATTACAGATTAAAAACCCCAAACGGATGGTTAGTCCGATTCATCTGCCCAGTTATATCTGTGCCGATGCGCGTGCGATTGCCGATTCTATCTCGGGGGCGGCCAACCCATTGAATAATTACATCACTTTTGATGCAGCGCGCGCCGGTATTTTTTATCAGAGCGTGTTAGGGCTGGTCGAATTATGTGAGAAAGCCGCTCCACCATTGGAGGATAATTGTGGCCTCAATTTAATCCGAACCGATTTAGGCGGTGGTGATGATTGTTATTGTCAGGCAGCGACGACGCCTGCTCCTGATGTGGCCCCCTGTTTTGATCCAGGAGAGGCCAGTTTCGCCGAGTGCCGCAGCTCCTGCCCTTAAGAGATGGGGATGGATGGTGCTTTATGCGCGCGAAGCGCAGCGTAGATGCTAATGCCATGGGCTCTGGCTCATGAAAGATTACTTTTGCCCTATCAGCATGCCCATCAGGTTGCCTTCGCGCTTCGCTTCCTGCTCGAACTTGCCGTATTCTTCGATATGCTCACCGATACGCTCGACCAGTTCTTCGGCTTTGTCCTGACGGCTCATTTCGCGCCCACGAAAGCGAATGGTGATTTTGACCTTATCGCCATGTTCGATAAATTCGCGCACTTTGCGCATTTTTACTTCAAAATCATGCACATCAATGGTCAGGCGCATCTTGATTTCTTTAATATTGACGGTTTTTTGCTTTTTCTTGGCTTCTGACGCTTTTTTCTGCGCTTCATATTTGAATTTGCCATAATCAAGCAGTTTGCACACAGGTGGGGATGCTTGTGGTGCAACCTCTACGAGGTCTAATCCGACGTCGGCAGCACGGTTGAGAGCGTCATCAATGGAAACGACACCAATCATTTCACCTTCAGCGTCTACCAGTCTGACTTCCGGTAGCTCGATTTGATCATTTACGCGATATTCCTGCATGGAACTCCTTTAGTGATGTTGTGTTTGTTAAAAGTATAATGCGTTAAGCCTTGCGATTGTATTAAAACACAATTGCTTAGGCGAAAGCAGTATGAATCTGAGGTGAGATGGCATGGCTGTGTCATGCTGGCGGCGTGGCATCAGCCACGAGGTGGGCGATGGCGTCCTGCAAGGTCATTGAGACTTGTTCCTTACTGCCGAGGCGACGCAGGGTCACCGTGCGCTGCTCCGCTTCCTGCTTACCAATTGCCAGAATCACCGGCACTTTAGCGTGGCTGTGGCGGCGCACTTTATAGCTTATTTTGTCACTACTGGTGTCGCTTTGTGCCCGCAGCCCCGCCTGTGTCAGTTCGTTTACCACTTCGATGGTGTAGTCATCCACTTCGTTGGTGATGGAAGCTGCGACAATTTGTAATGGCGCAAGCCAGAGTGGGAAGCCGCCGGCATATTCCTCGATCAGAATACCGATAAAGCGCTCAAATGAGCCGAGAATAGCGCGATGAAGCATCACGGGGCGATGCTTCTGGCCATCTTCACCAATATAGTTGGCATCCAACCGATCCGGCAGGACAAAATCTACCTGCAGGGTGCCGCACTGCCAGTCTCGACCGATGGCATCTGTCAGGACAAATTCCAGCTTCGGGCCGTAAAAGGCACCTTCACCGGGATTGAGTGTTACTTCCAATCCAGCGGCATTGACCGCATCCATCAGAGATTGTTCGGCTTTGTCCCAGATGGCGTCATCCCCTGCACGCACTTCCGGCCGGTCGGAGAATTTGACGCGTACTTCGGTAAAACCCAGATCCTGATAGACGGTTGTCAGCAGGTCACAAAAGGCAATGGTCTCCGAGGTGATTTGATCTTCCGTACAGAAAATATGGGCATCATCTTGCGTGAACGCGCGCACGCGCATCAAGCCATGCAATGCACCGGACGGTTCATTGCGATGGCAGGAGCCGAATTCGGCCATGCGCAGCGGCAGGTCTCGGTAGCTGGTCAGGCCCTGATTAAAAATCTGCACATGGCATGGGCAATTCATCGGTTTGAGCGCGAGGACGCGCTTATCTTCATCGTCCAGCGTGAACATATTTTCGCGGAACTTATCCCAATGGCCGGATTTCTCCCACAGCACACGATCCACCAGCATGGGGGTTTTGACTTCCTGATAATCATCAGCGCGCAGGCGGCGGCGGATGTAATCTTCCAGCAGGCGATAGAGTGTCCAGCCTTTATCATGCCAGAAGACCTGGCCATTGGCTTCATCCTGAATATGAAACAGTTCAAGCTCGCGGCCCAGGCGACGATGGTCACGTTTTTCCGCCTCTTCCAGACGATGCAGGTAGGTTTTGAGTTGTTTGGCATCGGCCCATGCCGTGCCGTAAATGCGTTGCAGCATGGCATTACGGCTATCGCCGCGCCAGTACGCTCCCGCGACTTTCATTAGCTTATAATGCTGAATACGACCGGTGGATGGGGCGTGTGGGCCACGGCAGAGATCAATAAATTCGCCCTGACGATAGAGGCTGATTTCCTCATCCTCTGGCAGGTCTTCGATGATTTCGGCTTTATATTCTTCGCCCTGATCGCGGAAAAAAGCGATGGCTTTATTACGTGGCCAGACTTCGCGTTCAAATGGGATATCGCGTTTGGTAATTTCCTGCATACGCTGTTCAATGACGTCAAGGTCATCGGTGCTGAATGGCTTATCGCGAGCAAAGTCATAATAAAAGCCATTCTCAATGGCGGGGCCAATGGTCACCTGCGTGTCGGGGAAGAGTTCCTTGACAGCCTGTGCCATAATATGCGCCGCGTCATGGCGAATCAGCTCCAACCCTTCATCGCTGCCGGGGGTGATGATGCTGACATTTGCATTGTTCATAATCGGGTAATTAAGGTCGCGCTCGAGCCCATCGACTACCACCGCCAGCGCTGCTTTCGCCAGGCCAGGGCCAATACTCTGTGCTATATCGAAACCCGTCACCGGGGCATCAAACTGTTTGGTTGCGCCATCGGGCAGTGTGATCGTGACTGGGCTATCAGAAGAAGAAGGCAAGGCGTTTGGTGCCATGTAAATCGGCTAAAATCATCTATAGGCCACTTGCATAACTGATGCTTGGGTGCTGCAAATGGTAAAAATCTGCGCTTCGGTGCTCATATACCATTTGTATGTTCCGCTCCGATGCTCGCTTTTTATCATTTTCGCCGACGCCATCATTATTTATGCAAAAGACCATATTATTATCACAAAATGAACCCCAAGCGCATAGCGACAAAAGGGGGGGCTGTCAATGCCGGGAAGCGCTTTTTGCCTGCTTATAGTAATATTCACGCGTTTTAGCGAGGCGCAGCACACGGCCAAAGGCATAAATGATGCTTTCAATAAATCCGTCGATCCCCAACAAGATGTATCGTCTCAGGAAATAGGCTTTCAAAAAGGCGACAAAAGGTTCCGCGATGATCCGCAATGCCGACGGTTTTCGGTTGCGCCGGAACATATCTTCGGCCTGCATCGAGCTGTAGCGGTTGATTTTATCCACCATATGCGTGAGAGAGCGAAAACAGCGATGATGGACATCACCTTGCAAGGTGCCTGCGTTGCCGCTGCGAATGATGACGGAATCATGAACCGTAGAATCGGCAAAGCCTGCCTTGTCTTTCCGATACAGGCGGATGGGGTCATTGCTGGGGGCAAGCGGGCGCGGCGTGTCTTCGAATCGCGTGACCAGCCGGATGGGGAGATGATAGCCGCTATATTGCGGCTCGCCATCGGCAAAAAGTGCCATGATTTCATCGCGTAGCTGCGGGCTGACGGCTTCATCCGCATCTAAGTTCAACAGCCAAGTCTGGCGGCATTGCGTCTCACCGAAGACTTTTTGTGGGCCATATCCTTCCCACTCACGATGCAAGACTTTTGCGCCAAAGGATTGACTGATACTGACCGTGTCATCGGTGCTGCCACTGTCAATGACGATGATTTCATCAACCCAGCCCTGTACGCTTTGAAGCGTGTAGGGGATGCGATCGGCTTCATCGCAGGCAATGATGAAGACGGAGAGGGGGAGAGGCGTTGGCCGTGTTGCCATGGGCCGAGGCCTTTACGCTGTTTGCAGGAGGGATTGATACACGGCCAGCGTCTGATTGCGCATTTTATCCAATGCAAACTGTTCTCTGGCATAGAGGCGTGCAGCCTCGCTCAGTTGGCGATAACGCGCGTCACTGATGGTCAGCGATTCGTTGATGGCCTCACTCAGCTTCGGCACGTTACCGGGCTGAACCAGCCAGCCGGTGCGCCCATCCTGCACGGTTTCCAATGCGCCGCCATGGCCAAAGGCAATCACAGGCTTGCCCATGGCGCCGGCTTCCGGCGCGATACGGCCAAATGCCTCAGGCCGGGTGGAGGGAACGACAATCACGTGCGAAAGGAGGTAGGCCGCCGGCATATCACGCGTAGCGTCGACAATGCGGACATTTGAGCCGAGATCACGCTGCATAATTGCATCTTCCAACTCATGCCGATATTTACGGTGGCTGCCTTCATGTCCGGCAATAATGCAGAAGAAATGACGCGTATCCAGCATCGACAGGGCGCGAATCAATTCCATCTGGCCTTTCCACCGTGTGAGGCGTCCCGGCATAAAAATAATGGGCAGATCATCCGGGATGCGCCACTGGTTCGCCAGTGCAACAATCCGGTGTTGGCTGATCGCTTCCGGATCGAACGTCGTCAGATCGACACCACGGTGAATAATGGTGAGTTTTTTGGGATCGGTGCGGTAATGATCGTAAATATGCCGGGCGACAAATTCTGAAATGGCAATAACACGGTCTCCCTTGGTCATAATGCTGTTGTACCAGCGTTTAAGCGGGAATGCGCTGCCACTATACATACCGTGAAATGTTGTGACGAATGGCACATTGCAGCGCCGCGCCGCCAGCATGGCGGCCCAGGCAGGGGCGCGAGAGCGGGCATGGACAAGAGAGATGTTCTCTTTTTTGATAATTCGGGCCAGTTTGCGGCTGTTGCGCAGAATGGCAAACGGGTTTTTCGATGAGATCGGCAAGGTGATATGGCTGGAGCCTTTGCGCTCCAGGGCTGATTGCATGCTGCCGCCTTCGGAGACGACGAGCGAGTGCCAGCCTTTGGCGAGAATGGCGTCTGCCATTTCCAACGTCCCGCGCTCTACGCCGCCACTTTCGAGTGCAGGCAGCACCTGCATAATAGCAGTCGTTGCCGTTTTCGATTCACCGGATTGTTCATCTGAAGTGCTGGCAGTATCTGCCTGTGATATGGATTTCGCCTTGCGCTTGTCTGCCCGCCCGGTATCACTGGCAAAGGTAGGGTCTTCTACGCGACCTAGACGATCCGGCATTGTTAATGTCTCTGTATGTGAACCCATTTATCAACCGTCAATATTCTCATGGCAGACTCATCATATGACTCAATCAGCCAGCCTCAATTCCATCACTAAAGCGGATTCTTCGGACTGTAAAGCGCAACGCTTGTCCGTCACGCTTACAAATGGCAGCACTCAGGACATTGCCTATCACCGCTATCAGGCATCCGATAGGGTCGATGCTACGCCGGGCATTGTATTTTTAGGCGGATTTATGTCCGATATGACTGGGAGCAAGGCAACGCATCTCGATGGATGGTGTCGTGAGCATGGGCGTGATTTTGTCCGGTTCGATTATCTCGGCCATGGCGAATCCAGCGGACGCTTTGAAGAAGGAACGATTGGTATCTGGGCGGACAATGCGATTGCCGTTTTGGATGCACTGACGGAAGGGCCGCAAATTCTGGTAGGTTCCAGTATGGGTGGGTGGATCATGTTGCTTGCCGCGCTGGCACGTCCGGAACGTGTGGCCGGGTTGGTTGGCATTGCAGCTGCGCCTGATTTTACTGAGGATTTGATGTGGCAACGGTTCGATGATGAAGCGCGCAAAAATATCATGGAGCACGGAGTACATTATGTGCCGAATTGTTATGAAGGGGATGACTATCCCATCACACGCGCACTGATTGAAGATGGGCGCGGTCAATGTGTGATGACGCAGGACGTGATTCCCATCACTTGCCCGGTACGATTATTGCAAGGCATGCAGGATGTGGATGTGCCGTGGGAGCTTGCCTGCCGCCTCGCACAGCAATTAGAAAGTAACGATGTGCGCGTTGTATTGGATAAAGAGGCCGATCACCGCATGAGTGATGCCCCGCAATTAGCCTTGCTGACACAAATGATTGATGAGGTGACTGCCTTGTGTCGATGACTGATTCATCCAGCGTGTCGAATGCACGGTTAGCGCCAGCGATACTCATTCTGTTCTGTCTGACGTTATTCGCCAGTGCCGGGCTGATGTTTGCCCTGCAGCCCATGGTGGCGAAGACTATTTTGCCGATTCTTGGCGGTTCACCGATGGTCTGGGCCGTCTCGGCAGTGTGTTTTCAAGGATTGTTGCTGTTTGGCTATAGCTATAGTCACCTGTTGACGCGGCTGCATTCTTTTCGCCTGCAGGCCTGGGTGCATGTGATATTGCTGGTGGCGGTGGCGCTATCGCTGCCATTGGACCTGCGCGGTGAATTAGAGCAGGTTCAACTGCCGGAGGATGTATTGGCATCGCCTGCCGACTGGCTTGTCTCATTGCTGGTGAGTGAGGTGGGTATTATTTTCTTTCTCTTATCGACCACCGCTCCGTTGCTTCAACGCTGGTTTTCGGCATTGCCTTCCATGCAGGGGCGCAACCCTTATCCGCTCTATGCGCTTAGTAATACCGGGAACGTCTTGGGGATGGCACTGTATATCCTCTGGATGGAGCCGCATTTTGCGTTGAGCGCACAATTTGCCAGCTGGAGCGCTGTGGCCGGTGGGTTGCTCTGTTTATTGGCGGTGTGTTGCATGGTCGCGACCCGCGCAGAACATGGCATATTATATCGCGCGGAACATCCGGATCAGGAGGCCGGTGCGCCAAAGCCGCCGGTGCGGCGTCAGCTATACTGGTTGATTCTGTCATTCACTCCTTCCGCGCTGCTCTTATCCACGACTAAACATTTGACGACGGAAATTGCCCCGATGCCGTTGCTCTGGGTATTGCCCCTATCGCTGTATCTTATCAGTTATATGCTGACATTTACCGACCGCCCCCTCCTTTCGCTAAAGCGTTGTTTATCATTGCAGATTATTTTTTCCGTGCCGCTGCTCTATGTGTTCTACGCCGGAGGTCACCAGCAGGGCGGCCTGATGTTGATGATCTGGCATTTGCTGGCCTTTATTGTCCATGCCGTTGTGTGTCACCGCTTACTGTATCAATCACGGCCTTGCGTTACGCATCTGACCCGGTTTTATCTGGTGCTCTCGCTTGGCGGCGTTATGGGCGGTTTTTTTGTGACTTTTATCGCGCCACAACTCTTTACCATCCCGGTTGAATATCCGTTGTTGATTGGATTGGCGCTGATGTTGCGCCCGGCAGTGAATATGGGTGCAGCGCAGGCAGAGGAATCGACGAAGCTCACAGAACGAGAAGAGGAGAAGCCAAGGCGTTCAAGTGTCATTCCAGAAAACCCAACCATGCCGGCATGGGCCTATGGCTGGTGGATGCCTATCCTGTTGTTGGTCGTGATGGGTGGAGGGCCGCTTCTATTGGGCCTGAGCGCATTGGAATCGATCTGGCATTATATCGTGCTGTTATCCGCCAATATTCTCGCCATTAAATATCTGTTCGACCTCACGCCGTTGCCGCGTCGGCAGGGCGTGACCTACATGGCCATAGCACTGGCCGGGCTGATGCTGAGTTATGCAACCGCCCCCTGGTTGGCGGCGGATCGTAACTTCTTCGGGGCCTTGAAAGTGACAGCGATAGGTGAACCAGATGGGCATCGCGTACATCAACTGGTGCATGGTGTTACCGTTCATGGAGCGCAGCGTTTGGGAGCCATGACACCGCTTAATTACTATCATCCTGGCGGGCCATTGGGGGATGTGCTGTGTTCTCTTTCCCTGACGGATGTCACGGTTCAGGAATTGCGCTCCTATAAAGACCGGGTTCACGCGACATTGCGTCATGATGAAGATGTGCAGTCTGATGTGATTGACTATGGATTGGGGAATCACCTGCCACTCTGTCCCGCATCCAGCCAGCCGCGGGCTATTGCCGGGTTGGGTATGGGGGTGGGGTCATTAGCGGCTTATATGCAACCGCAGGACAGGCTTGATTTTTATGAAATTAATCCGGCGGTGATTCGGCTTGCTCAGGATCGAACGTTATTTACGTTTTTATCCGATATGCAGGGTGATCTGTCGCTTATCACCGGTGATGCACGGCTCAAAGTGCAGGAGGCGTATGATGCCGCGTATGATGCTATCATTGTCGATGTCTTCAATTCCGATGCGATTCCTGTGCATTTGATGACCGTGGAGGCGTTAGCACTCTATCGACAGAAGCTGGCGCCTGGTGGCGTCATTGCGTTGCATTTGAGTAATCGCTATGTCGATCTGCGGCCTGTGATCGCCAGTGCACTGGAAGATCTGGGAATGGTCGGTGTGTGGCGTTTTGATCAGGATCAACAGGCAGACCCACAAAAACAACCGAGTTTGTGGGCATTGGTGGCGGATGACCGTGCGACAATGGATCGATTTTTGGAGGCCTACCCGGCGTGGTTTCCTCTACAAACAGATCCGTCGATTTCAGCATGGACTGATGATCATGCATCATTGGTGCCGGTGTTGAAATTCTAGATAGTACCGTCACATTATCCATCTCGTGACGACACTATCTGGATTCTATCAGCGAATAAAGCGGCGAAGCGGAAGCGCCACATTAGAAAAAGTGTGAATCGGCTATGGATTCTTGCGCGTGGCTGCGTTATGTACACGCACAATATATGCAAGAACAGGTGTAGCACGCATTTATCGCGCATATGATTGATGGCAATGAACAAGAGCATGAGTCTATGACCCCGACAACCCGCCCTGCGAATCCGTGTTTTTCCTCCGGTCCGACAACCAAGCGTCCCGGCTGGTCGCTTGATGCACTGAGCGACGCTGCTCTCGGGCGTTCGCACCGGGCGAAGGTCGGCAAACAGAAACTGAAGGAAGTCATTGACCTGACACGGTCGCTATTAGGTGTGCCTTCCGACTATCGCATTGGCATTGTGCCGGCGTCTGACACCGGTGCGTTTGAAATGGCAATGTGGACCATGCTCGGTCAGCGCACGGCTGATATTTTTTCATGGGAAAGTTTTGGGTCCGGTTGGGCGACCGATGCAAAAAACCAATTGAAGCTCGAAGGAGCGCGTTATTTTCATGCGGATTATGGACAACTGCCGGATTTAGGGCTGGCGCACCCTGACCACGACATTGTATTTACCTGGAACGGAACGACTTCCGGGGTCTGTGTGCCGCATGGTGACTGGATTGAAGATCATCGCCGCGGCTTGACGTTTTGTGATGCGACGTCGGCGGTGTTTGCCATGGAATTGCCGTGGTCAAAGCTGGATGTGACCACCTTCTCCTGGCAGAAAGTGATGGGAGGCGAAGCGGCGCATGGGGTGCTGATTCTAAGTCCGCGTGCTGTTGAGCGGCTGGAAAGTTATAGCCCGCCATGGCCGCTGCCGAAAATCTTCCGTCTGACCAAAAAAGGTAAGTTGATTGAAGGGATATTTGAGGGAGCGACGATCAACACGCCTTCCATGTTGGCGGTTGAAGATGCGCTGGATAGTTTGCGCTGGATGGAATCGATCGGTGGCCTGCCGGAGACGATTCGACGGTCTCAGGCAAATTTGAAAGCCGTGTCCGACTGGGTTGATGCGACGTCGTGGGTCGATTTTCTGGCGGAAGATGATGCTACGATTTCTTCCACATCGATCTGCTTGAAAATTGTCGATCGCTGGTATGCTTCTTTGCCGTCCGATGAGCAGGCGGCCAAAGCAAAACAGATAGTAACGCTGCTTGAGCAGGAAGGGGTGGCCTATGATATTGGTGCCTACCGCGATGCGCCTGCCGGCCTGCGCTTATGGGGTGGGGCGACGGTTGAGGCGGATGATCTGAACGCGTTATTCCCCTGGCTTGACTGGGCATTTGGCCAGGTGAAGGAAATGAAAGCGGCTGCTTGAATTTGATAGTGTCGTCACATTCTCCATCTCGTGACGATACTATCTAGTGAATAATGAACGAAATAGATGATGTAAGGAATATGTGACGATGCCGAAGGTATTGATATCCGACAAACTCAGTCCTAAAGCGGCTGATATTTTCAAAGCACGTGGGGTTGATGTTGATGTAAAGGTCGGGATGTCGCCCGATGAACTCAAAGCCTGTATAGGTGATTACGATGGGTTGGCTATTCGCTCGGCGACGAAAGTGACCGCAGAGATCATTGAGGCAGCATCCAACCTCAAAGTCGTTGGGCGGGCCGGGATTGGCGTTGATAATGTCGATATTCCCGCGGCGACGGCGCGAGGCGTGGTGGTCATGAACACGCCATTTGGCAACTCGATCACCACGGCGGAACATGCGATTGCCATGATGATGGCAATGGCACGCAAGATTCCACAGGCGAATAGTTCGACCCATGCCGGTAAATGGGAAAAATCGAAATTTATGGGCACGGAGTTGTGCGGCAAGGTGTTGGGCCTTATCGGGGCAGGTAATATTGGTTCGATAGTGGCCGACCGTGCCCAAGGGTTGAAGATGAAAGTGATCGGCTATGATCCATTCCTCTCGCATGAGCGTGCAGAAGAGATGAATATTGCCAAGGTTGAGTTGGATGAGTTGCTGGCTCAGGCCGATGTCATCACGCTGCATACGCCGCTTAACGATGCCACGCGTGGTATTTTAGGCAAAGAAGCATTTGGCAAGTGCAAGCAAGGCGTGATGATTGTCAATTGTGCTCGAGGCGGCCTGGTTGTTGAATCGGATTTGAAAGAGGCATTGGAATCCGGACAGGTGGCGGCGGCGGCGCTTGATGTGTTTGAAGAAGAGCCTGCGAAAGAAAATGTGCTCTTTGGCATAGAGCAACTCATCGCCACGCCGCATTTAGGAGCATCCACCGCAGAAGCACAAGAGAATGTAGCACTGCAAGTAGCCGAGCAGATGGCGGATTATCTGGTGAATGGCACCGTGACCAATGCGCTGAATATGCCGTCAGTCAGTGCGGAAGAGGCTAAGAAATTGCAGCCTTATTTGACGCTTGCTGAGCAGCTTGGCAGTTTCGCCGGGCAGATCACTGAATCCGGTCTGAAAGAAATCATCATTGAACTGGAAGGAAAAGCCGCGCAATTGTCCAATACCAAACCATTGGTATCGGCTGCTGTGAAAGGGTTGTTGTCAGCGATTGCCGAAGGCGTGAACCTGATCAATGCGCCGGTTATTGCCAAGGAGCGTGGCATTAAAGTCTCGGATGTACGCCATGACAGCAGCGATTATCATACGCTGATGCGTGTAGTTGTGGTGACGGAAAATCGTCGCCGTGTCCTGGAGGGAACGTTATTTCTCGATGAACCACGCATTGTGGATGTGCATGGCATCCGGCTGGAAGCGGGACTGTCGCCCCATATGCTCTATGTGAATAATGAAGATAAACCGGGCTTGATTGGCGATTTGGGTAAGTTGCTTGGCGATAACGGCATCAACATTGCGAACTTCCATCTGGGGCGTAGCAGCGACGGTGACGCGCTGGCGCTGCTGGATGTCGATCAACCGATTTCTGAACCCTTGCTCAAAGAAGTGTCGGCCCTATCGAGTGTCAAACTGGCAAAGCTGCTTGCTTTTTGATTAGATAGCTGGCCGCACTTTTCGGCAACAGGGATAAAGATTGTTAATGGCTCTGTGGTAGCAGCGTGATATGGCTGCGTCTTCTGATCACCCCTCATCTCATTGGCTGAATCCGTCACGAGTGACCGCCTATGCGATTATTGCTCTTGTGGTGATGGGAGGAGTACTGGCTACTAGCATGACGCGCAGCGGGCCGGATGCCGGGGATGCACGTACGTCGGATGTGGTGGCATTCTGGGCGGCATCGCAACTGATGTGGCAAGGAGAGGCAGTCAGTGCCTATGATCTGGAGCGCATCAGTGCCGTGCAGCGTGACGCGATTCCTACCCTGGCCGGTCAGGTGGGCTGGTATTATCCGCCTCCGTTTTTTTTGGCCGTTGCCCCGTTAGGGTTGATATCGTTTGAGGTAGCCTATCTGATCTGGATGGTCGCAACGCTGGCGCTATTGCTCACGGCGCTTTACCCGCTCATGCCAATGCGAGCTGGCTGGGTGATGCTGGCCGGTTTTACTGCCATCTGGGTGAATATGCTCTGGGGGCAGAACGGATTTCTGACGGCGGCGATTCTGGCCGCCTGTCTCTATCATTTGCCGAAGCGCCCGTTACTGGCCGGTATTATCGGGGGCTGTCTGGTTATGAAACCGCAACTGGCGCTGTTATTGCCGTTTGCGTTGATTGCCGGAGGGTATTGGCGCGGTTGTATCGCCATGGGCCTTTCAGCCACCATGTTATGTCTGATCAGCGGGGTGATACTCGGATGGGAGGTGTGGGAGGCCTTTATCGCATCGACCGCAGAAACACGTCGCCTTGTAGAAGAAGGGTTGTTGCCCCTCGCACAGATGACAAGTCTCTTCAGCCTGCTGTTGTCATGGGAAGTAGAGCCTCCGATTGCGTATGGGGTGCATGGGGTGGTGGCGTTTTCCATCGCACTGTGTTGTGTGCTGATATGGCGCAGTCGCGTGGGTATGATGTTTAAGGTAGCTTCCTTGCTGGTGGCGACGGTATTGGTCACGCCCTTCATCTATCACTATGATCTGTGTCTGCTGGCTCCAGCCGCCTTATGTCTGTGGCATCACAACCAGACGCATGGCTGGCTGCGTTGGGAGCGCGAATACTGGTTGTTGCTCAGTACGGCACCCTTAATGGGATATGTGATGGGTGACCAACTGGGTCTTCAGCCGACCAGCCTGTTATTACTGGGAGCGTATCTCTGTATCATCGCCAAATGGCGACGCGCTCTTGCCCACACACATAGCTAATTGATTTAATGATGAGGTAAGGTGGAGATAACGCTCGTTACTTCTTTTTATCGCTATCGCCTGACACAGTGCCAAAGGGATTGAACATATTCATGGTTTGTTCAAACAGTTCAAGATTGCGCTTGGTCATTTCTTCCAGATTCTCAACCGGGTTGAAATGCTGCATGGCATCGTTGAAAGATGGCATGGAGGGGGGTGAAAAGGGGGAGGATTGCTGAATCATTTCCATCCAGCGTTCCTGATTTTTCACAAACATATTCAGGCTGGCTTCCAGGTAAGCCGGTAGATAAGGCTTGAGTTTTTGATCATCGTAGAAGCTGATGATGGTCTTAAGGAAGTTCATTGGCAGCAGGTTATTCATGCCGCGCGATTCGCGGTCGAAAATAATCTGGGTGAGAACCGAGCGCGTCAAATCTTCGCTGGTTTTGGCATCCCGCACTTCAAAGTCCTGCCCCTGTTTGACCATGTCATATAAATCGTCAAGGGTGACATAGACGCTCGTATCGGTGTTATATAAGCGCCGGTTGGCGTATTTTTTGATGATGACGATCTCGTCATCCTTACGCGTTGCGTTCATCACATGCTCTCCCTATGCTATGCTTTCTGTCCCTTAGCATATTGCAGCATGAAATCCAACGACTATACTGAAGATGATGAATCATTCCTACCAACATCATACACAAGCGCAGCATTCAGCTGCGGATGAAAGTGAACGGTCGGGTGGTGCGAGTTCGCCCTGGGCGGCCATGGAGGCATGGCAGCGGCAATGCACCTCCATGTTTGCGGATCCGGAAGCGATTCGTGCCATGCTGGTGCTTGTCGAACATATGCAGCGAGCTTATGCTGCGCCGGTAGCGGCGAATGTGAATGACGCAGCGTCAGTGCAGGAGGGCGCATCCCATGGATCAACAGGACAGGCAATGCAGCAATCCCGTGCCCCCGGCGCAGCAGCGCGGCCTGACGATGACCATGGCCGGGATGATGCTACAATGCAACCTGTGGCATATGCTGCACTCCTCCAGCGGCTTGAACAGTGTGAGCAGCGCATTGCCGAACTCGAAGCCGAAAGATCTGCCATCCGCTCTCATGGGCGGGATGAACATGCGCCGAAGCGCAGGGGAGAACGCCACCGCTCTAAACAGCCGGGCACAGCTTCACCCAAACGCAGGCAGCGCAAGCAGCGCTGACTCCGTTCAGGATGCGGCTGATCGTGTGTTAGGCCAGGTGTTGGATACAGATGGACTGACGCACTTTCTGCACGGATTTCAGGAATTTTGTCAGGCATCCATGCGATTTGTGCCGCTCCTGCAGCGTGACCCTCCAGCAGTTTTATGGCAGCAGGCTGCTGTTCGGTTGCTGGATTATGGCTCACTATATCCGGTCGAAGCTGACGCGCCGGTGGTGCTGTTCATCCCGTCACTGATCAATCGAGCTTACATTCTCGATTTAATGGAAGAGCATAGCATCACACGTTACCTTGCGGCACATGGTGTGCGTGTATTATTGCTCGACTGGGGAAGTCCAGGTGAAGTTGAGCAGGCTCTGGATGTGGCGGGGTATATCACCACCTATCTTGGGCCTGCTCTGCGCAGTGCTGCGGAGGTAACCGGTCAACCCGTTCACCTGGCGGGGTATTGCATGGGCGGCATGATGGCGCTGGCGGCTGCACAGCAATACCCTCACTATCTCTCGCAACTGTTATTGTTGGCTACCCCATGGGATTTTCATGCGGATGAACGTATGCATTTGGTCCTGGGAGATGCGGTGCAGGCAGAATTGAGGGAGGTGATCGCGCGCGAGGGCGGGTTGCCGCCATGGTTGTTACAGCCCTTATTTTATCGTCATGATCCATTGCTCTATGCACGTAAATTTATGCAGTTCCATCAGCTGGAGGGTGAAGCGGAACGTGACTGGTTTGTTGCACTGGAAAGCTGGACGCATGATGGGGTTGCGCTGGGTGAGGCGGTTGCGCATGATTGTCTGTTTCATTGGCCCCTGGAGAATCGTCCGGCACGTGGCAACTGGAAGGTGAATGGGTTGCCGGTCCGGCCGGAACAAGTGACATGCCCAATCTGGGTGGCCATGGCGCAGCATGACACGGTGGTGCCGCCCGCCGTCAGTCACTCGTTGACTGCCCAACTGGCTGAGGTTGATCATATCCGTGCTGATAGTGGTCATGTCGGGATGATTGTTGGGCGACGAGCAGAGTCGGTATTGTGGAAGCCGTTGCTGCAGCGTGTCATCGAAAATGCTGGACAGTCGCGGTAAGCACGGTTAATCCAACCTCCACATTCATCATAATTCTGTCATTGATCCATTGCTATTGATCTCACGTGAAAAAAGGAGAATCGTTTATGTCCGCAAATGATGTTGTGATTGTTGGTGCCAAGCGCACCGCGATTGGTACGTTTCTCGGAGCATTTAGCAAAACCCCGGCCCATCTGTTGGGTGAGACGGTGATTCGGGCGTTGATAGAAGATACCGGTATTGCGGGTAAAGATGTATCGGAAGTGATCATCGGGCAAATTCTGACGGCCGGTATGGGCCAGAATCCGGCCCGCCAGGCATCGGTCAATGCCGGACTTCCCGTTGATGTGCCGGCATGGGGTGTCAATCAGCTGTGTGCATCGGGCTTACGCGCTGTGGCACTGGGTATGCAGGCGATTGCCAATGGCGATAGCGCGATTGTGATTGCCGGTGGGCAGGAAAATATGACGATGGCACCGTTTACGGCCGATGTGCGGCTTGGTATTCGGATGGGCAATGGCGAGCTGCGTGACTCGATGATTGCTGATGGCCTGACCGATGCGTTCAATCATTATCATATGGGCGTGACGGCAGAGAATATCGCCAAGCAATTTAAGATCAGTCGCGAAGATCAGGACGCATTTGCCGCACACTCGCAGCAAAAATGCGAAGCGGCAATGAAGGACGGCAAGTTTAAAGACGAGATTGTCCCGGTAGTGATCAAACATCGCAAAGGCGACATCACGGTGGATACAGACGAGCATCCGAAAGCGGGCGTGACGGCGGAAGGCCTTTCCGGAATGCGCCCGGCCTTTGATAAGGAAGGGACGGTTACGGCCGGTAGTGCATCCGGCATCAATGATGGTGCGGCCGCCGTTGTGCTGATGACACGTGCCGAAGCCGAGAAGCGCGGGCTGAACATATTGGCGACGATTAAGGGGTGGGCACATGTCGGCGTCGAGCCAAAAATCATGGGGACCGGGCCCATTCCGGCTAGTCAGAAACTATTGAAGAAGGTTGGCTGGTCGACTGATGATCTTGACCTGATCGAAGCGAATGAGGCGTTTGCCGCGCAGGCTATTTGCGTGAATCGTGAAATGGCATGGGATACCGATAAAGTGAATGTGAATGGTGGTGCGATTGCGCTGGGGCATCCCGTTGGTGCCTCTGGTGCACGGGTGTTGGTGACGCTTTTGCATGAGATGCAGCGCCGCGATGCGAAAAAAGGACTGGCGACGTTGTGTGCTGGGGGAGGGATGGGGATTGCCCTTTGCGTCGAACGATGATTAGCGCATTTTCATTTTGCCGTATGCGGCGTTATCCTGCGGGCTTGCCGTGCTCACCTACTGCTGTGTAGGCTCCGCGCGGCTCACCTTGGATGCCTTGCATACAACAAAAGCAAAACGCGCTCATCGATCATAACCACGATAGAATTTAACAAACTAAGAGAATCAATAGTCAGGAGATAGATTATGGCACGGATAGCATTAGTGACGGGTGGAACGCGTGGCATTGGTGCGGCCATTGCGCTGGCCTTGAAAGAGGCAGGGTTTAAGGTGGCGGCGAATTATGCCTCCAATGTGGAAGCTGCTGAGAAATTCAGCAAAGATAACAAGATTCCCGTCTTTAAGTGGGATGTGGCAGATTATGAGTCCTGCAGCAATGGGGTTGAGCGTGTGGAAAAAGAGTTGGGTGGCACGGTCGAAGTGCTGGTCAACAATGCCGGGATTACGCGAGATGCACCGCTACATAAAATGTCGCCGGAGCAATGGGGGACAGTGGTACAAACTAACCTTACCTCCTGCTTCAACATGTCGCGGGTGGTGATTGACACTATGCGGGCCAAAAAATTCGGCCGGATTGTGAATATCAGTTCCGTCAACGGCCAGCTTGGCCAATTTGGTCAGAGCAACTACGCCGCTGCAAAAGCCGGGATGATGGGCTTTAGCAAATCATTGGCACGTGAGACAGCAACCAAAGGCATTACTGTGAATATTGTCGCGCCCGGTTATACGGATACCGAGATGGTGCGAGCCGTTAAACCTGAGATTTTGGACGGTATTGTCAAAGGCATTCCCACGCAGCGTTTATGTAGCGCAGAAGAGATTGCACGCGCCGTGGTATTTCTCTCGGGTGATGAGGCTGGCTATATCACCGGTGAGACACTCAATGTGAATGGCGGTATTTATATGCCATAACAGTGGCTTACGGTGTGTTTGAAAAAATACTGCTGTACAGGTAAGCCTCGCAGGCAGTATAGTTGTTTGCAGTAAGAACCATCGTCATCTCGCTATGCGTATCCTTCATCTGATGTTCAGCCGCGTGAGAGGCGGGTTGGAACAGGCTTTCATCGATTATACCCATGCTTTGCAAAGCAGGGGGCATGAAGTGATTGCGGTGTGTGACCCGGATGCCGCGATTTCAGGGTACTTAAATGATGTTGCCTGCCCGGTGGTGGCTCTGCGATGCCGTGGCATGTATGATTTTCACGCATTTCGTTGTTTGCGCCAACTCATCGACCATTACAAACCGGGCGCTGTGATTGCTCATAATGGTAAAGCAATGCATATGCTGGCCAAGGCAGCGGTAAAGCATGAGTTGTTGCGTATTGGTGTCAGCCATGCAGGTAAGGCCAAACGTTGCGAAGGGATGGATATACTCATCACCGTCAATCAGGCGATGCAATCGGCTTTTCGCACGGCAGGATATGACGTTCATCAATTATATATGATTCCGAATGTGCTGGCCGATGTACGCCCGGTGGAGCGTCCGCCCGTATTGAGAGATGGCGAGGTGCCCGTCATTGGGGCGATGGGTCGACTGACACCGGAAAAAGGCTGGAATGAGCTCTTGAATGCGCTGGAATTAATGCGTAGCCGCGGCAAACCTTTTGAATGCTGGATTGCGGGTGAAGGCCCGTTGCAAAAAGAGCTTCATGAGCGTGTGGCATTGCTTGGATTGAAGGATCATGTGCGCTTTCTGGGATGGGTTGGCGATAAAGCTGCCTTTTTCAGCCATATTGATGTGACGGTTCTGCCATCGCTGCATGAGAGTTTTGGTTTGGCGATACTCGAATCATGGCGCTATGGCGTGCCGGTGATTGCCACTGCTTGTGATGGCCCGACTGCGCTGATACAGCACGAGGATAATGGCTTGTTAGTGCGCCCGGGTGATGCAGAAGCGTTGGCACGCGCTCTGACACAAGCTCAGATGGAGCCGAATAAAATGCGTGCGATTGGCCTGAATGGTCAGCAATGCGTCGTTGACTATAATATGGATCGGTTGGCCGATCAGTTGGATCAGCTATTGACGAGTGCCGAAAAGCACACTCACGCCGAGATGGCAGGTCAGGTAACGGCGCTTCAGGATTAAAGCATTTTTTTCATGGTGTCATCGGCAGCGTACGCGCCATTATCCAGCCATACCCGATAATTCATCGGTTTGCCGAAATAGTAGCCCTGCATATAATGAACGCCAAGATCCATCAGAATTTTCGCACTTTCTCCGGTTTCTACACATTCTGCGACTGCTTCCAGGCCAAAGCCGTGAATGAAATCGAGCAGGGTTTTGACAAAGAATTTGTTGTCGGCATTGGCCTCCAAATCACGAATAAAGGTGCCGTCGATTTTGATCAGGTCGCAGGATAGTGCTTTCAACTGGCGAAAGGATGTATAGCCGGTACCAAAATCATCCAGGGCAACGCGGCAGCCCAAGGCCTGAATGGCGGCGACGAAATACGCGGCATCTTTCAAATCTCTCTGTGCTGCCGTTTCGGTGATTTCTACCATCAGACGGGGAGCGATTTCCGGCGTTGCTTCCAGCACCCGAATGAAGGTATCTAGCCAGTCCATATCGTTGGTGGTCAGATTGGAAATATTGAAGGCCAGATGGACTTCCGGATGGCGAAGCAAGTCTTCGACAACCATTTCCAACACCATTTGATCGATAATATCGATCAATCCCATGCGTTCGGCTACCGGAATCAAGGCGCCGGCCGAGGTCAGGCTGCCATCATCCCCCACCAGTCGCAGCAGGCATTCATAATGCGAGATTTCACCGTTCGAGGCATTGATGATTGGTTGATAGGCAAGGCGGAGGCGATCATCGAAAATAGCGTCATGGAGATAATTCGCCATTTCCATCTGTTGCAGTGAATCTTCAGAGGATTCACCGCGTCGGCCATCAGGATAATATCCAATTCGATCGTGATTGCCGCGCAGATTGATGTAGCCGCTGTCAATAATATCGGTTGCCGATAGAGGCTGTTCGCTCTCATGCTCACATTCGGCGAAAGCAATACAGCTTGTACTTGCAACAATATGCAATGGTGTATTGGAGCGTTCCCGGCCAAACCGTTTAAGCATATTGAGCAATTTTCGGTTGAGTTCAATCAGTGACTCTTTGGTGATATCCGGGCAAATCACGGCAAATTGATCGCGCTGAATGCGGTAGAGTTGATTTTGCGGGCCCATTTCCTCGCGGATAGCCGCACAGGCATCATTGAGGATCATTTCGGCTTTATCATGCCCATAGCCACTGACGATCATCGCCAGGTTATCAATGGAGACAATAATGAGCGCGCCGGTTTCGTCTCCACGCTGCGTGGCCGTGTCGAGTGCCGTATCCAGTGACTGCACGAATAAGGCCGGGTAGCGGTAGATTTCAGGGTTGCTATCGTCACTGCTGTGAGCAGATTCACCTGCCTGGATCATACCGACCAGCTGGATGACCTGTCCATGATCATCATGCACTTGCTGACCGGATTCAGACACATTCAACACATCGCCATGCGGCAATTCCAGATGGTAGTCCATATGGTAGCGTCGAGAGTCTCCGCGCGACTGCCGTATTCGCTCTTCATGCAGGCCTGTGCGCAGCCGATCGGGAATTAAGGCCGTAAAACCGTCAACGGTGCTGATATCATGCCCGTTAATGTGCAGTACGTCGGAGGTGTTACGCGACCATGTTAGCGTATTATTTGCCAAATCCCATTCATAGAAAGCAACTCCCGTACTGGTGAGTACGTGTTGCAGCCAGAGGTTTTGTTCCTGATCAGCGTTAGATGCCATGCTGATGCTTCTTTTCTGTCATTGTTAATGGTGCGTGTGGTAGCGCAGCCATGTATTGTCTTTTGCACTTTCACACCATAGCATTAGAATGGTTAATGAAGTTCTTATATCCTGCCGTCTGACCCCGTTTTTTTAGGGTTACATCATATGCTTGCTGACCGCAGCGACGATCAGTGCAGACCAGATCATCAGCCCAACCCAGCGCTGCGCCTTAAAAAAATGCATTGCGCATGTGGCCTGGTCGAGATTGGTTCGCCAAAGCAACCCCAGATTGTATGCCATGCTGGCAAGCGCAACAGCATAAAACGGCCAGTGGAGCTCAGCGACGGCACCCGCAATAATGATAAGGGCGGCCATGTGGAGTAGCCACAGGCTGACAACGGGCTGTGTATATCGGCCAAGTTTTCGTGCCGTGGATTTGACGCCGATTAACGCATCATCCTGTTTATCCTGATGCGCATAAACGGTATCGTAACTCAATGTCCAGAAAATGGCGGATAAGTAGAAGAGCCAGCAGGCTGGGCTGGTGGTTTGCGTGACGGCTGCATAACCAATCGGTATGCCGAGATTGAAGGTGATGCCGAGAAAAAGCTGTGGCCACCAGGTGAGGCGTTTCATCAGTGGATAGAGGATAATCAGTGGCAGGCTGGCGACGCCTAGCAGAATACTAACCCGCGGCAGTTGTAGTAATATCAGTAAGCCGCAGGCCAGCAGCGCCGCTAACAAGATAAACGCCTGTCTTGCGGAGAGGCGATGATCGGCTAATGGGCGCGTGGCCGTGCGTGCGACATGACGGTCGATGTCACGATCCCACCAATCATTGATAACACAGCCGGCGCTGCGCATGACGATTGCTCCGACGAGGAAAAGCAGCATCAGGTCCCATCGGAGCCAGCCACCCGGTGCCAGTGTGATTCCCCATAAGGATGGCAGGAGCAGCAGCCAGATACCTGTGGGTTGATGCAGACGCATCAGTTCCAGATACGGTTTCCATGATGCAGGTGCGAGGTGCAAGGCAGTGCTGGTCATTGGCTGTTTTTAGCGATATTACGTGTCTTTTATTGCGATACTTCCCGCAAGGGCAGAACGCAAGTTTCTTTGTATGGCCTGGCTTTCTGAATCCGTATCGTTATGAGTTCTTCTTCCCCGCGTACCCGGCTCTTTGTGTCTGATGCACTGGCTGAGGGGGTATCATTGGTGATTACTGGAAAACGTGCACATTACCTGTTGCAGGTGATGCGGTTAAAGCCGCAAGATGCCATTGCGTTATTCAATGGCGTAGATGGTGAATGGCGCGCGGAGATTGCCAAGGTGAGTCGTCGGGAAGTGACGGTTCGCTGCGATGTTCGATTGCGTAAACAAACCGGGGAACCTCCGCTGACACTGTGTTTTGCTCCGATTAAGTTTGGGCGTATCGATTATCTGGCGCAAAAAGCGACCGAGTTGGGGGTGACATGCCTGCAGCCGGTCATGACAGAGCGCACGATAGTGACGCGGATTAACCAGGAGCGGCTGCGCGCTAATGCCATTGAGGCAGCAGAGCAGTCGGAGCGATTAACCGTGCCGGAAGTCTGTGAGCCACTGGCATTGCCAGCATTGTTAGCGACGCAACGAGATGATATGTCATTGCTGCATGCTGATGAGACAGGCTCTGGGATGTCACTCCTAAATTGGGCGAAAGACGATCATCTGAACCGCGGCACATTGGCATTGTTGATAGGCCCCGAAGGAGGATTCTCAAAGGAGGAACGGGCCATGATTGCGCGTTGTCAGGCCGCGGTTGGGGTTGGATTGGGCCCACGGGTGCTTCGTGCGGATACAGCTGCTATTGCAGCGCTAGCGGCGATGCAATGTTTGCGCGGCGATTGGGATGCTGCGCCGTCTTTTAATCATAATATTAGGCCCTATTGAGGAATAATTTAAGGATTTTGCCATGAGACTGATATTGGTGAGAAACATCGAGCATATTGATGGTGATGTGGTTCATCATCAGAACATATTTTCTGCCGTTCATCGACAAGATCAGCCATGGCCTTGCAGGTTGTGGCAAAGATTTCCCCTCGCTGCGTTAACGCGCTTGAAAAATGAACCACATTTCCCTTCGCACGTTGCCTTGCGAGATGAACATCTTTGCTCACAACAAAATATTAAATTATTCCTCAATAGGGCCTAGGTAATATGATGAGTCAGTGTATTGAATTGCTGGCGGCGCTGGCGAAGGAGCAGGCCGATGCTATAGAAGCCTGGTTTGCGGCTCAGTGGGCTGAAACAGAGCCGTTTTTCTATAGTTCGGTCGATTTGCGACGCGCGGCCTATAAATTAGCGCCGGTGGATACGAACCTCTTTCCTGCCGGGTTTAATAATCTGTCTGAGAGCGCGATACGCCGTGCCGTGCATGCTGCCGAGCGGACGATTGAGCCCGGCATGCGCGTGCTGGTGGTGCCCGAAGCGCATACCCGTAACCTGAAATACCTGGATTCGCTGCATGTGCTGGTGGAGATATTGCGTGCAGCGGGGGCCGAGGTGGTGCTTGGCAGCCCGGATTCGTCACTGGATGAGGTGATGGAACTGACGACGGCTTCCGGTCATGACATTCTGGTACATCCGTTGCGGCGTGACGGGAACCGTATCACGACGCGCGACGGGTTTGAGCCTGACATGGTGTTGATCAACAATGATATGAGTGATGGTCGGCTTGATGTGCTGGACGGTGTGGAGCAGCGTATTATGCCGCCATTAGGCATGGGGTGGTATCGGCGGCGTAAGTCAGCGCATTTTGCAAGTTTTCGGCGGGTGGCAACCGCTTTTTCTGAGGCCTTTGGCGTGGATGATCCCTGGTTGATTGCCACGGAATTTCACCATTGTGGTGTGGTGAATTTTATGGAGATGAAAGGGCTGGAATGTGTCGCGCTCGGCGTGGAGAAAGTGTTGGATCGCCTCAAAGGCCATTACGCACGCCATGGGATTGAGGAGGAGCCGTTTGTCTTTATCAAGGCGGATAGCGGTACCTATGGCATGGGGATTATGACGGTACGCTCCAGCGAGGAAGTGTTTGAGATGAACCGCAAGTTGAGGAAAAAAATGCATGCCATCAAAGGCGGGGTGGTGAATACGGATGTGGTGATTCAGGAGGGTGTGCCAACGGCCGATTATGTCAATGGCCAGACCGCCGAGCCCATGATCTATCTGGTGAATGGCGTGCCGGTGGGGGGCGCTTATCGCGTTCATGCCAGCCGTGATGCACGGGCGAATCTGAATGCAGTGGGAATGTCGTTCACATCGCTCTGTGATGAAGGCGAGAGTGTGCTTGCGCTGGATCAGATGCAGGAACAAGGCCCGCACTGCGATTTACGGGTGCTGGGATTGGTGGCGCGGCTGGCCAGTCTGGCGGCTGTGCGTGAAGAGTATGAGTAATTCTCTCTCAATCAAAACTATGAATAAAATCGTCGTAGCACAGGCCTTTGGCGTTCAAATCCTGCGTTAGCATTTTATAGGACAGTGCCAGCCCTTCCTTGGGGTCAATAGCGTTATCTTCGGTTTTTTTAAGCAGGGCGTATAGCTCTTCTATTTTCGGCAGCACTTTGCGCACCGGGCAGCGGCGATAGGAAAGGTAGCCGACAATTTCCTTGCGTGCGACATTGTAGGCGTCTTTACGCAGGTGAGAGGAGTAGCTTTCGCCAAAAAGTGGGCTGACCTGGGCGATGACCCAGTAATGGTCGCCATTTTTGGCCATATTTTTGACATAGGTATAAATGTCTTCGCCGTTGCGAATACGATCCCACATGAGTTTGAAGAGGCAGCGCGGCATATCCGGGTGGCGGATAATGCTGTGCGGCATGCCAATTAATTCGTGTTTCTTGTAGCCGGACATCTCGACAAAGAGATCATTGGTGTAGGTAATGATGCCTTTTGTATCTGTTTTGCTGACGATGATTTCATCTTTGCCGAAGGTGCGTTCAATACCGGTCGGTTGTGCTTTTTTCGGCAAGGGCGGTCGTTTGGATGATGGGACGGCAGCGCTGGCAGGGGTGCTAGAAGGGGTAGTCATCGTCATCCATGTCCTGCACGGCGAAGTTATCGGGGATGG